>CAZMRE010000227.1:0-3755 GCA_964568545.1 uncultured Deferribacteres bacterium | reverse complement strand
CGGAAATTGCCTATTTTGAATGCCTCCACGAAATGAAGCTCATTGTGGATCTGATCTACGAGGGTGGCATTCAGAAAATGAATTACTCAATCAGTGACACAGCCGAGTACGGCGAATATTCTCGAGGTTCCCGAATTATTACGGAGGATACTCGCAAGGAAATGCGAAAAATTTTGACGGAGATCCAGGACGGCTCGTTTGCCAAAGAATGGATTCTGGAGAATAAGGTTAATCAACCATCGCTGAATGCCTTCCGGCGCAATCTGGCCGATCATCCCATTGAAAAAGTTGGTAAGGAATTGCGGAAGATGATGAGCTGGCTGCAAGAGGATAAAAAATGATTACACCGCATAAATGGCGAAATAAAAAATGAGTACATCCTAAAAACCACTAATTACACAAATTGCACGAATTTCAGTCCCATTAACTTTAATAAAATCAATTCGTGATAATTTGTGAAATTGGTGGGAGAAATCCTTTTTAGACTGAACTCATAAATAAAAAATTAAAATCAGGTAAAGCTCGCATGGCAGAAAAAATTCAAATTTTCGACACGACCCTTCGTGACGGAACCCAGGGAGAAAAAATCTCGCTCTCTGTGGACGACAAGATAAGGATTGCGCAACGCCTGGATGCCTTTGGCATCGATTACATTGAGGGAGGATGGCCGGGATCCAATCCCAAAGACAGACTCTTTTTTGAAAAGGCCAAACACATTTCTTTTCAACACGCCAGACTCGTTGCGTTTGGAAGCACGCATCATCCGGCCCGCCCGGTGGAAAAAGATGCCAACGTTCGGGAGCTTTTGGAAGCGGAAACACCCGCTATTTCTATTTTCGGGAAATCCTGGCTCCTGCATGTTGAACAGGCGCTGAAAATTTCACCGGACGAAAATCTCAGAATTATTGATGAGACTATTTCGTATCTGAAAAGTCATAGTCGTGAAGTGATTTACGATGCGGAGCATTTTTTTGATGGGTTTAAGGATAATCCTGAGTATGCCATCAGAACGCTCCGAACGGCTCGAAATGCAGGGGCAGATGTCATTGTTCTGGCCGATACGAATGGAGGATCCCTGCCTTCAGAAATCATGCAGGCGATCATGGCTGTTAAAAAGGTTTTGCCTGCACCCCTTGGAATTCACGCGCATAACGATTCCGATCTGGCCGTCGCTAATTCATTAGCGGCGGTTCAGGCGGGGTGTGTTCACGTACAGGGAACCATCAACGGCTACGGCGAACGCTGTGGCAATGCGAACCTGTGTTCCATTATTCCGAATCTTCAACTAAAAATGGGACTGCGCTGCGTTCCTGATAAGAGCCTACGGCAATTGACAGAACTTTCCCGGTACGTCAGCGAAATTGCCAATGTTTCCCACGCAACTAATCAACCGTTTGTGGGGAGAAGTGCGTTTGCTCACAAAGGAGGCATTCACGTGAGTGCGGTTATGAAGAACGCGCGAACATATGAGCATCTCGAGCCTGAAAGTGTGGGCAACAAGCGGCGTGTTCTGGTTTCGGATTTATCCGGGCGGAGCAATATTCTGTACAAAGCAAATGAATTGGCCATCGATCTGAATACCCATGAAAACCGCGTGCCGGAAATTGTTCAATCCATCAAAAATCTGGAAAATGATGGCTACCAGTTTGAAGCGGCCGAGGGGTCGTTCGAGTTGCTCCTGCGGCGGGGAATTGGTGAGCCGGTGGATTTTTTTCAGTTGGAAGGATTTCGTGTCGTGATCGAAAAACGCCCAAACGAAACTCCTGTTTCGGAAGCCTCTATTAAAGTGCGCGTGAATGGCATTTTGGAACACACGGCCGCCGAAGGGGATGGCCCTGTGAATGCCCTTGACAATGCCCTTCGGAAATCACTGGAAAAATTCTTTCCAGATCTGAAAAAAATGCATCTTTCGGATTACAAGGTGCGCGTACTAAACGAAAATTCCGGAACATCGGCAAAAGTTCGGGTGTTAATTGAATCAAAGGATTCCCAATCGCGGTGGACAACAGTAGGAGCGTCCGAGAACATTATTGAAGCAAGCTGGCAGGCACTGACGGACAGCATTTCTTACTATTTGTTGAAACATCAACTGGCGGCGGTAGGAATGAATTCTTCCAAATCAAATAAAGTGCCTGTGGAAAAAGCGTTTTCGTAATTGCAAATAAAAAAAAGGAGAATAACTCATGAGGCGAATTTATATTTTTGACACAACCCTGAGGGATGGCGAGCAATCACCTGGCGCTAGCATGAACATGGATGAGAAAATGCAAATGGCCAGGCAGCTTGCCAAGCTAAATGTCGATGTAATTGAGGCTGGTTTTCCCATCGCATCCGAAGGAGATTTTGATGCGGTCAAACGTATTTCGAAGGAGATTAAAGGTGTGACGATTGCCGCCCTGGCCCGAGCAAACGATGTCGACATTAATCGGGCTTGGGAAGCGATCATGTACGCTGATAAACCGCGTATTCACACATTCATTGCAACCTCGGACATTCATCTGAAATATAAGTTGAACAAGTCCCGGGAAGAAGTGGTAGCGGATGCCGTTCGGGCGGTGAAACTCGCCAAAAGCTACACCGACGATGTGGAGTTTTCCGCAGAAGATGCCTCCCGCACCGATCCGGAATTTTTGGTCGAAGTCCTGACAAAGGTTATTGAAGCGGGTGCCAGCGTCATCAATATTCCCGATACCGTGGGATACGCCGTTCCTTCGGAATTCGGAGTGCTTGTGGCAAAGATTCGTACATCCGTTCCAAATATTGACCAGGTTATTATCAGCGTGCACTGCCATGACGATTTGGGGCTGGCCGTGGCGAATTCCCTTGCGGCCATTGAAAATGGTGCTCAACAGGTGGAGTGCACCATCAATGGAATTGGGGAACGTGCCGGAAACGCTTCTCTGGAGGAAATTGTGATGGCACTAAAAACCAGGCAGTCCCATTTCCAGGCCACTACCCAGGTGAATACGAAAGAAATCTACCGAAGTAGCAAGATGCTTACCTCTCTGACCGGTATTTTCGTTCCAAGAAATAAGGCCATTGTGGGGCGAAATGCGTTTGCCCACGAGGCGGGCATTCACCAGGACGGCGTGCTGAAAAATCCACTGACATACGAAATTATGATGCCCCAAATGATCGGCATTCCGGCTAACGAAATTGTTCTCGGAAAGCATTCTGGTCGTCACGCCCTAAAACAGCGTTTGGATGAACTTGGCTACCATCTCGATGCTGACGCTCTGGAAAAAGCTTACCGTTTGTTTATAAAAATGGCCGATAAGAAAAAAGATATTTACAATGAAGATTTAATTGCCATTGTAAATGATGAAATTTTCGGCGTGCCCCAGTACTACAAATTAAATAATCTGCAAGTGCACGTTGGCATTAATTTAATTCCGACGGCAACCGTTGAGCTGATTAAGGGAAAGGATAAATTTGTGGATTCGTCCGTTGGGGACGGCCCTGTGGATGCCGTTTATCGCACAATGGAACGAATTACTGGTTTTCACGGAAAGCTGGTCGATTACTCGATTCGTTCGGTTACATCCGGAAAAGACGCCGTCGGCGAAATATTTGTAAAAATTGAATTTGCCGATGGCATTTTTAACGGGCGAGCTGCCAGTACGGACATTATTGTGGGAAGCGCTAACGCTTATCTAGATGCTCTTAACAGAGCACTTTACAGGCAAGAACAAATTGAACAGGGTGTTAAGGTAGCGTAAGCCAGCGTGGCTTTACCAAAAAACACACCCCTAAAT
>CAZMRE010000226.1:0-3762 GCA_964568545.1 uncultured Deferribacteres bacterium | reverse complement strand
CTATGAATTGTGGGTGCGAATCATTAAGGAATATCCGAACAGCGACTTGAAAAATCAGGCCCGTCTGAATATCGCAAATTATTTTTATGAAAAGGGTGATTTTGTAACCACTCTTCGCTATTTGAATCCGCTTACGGAATTGAAAAATCCGGACATCACGGCAAAGGCTCTTTTGAGAAAAGGGGAGGTTCTGGAGGCATTGGGCCGGGTTGCTGATGCACAGGAGGTCTATCAAAAAGTAGCTTCTTCGCAAAAGATCGGTGCGAATTGGCGGGCAAAAGCAAACGTGCAACTGGGGCTTTTGGATGAAAAAATGGGAAAATGGACTGATGCCCGCAGTCAATTCGAAGGAGCACTGCAGACAGCACCCAAGGGCGGGGATGCTCTTCGTGCCCGGCTCTATCTGGCGAAGGCTTTTCTGGTACAAGAGGATTTTCCGGATGCGCTGCAAAATTACAGGCAGGTTGCTGCGGCCTCCCGCGATTCAAGTCTGAAAATTCAGGCACTGCTCGGCTCGGCGCTTTCCTCTGAAAAGATGCTTGATTTTGAAGGGGCCATTCGGTTTTTGGAAACAATTACGGACATGAAAAGTCTTCCGGAGCAGGAAAAAACATCTGCGCGGACAGCCTATCTTCATTTGCTGAACGATTTTCTTAAATTGAAAAAAACAACCTCTGCCCGTGAAACAATTGTAGATTTTTTGAAACGATTTAAAAACGACCCGTATTATGAATTAATGGAGTACCGTTTAGCTTCTCTTGACGAATTGAAACGGAATGTTCCGGGTCAGGCACTGGTGGAATATGAAAAATTTCTGCAAACCTTCCCCAGAAGTCCTTTTGCCGATGATGCTGCTTTTGGAAAGGCCCGGTGTCTGGAAAAGCTGGGTCAAAATGCGCAGGCTCTGTCGATGTACAAACAGTTTGCAAAAACGTTTCCCGGAAGTAACCGGTTGCCTGAGGTTGAGAAACGCTTGAAATGGTACCAGGATTTTGAAAACACTGACCTTCAGGGAAGTGTAAAACAGCTCTCCAATTTAATGGGAACGATTCTTCTTGGTCAGGGAAAAGAAGATGCGCTCTATGCGCTGTTCAAGCTGAATTACAATCAATTGAAAGACTACAAAAATGTGGTTACATTGGGACATCTCATTTTGAAAACAAACAGCGCACCGGATTACTCACAGGAAATCCTGTTTTACATGGGACGCGCTTACCAGCTCCTTTCCGAACGAAATGCTTCTGCTTCACAAGTTACGGCCTATCGCGATAGTTCGAAATCCATTTACCAGCGCTTTTTAACCCGCTATTCCACGCATCCGAAAGCCCCAGATGCAAAATTTCAATTGATTCGGTTGTCTTCCAACGGGCTAACGCCATTGCAATTACATCAGGAATATTTGGATTTGGTAACAGCCTACCCACTGGGTACCAATCGTCCCGAAATTTACTTCTATCTTGGAAAAACGCTCGTCGATTCTAAAATGGCTGTGCCGCCCGATTCTCTGTCTCGTGCAAAGGTTTATTTTCAAAAAGCCATAAAATTGAATCCGAAATCACGCTGGGCGGATCGGGCGTTGTTTAATCTGGCTGAATTGGAACAGAAACAGCAGAATGCGGAATCAGCGATTTCGAAATACGAAGCCTACATTAAGCAATTTCCAAATGGTCGATTCATCGCATCCGCCACTTACCAATTGGCTAAGCTAACGGCTGGCCAGAGGCAGTTTAAAAAGGCACTCGGATTGTTCGAAACCGTTCAGCGGGAATTTTACTACACGGATTATTCGGACAGTGCGCTTTCGGAATTGGCCAATCTGTATTTTGATTTGAAAAATTACGACAAGGCCTTGCAGGTGCTTGATCAGGTTGAAAAAATTCACCCGAATGAAACGGGTGAACTCTTGTTTAAGAAGGGATTCATCCTGTACAAGCAGGGCAAGGCGGATGAGGCTGTCCGAAAACTGCGCCGGTACATTGCTGAAAATCCCGCAGGAAGCCATGTGGCGGAATCACTGAAAATTATGGCTGATATTTCCACCCAATCGGGCGATACGCGGCAGGCTCTTGAAATTTATCAACAAGTTGTGTCAACCGCCAAAAAGGAGGAAACCCGCCAAAAGGCCAGACTTAAAATTGCGACTATTTTATTTAATGCCAGCGATTACAAACAGGCGCTCAAGCAATACGATGCCTTACTTGCACAGAATCCACCGGAGATTGATTTGCTGGATGTTCATGCAAAAAAGATTCTTTGCCTGATTCATCTGGAAAAAATTAATTTGGCCAAAAAGGAACTAAAATCCTTTGAGAAATCGTACAAGGGGATCGATTCGTATTTGGGGCAAATTTATTACGAGTTCGGAAATTACTACGTTTCGCAGAAAAATTTTGACCGGGCGGCCAAAAACTACAAGCTTCTCACGGGGAAATTTAAACGGACAAAATGGCGTCCCTATGGCGAGTACGGTTTGGGGCGGGTTTATCTGGTTACCAACAAACCTGAAAAGGCGCTGAAAATTCTCACGGTCATGCCCCGGAAATATCCTCACAGCAAGGTATTGGCGCTGGTCTACTTAAATTTGGGGGATTTTTACTACAAGTCAAAGCAGTTCGACAATGCATTGGCGGCGTTTAAAAAAGTTCTTACAGCGAATCCTTCTGCGGATGTCAAGAAAACAACGATGAAATATCTGATCAAAGTTTATTCGGATCTGGGCATGTGGGATTCCGCTTTGCGGGCGTCGAGGCAGTACATTCAGGCGTTTCCAAATGGGCCGGATGTTTTTGATCAGAAAATTCAAATGGGAATCTATTACGTCCGATTGGAGGAATACGATCAGGCTATTCGCTATTTTCAAGAATTGCTTCCCGAAGCGGACTCTGAAACTGAGGCTGAAATTCAATACTGGATTGGCGAAAGCTACTTTAAAATGGGGCAGTTTGAGCGGGCGATTTCAGAGTTTCTGAAGGTACGCTACCTGTCTAAGCCAACAAAATTACCCTGGGATGTAACCGCCGAATACGAAGCGGGTCTGGCGTATTTGAAATTGAACAAACCACAAAAGGCTAAAGCCCTTTTTCAGAAAATTGTGAAGGAACGGGGAGCCGGAAGCGACTATGGAAAAGTGGCCATGAAACGCATTCAGGAAATTGACCAGGGAAGGGGGAAATGACTTAGTTCTGATTTCGTTTCTGGATTATAGCATGAATAAAACGGGATATTGATGCTTCAATCAAAACAGGCTTTTCACAAGAATGGGCTTTGTTAATTAATTCTTGTGCGATGACGAAATAAGCGCGAGGTGCTAATTATGAAACTAAAAGTAATTATTCATGAAGCAGAGGAGGGAGGATACTGGGCGGAAGTTCCTTCGATTCCTGGCTGTGCTACTCAAGGCGATACATTTGATGAGCTCTTGAGTAATATTTATGAGGCCGTTGAGGGCTGCTTGTCAATTGATGTAAAGGACATTGAATTAACGGGAAAAGATAAGGTGATGGAGATAGCCGTGTGAAGGCCATTTCCGGAAAAGAATTCGCTAAAGTGCTTGAAAGAAAAGGCTGGGTATTGCGGAGAATTAATGGCAGCCATCACATTTATGTCAAGGAGGGAACCATTATCCGCATTTCTATTCCAATACACAAGAACAAACCTTTGAAGATTGGGCTTCTTAAACATTTTATGAAAATTGCTGAAATTGATGAGAGCGATTTGTAAAAAAACAAAGCGGTGTGTTTTTTTAATCTTTGCTTGTTCACA
>CAZMRE010000225.1:0-3788 GCA_964568545.1 uncultured Deferribacteres bacterium | reverse complement strand
TGCACACGTCGATCATTTCCCGAGCCTCGTCCACCGTCAAAGCCATCGGTTTCTCGCACATGATAGGCTTTCCAAATTGTGCCGCCAATCTTGTTTGCGGCAAATGTTGGTTGTTTGAAGAAGCGATAAAAACCGCCTCCACCTCGGGATTCTGCAACAGTTCTTCCTCCGAATCATAGGCAAAAGGAATCCCGTATTTTTTTGCCCTGGCCTGCGCCTCTTTTAAATTTCGCTTTTGAATGGCAACAAGTTCCATTATTTTGGTCCGGCGAATGGCCGGCATTATGGTTTGTTCAGCAAAATGTCCAAATCCAAGAATAGCAATTTTTACTTTTTCCATTTCCTTTTCCTCCAATTTTCCCGATGTACCCGTCTGAATATTTCTTTAAAAAAGTGTTTTTTTCTTTCATTTTAATTGATTTATGGTTATATTTTACCCAAAATTAGAGATGTGCAAAAAACCAAAAAAACAGCGTCAAATAGAATGTTTCATTTGGCCACAAAATTTATTGTCAAAAAACTTATTAGAGATCAAGACCAACTTGAACGAAACGACGTTCGGAGTCGCTACGGCTTTCTGGAAGCCTGGACAAGCATTTTTCTCAACTTTGTGATTTTTGTCATTAAGATTGTTTTTGGTTTTCTTTCCCACAGCATCGCTCTGATTGCCGATGCCTTCCACACCCTCTCCGACATCAGCACATCCGTGATTGTACTGATCGGGTTCCGCATTTCCCGCAAACCGCCGGATAAAGAACACCCTTTTGGCCACGGGCGAATGGAAGCAATCTCTACGCTGATCATTGCCACTTTGCTGCTCGTAACCGGGATCGAAGTCGGCAAATCCGCTTTTATGCGCATTTTCCACCCCCGACCAATTCATGCCAGTTGGCTGGTAATTGGCCTAATTTTCGTTACCGTGCTTCTCAAAGAAGGACTTGCGCAGTTTTCCCGGCAATTGGGCCGAATGATTCAGTCTTCAGCCCTCGAAGCTGATTACTGGCACCACCATACCGATGCCATCGCAGCCATTTTGGTCATCATTGCCATGATCCTTGGAAAATTCAATTTTCCGTATCTCGACGGCTACGCCGGAGTACTCGTCTCTTTCATTATTATTTTTATGGGATTTAAAATTGCCAAGCGATCATCCGACTGCCTGCTGGGTACTTCTCCAGACCCCGAAATTATTTCAAAGATAAAAAATATTGTACAGTCATTTAATGAAGTTCTGAGTGTTTACGACATCGTAGTGCATCAGTACGGGCGAATGAAAATAGCAACTCTTCACATCGAAATCTCAGACGCATATTCTCTTCAGCAAGCACACGAACTTGTTGAAAAAATTGAAGAGGAGGTTACGAAACAACTGAATATCCCGCTTTCAATTCACACCGATCCAGTTAATCTCAGAGATAAACAAATTCAGGCCGTGCGGAACTTCTTGGATGCCTACATTCAAGCCGATGATTCGCTTCTTTCCTACAACGACATCTGGATCAAGAAAACCGACACCGAGAAGCACCTGATTTTTGACATTGTTCTGCGTTTTCCACTTCAAGCAGATAAAGTTGAGGCATTGAAATCCAATCTAAAAGAAATTCTTAGCGAAAAATTTCCCTCCATTACAAATGTTACCGTTAATATTGATCCGACCTACATGTTTCGGTAAATAATTTCCACTCAATTTTCTCAAATAATTTTTTTAGGGATTCAAATATTGATCGAACCATTTCAGAGCGCGTCGGTAAACATCTACGCGGTGATTGGGCTCACGCGAAATGCCATGCCCCTCCCGCGGGTAAACCACAAATTCCACGGGACGCTTCAGAATATGAAGCGCCTGATACATCTCTTTTGAATTGCTGATAAACGTCATCTGATCATTTTTGCCGTGTAAAATGAGCACCGGCGTGTGAATTTTGGTCACATAAAAGGCCGGAGAATGTTTGAGATAGGGTTCTAGATTTTCCCAGTAGTAGCTTCCAAAATACATCTTCTCCCAACTGGGCTGAACCGAATTACTCCAGTCGGTCAAGAGACTGAAAATCCCAAACATGGAAACGGCCGCTTTGAATCGCTGCGTTTGGGAAATAATCCAGTTGGTCATGTACCCCCCGTAGCTGCCCCCAATCACGCCCAGTCGTGTGCTGTCAGCAATTCCCGATTGAATCACTGCATCCACACCCCGCATGATGTCGCGGTAATCGCCACCCCCCAAATCGTAGCGATTGGCCTGACCGAATTTATCTCCGTAGCCCTCGCTCCCCCGGGGATTGGGTGCCAAAACTGCATAGCCGTGGTTTGCCCAGAGCTGGAATTGATAATATTGCCGGAATCGATTCTGAAAGCGTCCGTACGGTCCGCCGTGAACCGTCACAATGAGCGGAACAGCTTTTCCCTGTTGATACCCAACCGGTGTGACCAAAAGTCCCTCGATTGTCCATTGATCGCTTTTCCACTGAATAAGCTTTTGTTCGCCCAGCGAGAAATTCTTTAATTGGTCTGAAAAATCGGATAATCGAAAGGTTTTCTTTCCATTATAATAGGTAATCTCCGGCAAGGTGCGGCTGTCTTCCGAAAGATATGCCCAATACCTGCCATTGCCAGAAATTTGAAAATCCGAGAAACAATTGGTGCCCGTTAGTACGCCCTCTATTGTACCAGAAGCAACATCTACTGAAAAAATATTAGAGGCCGTTCGAACTGCTGTTTCGAAATAAATCCTTTTCCCACGCGGATCCCATGTAAAATCATTTATCGCGTAATCAAAATTCGCCGTAAGATTTTTTGGCGCTCCGCCCTTTACAGAAATAAGAGAAACATCTGCCTGAGCAAATTCAATATCGGGCACGGTTTGACTGATGTAGGCGACAAATTTCCCGTCAGGAGAAAAGGCCGGACTCGTTTCGGGACCAGGAAATTCCGTTAACGGATTTACTATCCCTGACCGGATATTCAGGAGAAAAATATCATATTTTTGGGCATCGTTTTCTGACCCCGTGTAATTGGTCGTAAAGGCAAGCATTTTTCCATCCGGTGAAAAGGTGAGATAATTCAGACCGGGATCGACTGTTGCTAATTTTTTAGTAGATTTGTCCACAAGAGAAATCAACCATATTTCATTCGGGCGTTCTTGTTTTCCAACCACTTCGGCATCGAATCCGTGAGAACGCTGCTCCTTTTGAAGCCGCCTTACGCTGTCCGGCAGCGCCTTTATAGCGATGAACGCAATCGATTTCCCATCCGGCGCCCAGCGGAAAAACTGCACGTTTTCCGGGGAATCCGTCAATCGCCATGGGTCCCCGCGTTCAGGAAGAATCCAGATTTGCGTGCGATTGGAGATGCGGGTGCCATTCTTGATGTAGCTTCGATTGGAAAGGAAAGCAATTACTTTTCCATTCGGAGAAAATCGGGGCGAATGATTCTGATCGGTTCCAAATGTAAGCTTTTCAATGTGTCCCTGTCGGGTAGAAACACGCCAAATATTTCTGAAATAGCGGCTTTTCTGGAAATCGGCCTCGCGAATCGTAAACGCCACAAATGATCCGTTGGGAGAAAGAGCCAGCTCCGACGGGTATTTCAGACCGACTAAATCCTGAATCGTTGGGGTTTCCGAAAAAGCGGGAATTATTCCAGTTATTAAGAAAACAAATCCCAAAATGAGTCGGAATTGTTTCATCTAAAACCTCACTGAGTTAGAGATTGCAGCGCTTTGAATCATGAGAGATCGATGACTGAATAGTAATTGCAGTTTCAAAATGAACCGAACCAAAAATCCTTAATTA
>CAZMRE010000224.1:0-3799 GCA_964568545.1 uncultured Deferribacteres bacterium | reverse complement strand
ATGACCCACTAAGCGATTGCATTCCCGTCGGCATCCAGAAAATGGATTTCGGAGAAACCCAATTCCCTGATTTCCGGTTCAATCTTCCCGCGATCGCCCACAACGACCCAAACCAATTTTTCGGGGTGAAGTACATGTTTGGCAGCCGCTTCTACCTGCTCCACATCAAGTCCTTTCACCTTCCTGGGATAGTGTGCAAAATAATCCATTGGCAGTTGATATTGAACGATTTGCGCGATGGCTGACGCAACGGCAGTCATAGTTTCCCAGGAACCGGGTAGCTCCAGAATTTGCTTTTTACGAACCTTCTCCAGTTCCCCCTGCGTAATGGGTTTGTTGCTAATAATTGCCCTGATTTCACCTGCCATTTCTGCTATGGCCTGTTTGGTTTTGTCGGTTTGCACGGGGGCGTAGGCAATAAAAGGGCGCTGTCCGCGGGCATCGACCAAAAATGTAAAGGCGCCGTATGCCCAGTGTTTGTCCTCGCGCAGGTTCATATTTATCCGGGAGGTAAATGTGCCCCCGAGAATATTATTCATCGTTTCAATAGCGATTTCCTCCGGATTGGCCTTCGGGGGTGCTACATGCCCGGCAAAGATAATGGATTGGAGGGCTTCGGGTCGATCAAGAATAAACACCGATGATTGTCTGCCCAATGTGACAGGCTGAATGTTTTTGGCTGGAACGTCACCTGGCTTCCAATCCTTGAACAAATTCAGAATGGCCTGCCTAATCTCCTTTAAGCTGGTGTCACCCACAACCACAAGGGTCGCGTGATTCGGTTTGAACCAGGTTTTATGAAAAGTGATCAGGTCTTCTCGGGAAATTTTTGAAACGGATTCTTCGGTCCCGGAACCCGTTAGAGGATTTCCGTAGGCGTGATTGCTTCCGTAGAGAAGTTTGGGAAAAACACGCAGCGCCATTTGTACAGGCGTCACTTTTTCCCGTTGAATAGCTGCCAGTTGAATCTTTTTGAGTCGCTGGAAATCACTCTCGGGGAAAATCGGATTAAGAATAATATCCGCAAAAATATCCAGTGAAGCCGACAAGTTTTCCTTTAAAGCGGAAAGTGCCACACTGGACATATCCAGATTTGATCCGCAGTGAAGCTCTGCCCCCAACAAATCCAATTCTTCGCTGATCTGCAAGGATGAGCGATTCCTGGTTCCTTCGTCCAGCATGTCCATTGTCAGTTTCGCCGTTCCGGGCAGCGCAAACTGATCGGCGGCATAGCCGGCGTCAACCAACAAATTGAACGTTACAATAGGAACAGAATGCCGTTCAGCAAACAGAATTTTCAATCCGTTTGGCAGCTCCGTTTGCTGCAATTCGGGAAATTTTGCTTCCGGCGGGTCGTCCGGTTCGGGAAGGTGTTTTCGGTCGATTGTGGTTTTGAGCGTTTTGTATTCAGGAAACGGGTGCACTTCCAGAATGTAAATTCCATCAGAGAGCCAGGTTTTGGCAACCGTTTGAAGAATTTGCGTCGTAGCTTTTCGGACGCGTTCCAGGGTGATTTTGTAGTGCTCGGGATTTCCCGTAAAAACCTCATTTTTTGCCAGGATGTCCGACTTCCCCCCGAAGCCTCCGATTCGTTCAATTCCCCGAACAAAGTGCGCCATAAACCCGCTTTGAACCCGTTTCAGCTCTTCGGGTGTAGGGCCATCGGTAAGAAATCGGGCAATCTCTTCATTTAGAGAGTTCTCGACTCGGGCCAAATCGATTCCCGGCTTCGCTGTGGTAACCACTGAGAATTGACCGCCGATTTCCCGCAAATCCACATAAGCGTAAACATTTGTAGCAATTTGTTCGTCGTAAACCAATCGTTTGTACAAGCGGGACGTTTTCCCTGAGGCCAGGATGTCACTGACAAGGTCGAGATAATCGCCATCGGCAGATCCGTATTCCGGGATATTCCACACCTGGTAGATTCTGGCCTGAGGCACGCGATCCTGAATGCGCTGCCGCTGAATGCCGTGTCGCTTTGCAATCCATTTTTTGTAAGTGTTGATCGGCGGTCCTGAAGGGATATCGCCGAAATAGGTTTCCACTTTCTGTCGAGCGGTTTCTGTTTGGATGTCGCCGGCGATGACCAGCACGGCATTGGCCGCTCCGTAATACGTTTGAAACCAACTGCGTACATCTTCCAGAGAAGCCGAATTCAAATCTTCCATCGAGCCAATCACCGTCCAGGAATAGGGGTGCCCGGCCGGGTAGGTGCTTTTTGTGATGAGTTCTTCCACCTTGCCGTAAGGTTGGTTTTCACCCTGGCGTTTTTCATTCTGAACCACGCCACGCTGCTCGTCCAATTTGGCCTGATCGATCGCCCCCAGAAGGTAGCCCATGCGATCGGATTCCATCCAGAGTGCGACATCCACGGCCGAGCTGGGTACATTCTGAAAATAATTGGTTCGATCGTGATTGGTGGTGCCGTTTAAATCGGTGGCGCCAATGCGTTCCATCGCCTGAAAATAATCATCGTTGAAATGCTCGCTTCCGTTAAACATCAGGTGTTCAAACAGGTGTGCAAAACCTGTTTTGCCGGGTTTCTCGTTTTTTGCGCCTACGTGATACCAGATATTTACGGCCACAATAGGAGCCTTGTGGTCTTCGTGAACCAGTAATGTCAAACCGTTTGGCAGAACAAATTTTTGATAGGGAATGTCGATGGTCGGGTCTGGTTTCATTTTTTTCCTTTCGTGTAAAATAAAAAAGCCCCTGTAAAAGAGGCTTGCTTTTGCTCCGGAGGAGGGACTCGAACCCCCAACCTAGTGGTTAACAGCCACCCGCTCTGCCGGTTGAGCTACTCCGGAATTCCATGAAAAATTCAAATCTAAATATAATAAATTTGTATCGCTTTGTCAATAGATAAGTAAAAAATTATTGGCATTTTCTAAAAAAAAGATTTTGGAGATGTTTGCTAATTCGGCAGCAAATTCAAAATGGAATGGTGCGCCAAATCCTGGGAGGATGGAAACGAGGTTTTTAATCGCATTTAAACCTTGCATTTCCCAATAATATTTTGTTCATTATTAAAAAGAATACGTTATTAATCAGGGAAACCTGTCATGACCGCAAATGCAATTACAATCGGAAGAGTACTTCTGGCATTTTTGACAATTGCTTTTTACCAGATGAATTTTTATTTTGCCACGGCGGCTTTTTTTCTAACCATTTTAGTGATTTACCTGGATGCCCTGGATGGCGTTATCGCCCGGAAACTAAATTTGGCGTCCGATTTTGGCGCCCTTCTGGACATTGCCGGTGATCGAATTGTGGAAAACGTCTACTGGATTTATTTCTCCGCCATCGGGATGATCACATTCTGGGTGCCCATGATTGTGATTGCGCGCAGTTTTATGGTGGATACCGTGCGCAGCGTGGCATTTGCCGAGGGGAAAACGCCATTCGGTGAAAAAACAATGATGAAAACACCCTGGGCAAAGGCGCTCACCAGCTCTCGTTGGAGTCGTGCTATTTACGGCGTTTCCAAAGTCATTGTGTTTTGTTACCTGGGAGCGTTGTTGGCTCTTCACAAAGGAATTGCAGAGGGTCTTTTTTTGATTCCTCATCGATTGGATGTTTTATTTGGCGCGATTGGCCAACTCATTGTTTATGTGGTGGTTGTGATGTGTGTTGTCCGGGGGATTCCCGTTCTGTGGGATGGACGGGAATATTTGTTGTCCAAACGGTTTCCGAGAAACTTTGAAGCCGATGAATAGTTTTGTGCATTCGATCACATTTTAGGAATCACGCTTCTGGCAGGCACGGGGTAGATAGAAGGCTGGCTTTGAGATTATTC
>CAZMRE010000223.1:0-3805 GCA_964568545.1 uncultured Deferribacteres bacterium | reverse complement strand
TGCGGAAGCGCTCTTTTTGACCCCGCTGCGCCCGTACTCTTCTGGAAGCCGCCCGATATAGACTGTGGTCCCGTTTTTCGCCCCACGCCTCAAAGGCTTTTTTTTGATCGCCCGTTAAATGATTGAAATTCGTACGGTGAGAAGCTAATTGTCGCAGAACGGATTTCCAGTGAGACACGCGCCTTCTAACGTAACGCCGCATTGTGCGGTAACTCACTTTCCTCGCACCCGCAACATCACGAATGTCGAAAATCTCGTAAACAACCGATAAATTGCGGGAATCGTGAATCGCATGCTGATTCAGGGAATATTTCGAATAAACATTCACCCAAAAATTAACCTGAGGTTCAAGTGCTTTTGGAACGGGGAACAAATTTGTGTCGTGTACAAAATGAAGCGCTTCACGATCGGTGATTGTGGTGTCGGCCGTGAGAACCGGGTTTAAAAGGAAAATACTCATCAAAACAAGTAAAAAAACTTTTCGAATCATTTAAACCTCAGGTACTTTTTGATTTTGTTAATCTCAAACGAACAAAAGAGCTTCAGCCTTGCAAATTAAAGACACCCCATTTCTTTATCGGCCGGGAAAGACTTTAAATCAAATCAGAAAATCAAAATTTCATTTCTTATCGGATAAACCTTGAATTAATTGTCAGCCTGCTTCTGCGCCAGTGCAATGCGCTTTTTAATTGACGGATGGCTGTAGAACAAAAATTCCACGACTGGATTGGGTTCTTTGTCACTGAGATTCAGCTTTGAAAGCTTTTCCATTGCCGAAATAAAATCCGCTGGTTTTTGTGTCAGATTTAATGCGAATGTGTCCGCCTGAACCTCAAAATGCCGGGAGACGGCGTTTTGAATCGGCATCACAATCAGATTGTAAATCATGAATAGAAGAAAAAACAGTGGAAGGGCTTCAATCTGATCAACAGAAACGTAGCCCAATTGCCCAACGGCCCACCGGTACAAAATGGCTGTCAGAAAAAGGCCCGCAAAAATCACAAAAAGGCTTAAAACCAATCCTTTCCGGATGTGGCCGTGTTTGTAGTGGCCCAGCTCGTGCGCAAAAACAACCTCAATTTCATCCGGGGTAAATTTTTCCAAAAGCGTGTCGCTCAAAATAATTCGCTTGGTTTTTCCCAGACCCGTAAAAGCGGCATTTGCCTTTTTGGTAGTCTTGCTCAAATTGAATGAGAAAATGGCTGACACCTGCACACCAACCTTTTTACAAAGTGCCAAGATTTTCTTCTTTAATTCCTCATTTTCAAGGGGGCGAAATTTGTAAAAGAGTGGAAAAATCAGAATTGGTCCCAGTTGCGCAAGAAGAACCGAAAAGAAAAAAATTATGATTCCGACCGGCACCCACCACCAAACCGGAAATTCTCTGAGAAAATAATAAAGCAAAATGACGAGCGGCAAAAAAATTAAAAGCCCTACTATGGCACTTTTAGCGCCCTCCCACATCCACTGAAAAAACGTTTGATTGGAGAGTCCGTATTTGTGTTCCATGATGAATCCGGAGTATAGTTCAAGCGGAAACAGGATCAGCCAATTTCCGAATCCCACCAGTAACACAAAAACTACCAATTTCCCGTAGGAAGCAGTGACAATGCCTTCAGCCACCTTTCCAAACCAAAGGCTTCCTCTGCCAAAAATCAGCACCAAAAAATAAATCAGCATGATGCCGTAATCAACAAGACTCAGGATAAGATGGGTACGCGTGTACGTTTTGGGACGATTTTCTTCCTTCTTCAGGCTTTCCTGGGAAGAAACTACAGTCGTATCGGTTTCCACATTAAGACTCCAAAAGACAAATCACACTACAAAATCGATCAACAAATTATCTTTAATAATAAGAAATTGAACGGCTATTTGCAAGCGGAATGTGTTTGATTTGGCATTTTAATTTTTGTGGCTTGAGGAAAAACAGTTAATTCTCCGAAGGCTGCATTTGACTGAGTGTTTGCCGGACAATCTGAACGATGCCGGAAATCTCCAATTTGCTGCTGGATCGCATGATTCTTTCCAGCACCCGGTCTGGAATGGATTGAAAGGTGGCCACAATTTTCGGATCGAATTGTTTGCCAGCTTCCGCTCTGATAATCGCGCGTGCTTCCCCAATTGAACGAGCCTCCTGGTAAACCCGATGGCTGGTAATAGCATCAAACGTATCAGCAACGGCAAAAATGCGGGCACCTAACGGAATTCTCTCTCCTGCCAGTCCCTCGGGGTATCCCCTACCATCCCAGCGCTCGTGGTGATAACGCACAACGTCCAGAGATGGCTTTAAGAACTTAATTCCCTTTAGCATGTGATAACCAATAAGTGTATGCTGTCTCATTACGGACCATTCTTCATCATTCAAGGGTCCGGGTTTAAGTAGAACGTTGTCCGGGATACCAATTTTGCCCACATCGTGCAGAAGAGCTCCCCGTGTAATACCGAGCAGTTCTGATCCCCGCACATGCAGCTTGGTTGCCAATACCCGAGTGTACTCCACAACCCGCTTAGAGTGCCCGCCGGTGCTTTTTTCGCGCACATCCAGAGCCGTAATGAGCGCCTCCAATGTTTTCTGGTAAGTGGATTCGATTTCCTCGTAAGCCCGCAGCAATTCCAGCGTACGTTCGCGCACCTTGGATTCCAATTTTTCCTGATACTCTTGCTTCTGCAGCAAAAGGGATTTTCGTTCCAGGGCGCGTTCCACGGCAATTCGGATTTCTTCCGTGTCGAAGGGCTTAATAATATAGTCGTAAGCCCCCAGCCGCAGGCAATCGACCGCCTCTTTGGTGTCATCCACGCCTGTAATCATCAGAACGGCCATATTCGGGTCTTCACTTAAAATCTGTTTAAGAAGCCATTTGCCATCGTAATCGGGCATTTTTATGTCCGTTACAACAATGTCAAATTTTGCCTTTTGAAAAAGCATCAGCGCGTCATGAGCATTGGAAGCAACAGAAACTATGTAGTTTTTGCGTGTAAAGTAACGCTTCATTAAATCCCGAATAATTGTTTCATCATCCACAATTAGCATTTTTCTGGGCTGGCTCATGAGTAATTCTCCGACAAAACTTCTGAAATGAGGGTTTTTAAATCGTCCACATCAAACGGTTTAATTAAATAGGGTAATTTATTTTCATGTAAGAACTTCTGTGTTTGTTCCGAAATTGCGTCTCCCGTCATGAAAATAACCCGCGAGGTCAATTCTGGCCATTGCTTTTTTAAATGCGCAAAAAATTGTACGCCGTTCATCTCCGGCATCCGAAGATCGACCAGAATCAGATCAAATGGACCGCTTCTCAATTTCTCCAGAGCTTTTTTCCCATTTTCAGCGGCCTCAATCTGATTGCCTCTCTTACCATAAATAAATTTCAACAGGGAAAGGATTACTTCTTCATCGTCAACAATCAGGATTTTCTTGCCTGTTATTGTCCAATCGGATGATTTTTTTTCTTGATTATCTTCGAGTGGAATACTGTTTTCCAGATACGGAAATCTCAGGATAAAAGCCGTTCCCTTTCCCAGTTCGCTTTTTACCGTAATTTTTCCATCATGTTCATGAACAATTCCGAATGAAACAGAGAGCCCAAGCCCTGTACCCTTACCTATTTCTTTGGTTGTGAAAAAGGGATCAAAAATTTTGGGTAAGATATCAGGCGAAATGCCAGGCCCATCATCTTCAACAACTATTTCCACGCAGTTATCTGCCAATTGAGTTGTGAATGTGATCGTTCCCGATTGTTTTTCGCATAGAATAGCCTGCGAAGCATTAGTGATCAGATTAATAAAGACCTGCTGAAGCTGAAAA
>CAZMRE010000222.1:0-3817 GCA_964568545.1 uncultured Deferribacteres bacterium | reverse complement strand
TGAACGAGCAAACGCACGAACCAAAGAACTTTTTTAAACTGAAAAACCGAACAACAGCTTTTTTACTTATTCTTGCCTTAATTCTTCTAACACCCTCCGGTGGGCTTCAAAGGCAATTTCTTCGGGCAGAGCGTCCAGTGGGAAAAAGCGCACCTCGGAAGCGTCGTCGCCCGGTTTCAGTTCGCCGCCCACAATCGTCCCCTCGTACACGATAAGCACAGCCTGATTTCGTGGGTCGTCGCAGCCGGTGTACACGCCAAAGAGACGCCTGAGTTTGACATCCAGATTGGTTTCTTCCTTGAGCTCACGCACGGCGGTTTCTTCCACTGTTTCGCCGTATTCCATGAAACCGGCCGGCAGCGACCACATGCCCGCCCGAGGTTCAAACTTGCGCTTGACCAGAAGGACGTCGTGATTCCGCAACAAAATAACCCCGGCCGCCGGCACCGGATTCTGGTAGAAAATGAATCCGCAATTCGGGCAAACCAACCGGATTCGCCCGTGGTGGTTTTCTTTTTTCAGCGGCGATCCGCAGCGGGGGCAAAATTTGAAATTTTTGGGATTCTCCCGCACTTCCGGCCGACACTTATCATCCAGAATCGACATGTTACTCTCCCCTCTGAATGGCTTCAGTGTGTTCTTGCAAAACCTGAGGCGGTATCGAGGCGAAAAAGTACCGCAAAGCAAAATAAAGAACGGCGATGTCGTCCAATTCTCCCACTAACGGTGCTACAAAATCCGGAATAAGATCGATGGGGGAAATCAAATAAACCAGGGATCCCACCAGAGCCGCTTTGGGCAGGAATTTGACCCGCGGGTCTTTCATGAGCCTCCCGATGAGTTTGAGTAGTTTGGGCAGAATTTTGATGTTTTTAATGAGCCAGAGAAAAAATCCCTGTTTACCAACCTTTTGCATGACTTCTCCTAATAAAGAAATGCCGCGAATGCGCGAATAAATGACTCACCGCAAGGACGCAAAGATGCAAAAAAAACGGCTGCCTAATTCTTGAAAAATCAGCTTTTTGAAAGTTCTGAATCCCCGGCAATTTCCCTAATGGCTTTTTTGTAAATTTTTTCCAATTGCTGTGCCTTTTCTTCGGGCGGAACCGAATCCGGAGAGATTTCCGCCACGAGTTTGCCCTGGTGTAAAATTCCTACGCGGTCACAAATCTCCGAAACAAAAGGCAGCACGTGTGACGCCAAAAGAATTGTTTTTCCGGCTTCTTTGGCCTTTTGCAATCGCCCCGTCAGTTTTGCAGTCATAAAAACATCCAGGCCCTCAATCGGTTCATCCAGAATCAGAAAATCCGGATGTGAAATCAGAGCCGAGGCCATGGAGATTTTCTTTTTCATCCCGTAGGAATAATTGCGGATCAGTTGATCCGCATCGTTATTAAGATCAAAAAAATCAAATAATTCCTGAATATCCCGGGCAAGCGCTTTTCCTTTAAGACCGCGAATTTGACCCACAAACTTCAGGTAATCGGCGCCGGAGAGGTAATCGTACAAATAGGGCGTTTCCGGGGCGTACCCCAGCCGCCTTCTCGCTTCCACAGGCTGTTCCAATCGATTGATGCCGTTCAGCCGGATTTCGCCACTGTCCGGCTGCAAGAGTCCTACAATCAGCTTGAGAGTGGTGGTTTTCCCCGAGCCGTTGGTTCCCATGAGTCCGTAGATTTCTCCCTTTGGAATGTTCAGGGAGAGATCGCTTACGGCAGTGAATTTACCAAATGTTTTGGTGATGTGTTTGAGCGTTACCACGATTCTTCAACCTGTTCAAATAGCGTTCGGGCCGGCTTGACAGAAAATGCGCCCGCCAGCAGCAAAAAAAGCGGCAGGAATGGAAACACGAACCAGAAAATCCAATTGACTGCCCAAAAAGCGATGTACAAATATTCGCCGGTTTTTACATTTTGCAAAAGTGTCAGATAAAAATTTGTTTGTAAAATACTGAGGAAAATCGGAAAAAGCAAGAGCAAGTTCACAGACCAGAAGGGAATAGACAGATTCCCAAAAAATATCAGGAGAAAAGCAAAATAGAGAAGTGTGAGCATTTCGTAAATGAGCAGAATGCCCAGGAAATGTGCCCACCAGATCTTTCCGAAGGACAGCGGCTGGCTTTTGTAAAAGGTAATTTCTTGCTGCGCTTCCAACTGATTCCCAAAAAATGCCGCGGACAGGGTAATTTCGAGAACGAGAACGCCAAAAAGCGTGTTGTTGACGAAATCGACCGCCGTGTGACTGATTTCGAATCCGATGAGAAGTAAAATGACGAAGATGAACAAAAGTCCCACGAAAAAGGGATTGGTCCGAAATTGGGTGCGAACGGTCAATTGGACAAGTGATCGCAGAGCAGGGGGGAAAATTGCGAAAAGGGCATCGGACACGCGAGAAAAGACTTTCAATTTTGCGGGATTTCGGTCCCGGAGGTGAATTTCATGTTGGAGTATTTTTCCAAAAAGGAAATAGTTTATCCGGAAAAGAGCGATTGCGGCCAAAATAGTTCCCGCAAAAAAGGCGGGAGAGAAGTGAAAATCCGGATGAAAAATGAACAGACTTGCCTGGCGGGAGAGAGCCAGGACAAGAAAGAGGAAAAGTTCAAAACCAAGGAAAATCGAGCGGCGCAACAGGAGGGCTGTTTTTGAAAAAATCAACTGAGCGCTCATCACGCCCGCCCAGATGACTTCAGCAAGGAGAATAAAAATAATTCCCAATGCGAGTGCCTGAAGAAAATGCCAGGCAGTGGGTGTGTTTGGAAATCGCACCCAGCCAATTCCCAAGAAAAAAAGAGCGGTGAAAAACCAGGGGAGGGTTCGGGCCAGGAAAGCGTTCGCTCGAAAAAGGTAGATGTTCCGTTCGTGAAGCGGAAGGCTCAACAGGGCATCTCCCGAAGGGATGCGAATGGCCTTAACGGACGCTAATTGGAAGAAAAAAGCCGCAAGAAAAAAAATGCCAAACAGGGTGTTTTGGATGACTGAAGCCACTTCTTTGGGGGAAGCGTGCACCCAGACAAAGCCAATGTCCTGGTGGAAGCGAACAGCCGTGGCTCCCAGGAGAAAAATACCAAATCCGATTTCGACCAGTGTTTTGGCGGCGAATTCCCGTCGAAGCCAGTTTGAGAAAATTCGATTTTGCAGCTTAAGAATGAGTAAAATGGTTGTCATTGCTGTCCTGTTTTGGTTTGCTTATTTTTATTGAAAAATGAAGAAAATGTTCCCGAGATGAAAGGCGGTTCCACAGAGAAAACCAAGAGAATTTTTTCTCCGTGGTTCTCTCAATTTTTCTCTGAGGTTCTCTGTGTTAGTCTTTTTAGTTACACAGAGTGTCACAGAGAGGCACGGAGTTTCACAGAGAAAAAGCCCATCCGCTAAATCGTAATCACAAAATCCCTGTCCAGGGTGCGGTACTGAATGGCTTCACTGATGTGAGGCGGTTGGATATCCGGTTTTCCTTCCAGATCGGCAATGGTTCGGGCCACTTTCAGAATCCGGTCGTAGGCACGGGCGGAGAGTCCCAGGCGAGTAATGGCCAGACGCATCAGCTCCTGACTGGATTCGCCGATTTTGCAGAATTCCCGAATGTCGCGGGAGCCCATGTGGGCGTTGCAAAACATATTTTTTCGGTGTTTAAAGCGCTCCAATTGCACCTGTCGGGCTCGCATGACGCGTTCACGGATTTCTGCGGATGCCTCGCCGGTGGGTTTGCCGGCTAGTTCCTTGTACGCAACGGCAGGGACTTCCACGTGAATGTCAATCCGATCCAGAAGGGGGCCGGAAATGCGGGCGCGGTAGCGCTGAATTTGCGGAACCGTGCAGGT
>CAZMRE010000221.1:0-3825 GCA_964568545.1 uncultured Deferribacteres bacterium | reverse complement strand
ATTGATTGAAATTTTGCGTCTGCTTTCCCAGAAAACTTCCCGTATTTTCGCCCCAAACGCGGCCAGCATCCGCAAAAAAGGCTACGGCAAATCGCTCAAAATAGAGCAGTCGTAGAAAATACAGCCGAAGATTTCGAATCAGTTGCATTCGGTATTCCAGCGTTCCCCTTAGCTGCCGGGTACCTTCCAGCGTAGTGGTAAGAGCTCTTACAAAATTGGCGGGCACCCGCGGCGGAGCTTGGGGCATCCAAGCGCCCTGATGCCAGAAACCGCCCAACCGGGCTGCCAAAACGTCACGACGAAAGGGTAATTGCAAATGCCCGGCAAGTTGGCTCCGAAACTCGTGGTACTGCAACCGACTGCCGATAAGCCGATCTGCCCACTGGTAAGAAGCAGCGAATTGCAGGCCGGTGGTGGGATGAATGTCATTTCCCAAATCAGGTTTCTGATAGCGGTAGGCGTAAAATATTCCCAGCGAATGAACATTCCCGGAAAATGGCCGTAGCCGCTGGGCAAGCGCGGAAAATTTCTCCGGGGCCATGGGTTCAATTCGCTGAAAATCAGCCTGTACCCCAATTTGATGAATCGAGAGCAGATTTTTGCCAAGAGAAAAAGGGAGAACAGCCTGTACCTGTAATCCACGCCGGCGATCCCAGAGCTTCAGACCGGATTGCCCCAAATAATTTCCACGATTCAAATAATTCTGACCAATTGCGACCGAAACCGTGGGCAAATGCTGGGTGTTGATGTACAAAAAATTTGCAGAAACACGCTTGTCTCCGACCGCTAAGAAACTTTCCAAGAACTGTTTGTCCAATGGATCGGCCAGAAGATGAATAAATCCGCCCTCGTACCCGCGGTCATCTTGCTGAATGAGCGGAACCCAGATCAAAGATTGCAAATATTGGGATGAGTGGTAGGCCCTGGTTTTCGATAGGGTTACGGATTCCCGCGGCGGCGGAAAGCGCTGAAACGTCCGATTCTGCCACGTCCAGGGAATGCTCAGCGGGCCAAAATGAGGATTGACCCGCCTGTTAACCGGGAGAGACACAATTTGAATGGAATCCCGTTTTTCGAAAACCGTGGCAAAAATCCGTTCTCCATCAGGACTCCAATTTGGGTTGAATAATCCACCAAAGGCATTTGTAACCGCCCGGGAATTGGAACCGTCCCGATTCATGACGAAAAGATTGGGTGTTCCGAAACGATAGTCGATGTAGGCGATTTTCGTTCCGTCCGGTGACCACTCCGGCGAACGGGCATCATAGCCGGAATCCTGCAAAATGCGGAGCGAATCCCCGCCGGGTCGAATAGCCGCTACCACCCGGTGACCGCTGGAATCGACCAGAGAAAAGGCAATCTCTCTGCCATCTGGGGACCAGCGCGGTGAAAAAACCTCCGTCTGAAGCGGAAAATCGGTAAGCCGGTGAATCTTTCGGGAGTGTAAATCCAGAATCATTAAATTGGAGCATCCGGGAAAATGCTTCACAAAAACCACTTTCCGCCCGTCGGGTGAAAAATCGGGGTCGGTACTTCGCTGGTTTCGGGTAAGTTGGATTTCTTGGTTGCGTGCAAAATCAAATAAAAAAAGGTCGTTCGTTGTGCTCAGGCTAATCCCCGGATGTGCCCGGGAATACGCCAGTTTCGTCCCGTCCGGAGACCAACTGGTCTGGGCGTGAACGTCCGTGCCTCCGATGTGCCTCCAGGTGTGGTGTTTTTTCTCGAAGATTCTGAGCTCCGGCAGCCAGCCGTCGAAGCGGGGGATGCCCACGACCGCAGCCCGTTCTCCATCCGGCGACCAACGGATGCTGTAGTCTCCCTGAAAGGGGGTAGAAAATGGCTGAGCCACTTCGCTCATGAATTCCCTGCCCTTCTTCCATTGAAGGTAGTGCTGCGTCAGTGAATCCAGCCACACCCGGTACAATCTTCGCTCGGTCATTCGTGTTTTCCGGTGGAGATTCCAGTCGAAACTAAGTGGCAAAGCCCGATGTTCAGAAATGATGTCTGGCAGAAACTGGTCGCCCCAACGCCGGGAGGCGTAGCGCACCAGGCTGTGTCCCTCTTCGTAAACCAGGCGGGAGTCAATCGGATCCGTTCCGACAAAGCCCTGCAAATCCTTTACCCGAAGGAGTTTCCGGCTCCACCAGCTTACTCGCAGCAACAAATCCCGATGCAGGTCCCAGGTTTCCGCTTCGTACTGAGCCAGACCTTCGGTAAACCAATCCGGTGTCGTGCCAAGCCCAAGTAATTCCCACCAAACGCCGCTGAAGTTGCGTAGACCCCAGAAATGGATTTCATGCGTCAATTCATGAGAAATCACCCGCCGCAGCCACTGAAGGCGGCCGGTGGTGTACTTGGGCATGGCTGGCGTCCAGATGTGAATCACGTGCCCCAGCGGGTTGGAGAGACCGTTGGAGTAGTCGTCTGTGTCCTGAAGCACCAACACGATTTTCTTTTTCGGAATAATCTTCAAGGAGTGCGTGATTGAGAAAAATGAGCCTTCTGCAATTTGCGCTGCTTCCTTGGCCACATCGCTCAGTTCTTTGTGGTAAATGATTTTAAAGTGCGGCGTTTCAACAATCATCCACTGCAATTCCGGATGATTGTTGCCAAACTGCATTTGAGCCCGACCAGTGGCAGCCCAAGCCGCCAAAATCAGCGCCAGAAAAAAGAGTCGGCGCATTAACCGACTTCCTCAACAATGGGAATCACACAAATGAATTTCAAGGGTGAGCGGCCCGTGTTTTTAAATTGATGCCATTCGTTTGGCAAAACCAAAACGGCCTGCCCGACTGAAACGGGGCGGTTTTCCGTTTCACCGACCACCTCGCCCCTGCCTTCCAAAATGTAAACCTCGTGCTCGTAATTGTGCTGGTGGTAGGGACTAAAACCGCCGGGCGCGACCTCAAACAAGCGCATTCTAAAATTAGGAGCGCCGTCCCGTTCGGACAGCAGCACCCATTTTTTAACGCCTTTCGCAGTGTCTGTGTCAAAAATTTCCGGTGAAACATCGGCTAAATTTTTAATTTTCATTCCTGGCCTCGCTTTTATTTTTTGACGGGATTAACAGGATTTCGGGGTTGGTATTAACCATTTTTTCAATTCCTTTGCGTCCTTGCGCCCCCGCGGTGAATCATCCAAATTCAAAATCCGAATTACGAAATCCGAAACAAACTCAAAAATTCAAATAATCCAAATCAAAAACTCACAACAATGATTCGAGAACACAGCAAAAAGCTCTCACTTCCCCCAAGCCATCAGGACACAAAAAACGGCTCCGCCTTTTTTTGAATCATTGGAATTTGGAATTTGTTTGGCATTTTTCTTTTTGCATTTGAAATTTTCTTTGCGCCTTAGCAGCCGGCGGTTAATTATTTTACCTTTTTGGATTTCGGTCACAATTCCTTTCGCCCGTTTCGATACATCTACCTTCGGCCGGTGATGTCAACCCAACGCGCTTTAGCTGGATTAATTGTTTCTGATTAGCTCTTCTATCTCCCTTATTTTTTACAGATAATAAGAATTGCACGGCCTAATCTGAATTGCCACGAGCTTTAGCTCGTGGATAACAATCTATTTCATATTTTTGGGGTTTTAACCCCAAATGAGTGAAAATATCGGGGTTAAAACCCCTCGTTATTTGTTCCTGATCCTGAATCCACGCTCTAAAGAGCGTGGCAATTCAAATAAATTCCAAAACACTCTCTTAGGTTGACACCAATGGCTTGCGCCTAATACTCAACGACCAGTTTTATTGGAAAAACCAATTGCCTTTGCGTCCTTGCGCCCCCGCGGTGAATCTTCTTACATTTTCCCCAGTCCAAT
>CAZMRE010000220.1:0-3828 GCA_964568545.1 uncultured Deferribacteres bacterium | reverse complement strand
GACAGGTTTAAAATCTCTGCTGTTGCGAGTTTTACTTATTTTATTGATATTAAAATGGTTACATTATACAGAAAAAATTCGCTATCCGGTCGCCGAGTGGTTCGCCAACCGGCGAAACGTATCGAGGCGTTTCATAGCAAATGTGGTCGTTTCGATACGATTCGCCGGTGCCTGAGCGCGGTCGAAGGCCAGTTGGCGAATCACTCAACGACCATAAAGGCAATCCCGTACATACCAAACTCGCAACGGTAGAGTTTAAAATTCTAACCACCACAAAAAAGTCCAAAAATGGGGATACCGTTTCAAATGAATGAGTGTTGATTTTTTCCGAAAAAATTCCTATCTTTAAAAAAATTTGAATTTAAATCCAAATGGAAAATTAAATTCTGGAGGTAAAAAATATGACATCCGTGAAATTGTGGCTTCGGGCAAGTCGTCCTTTTTCGTTTACTGCTTCTGTAACGCCTGTTTTATTGGGAAGCGCTTTGGGATGGTACATGGGATATTTTAATGGGCTTTATTTCGTGGCGGCCTTGTTTGGAGCGTTGTTGTTGCACGCTGGTTCAAATTTGATTAGCGATTATTACGATTACAGAAGGAAGGTTGATCGGGAGGGCACGCTTGGGGGAAGTGGCGTTTTGGTGGAAGGGTTGGTTTCGCCACGCTCCGTTTTTTGGGCCGGATTGATTGCATTTGCAGTTGCCACCCTGATTGGTGTTTATTTGATTGCCATGCGAGGATTGCCCATTTTGGTTCTGGGACTCGTTGGTATGTTGGGAGGGTTCTTCTACACCGCCGATCCGGTGGAATACAAATACAAAGCCTTGGGCGACGTGGGAATCTTCTTGCTTTTCGGTCCCCTCATGGTTCTGGGCGCTTTTTATGTTCAAACGGGATATTTGAGCTGGTCTCCGGTGTGGGTGTCTCTTCCCATTGCCTTGCTGGTAACGGGCATTCTTCATGCCAATAATTTCAGGGACATTCGAAACGACGCCGTTGCAGGTATTAAAACATTTGCGATGGTGCTGGGTGAAAAGAGGTCGGTGGTGCTATACAAAACCATGGTTGTTCTTGCCTATGCCATTACCATTGGATTGGCCATTGCCAGCGTGATTCCGCTGTGGAGTTTTCTTGTGCTGGTTTCCCTGCCTTCGGCCATTAAGGTTTTTCAGGCGATTCAGGGCAAAGAAATCAAAGGCCAGAATATGGTAGCCATGGCTGATGTTTTAACGGCTCAGCTTCACATGCAATTCGGCATTTTATTGACACTGGCTTTTATTCTGGCTAAGATATTTTAGGAGATGTCTGTTCCTGCACGCGCTCAAAAGAGCTTTTTGATTTTGGGTCTGGTCATTGCCACCGGATTCTGGTTTGAGCTTTTCCGGTGGCGACTGGCCAATTTTTGGTTGTCAATGGCCGTTTTCACCGCGCTGCTGTCAGCTTATTCCTTCTGGCGAAAGCCCCAGATATTTTTTCAAAAAATCTCAATCAAAAAAACATTCATTATTGCATTCGTTTCGGCTGCTCTTCTGTACTTTCTTTTTTGGATTGGCAGTTGGGTGACCTCCTTTTTGCCGTTTCAGGCGGAGCAAATTCAGGCCGTCTACAGCAACAAGCAGGAGGCGTCCTTCGGGATTATTCTGCTTTTGATGATTTTGTTCATCGGCCCCGGCGAGGAGATTTTCTGGCGCGGGTTTGTCCAATCAACGCTGGAAGACTGGTTGGGGAACACAGGAGGTTGGTTGTTGGCTAGCGCACTCTACGCCGCTATTCACATCCTAACCGGAAATGTGATGCTGGTTGGGGCCGCCGCCACAGCGGGACTTTTCTGGGGATGGTTGTATGTGCGCTACAGAAATATTTACGTGAATATTCTTTCCCACATTCTCTGGGATGTGTCCATTTTTCTCATTTGGCCGATTCAGTAAGTGATTTTATTCGGAGAGGGCAGGCTCTCCTTAAATAAACTACTACTTAATCGATTACGGTTTGTTTGATGCCCAAATTTTGGCAAGACCATCAACAAACATAATTGCAGCGATAGAAGCTAAAACAGCCGGAATGATTGAAACATTATTGACTGTCCAGACCCAGTTGCCGAACACCGCCGTACCAAGCCATGCACCGATCCAGGCCACAATAAGTTCAAACCAGTATCCTCCCGAGGTCTTAACACTGAGAACAAACCACCACACCACTGATATGACGACAGCAATTATGGTTAGCCAAAGCCAAGATAAAAATGGCAAGAAAACCAATTGAGGCTGCATATCGGATCACCTCCTTTGATGTTTATCAACATCACATCGATAGTTTTGAGGGAAGAGCCTGCCGCTTTTACGAAGAGATCTCCGAAATCGGTATAATCTGTTAAAGTAATTAAAAATCCTGGCTACTACATATCTTTAATTAAATTAAACATTAATTATCATTTTGTCAAGCATTATTTTTGGAAGATGCATATTTTTCAATCGAAAATCCCTTGTATTTTTCAAAGAGATG
The DNA here is from genome assembly GCA_964568545.1 of uncultured Deferribacteres bacterium. Taxonomy (GTDB): domain Bacteria; phylum Zhuqueibacterota; class JdFR-76; order JdFR-76; family BMS3Abin05; genus BMS3Abin05. The sequence continues at coordinate 1,326 of CAZMRE010000220.1, read as the reverse complement.
TGTTAACTTTTTAAAATTGAAAGAAGCTATTTATTATTTCAACAAATACACTTGGAAAATGCAACGTAAGCATCTTGCTTGCGTTGATTTGCTATTAGAAACAAAGAATTAGCTAAATCAAATTTCGCAAGCCAGAGGCTTGTGCTACGTTTTCGTTCAGGCACTATTTAATAAGAGGACGGTTTAAAATGAAAGATCAAAAAATTCGTGTTGGAATTGTGGGGGCGGGTGGAAACACAAAAGCTCGGCATATCCCGGGACTGCAGGCGATTGAAGGGGTGGAAATTGTTAGTGTGTGCAATCGCAGCCGGAAATCCTCGGAAAAGGTTGCGAGGGAGTTTGGTATTCCGAAGATTTACGAAAGCTGGCTTGATCTTGTTCAAGCCGCCGACACAGATGCAATTGTCATTGGGACCTGGCCGTATTTGCATGCACCGGTCACACTTGCGGCGCTTCAGGCAAATAAACATGTGCTGTGTGAAGCAAGAATGGCAATGTCTGCTCGGGAGGCGAACGAAATGCTGGAAGCTTCCCGGCGAAAACCCAACCTGATTGCTCAGGTTGTGCCGTCTCCCTTCACATTGCGGGTGGATGCCACAATTCAGCGCCTGATCAAAGAAGGCTACTTAGGCGAAATTCTTGCAATCGATGTCCAGACTAACGGCTCGTTTGTGGATTTGGACGCTCCGCTGCATTGGCGCCAGAATGCCGATTTAAGCGGATTCAATGTGTTGAGCCTGGGAATCTGGTACGAGGCGGTGATGCGGTGGGTGGGAGAAGCAACGGAGGTGATGGCCATGGGCAAAGTGGCGGTTCCCCTGCGAAAAGACCCTGATTCGGGAAGCCTTCAAGCCGTGCGCATTCCCGACCATGTGGATGTGATTGCAAAAATGGCGTGCGGTGCTCAGGCGCATTTTGGTTTTTCGGCTGTCCGCGGACTGGGTGGCTCCGATGCCGGAACGCTGTTTGGAAGTGAGGGAACCCTTCGATTTTCGGAAGGAAAGCTTTTCGGCGGACGCCGCGGCGATTCCTCACTTAAAGAAATCGCTATTCCGCCGTCTGAGGAAGGCCATTGGCGGGTGGAGGAAGAATTCGTTAATGCGATTCGCGGAAAAGAGAAGGTCACCCGCACCACGTTTGAAGACGGTGTGAAGTACATGGAATTTACTGAAGCAGTAGCCCGAAGCATGGCCGAAAAGCGGTGCGTGTCGTTGCCGCTTTAAAAAATCAAAAACCTTGCGAAGGTTTTGAATCCTTCGCAAGGTTACATAAGGAAGAAAATGGCCTCAAAAAATCCACATCTTAAAGGAAAATTAATTGATCCCC
>CAZMRE010000219.1:0-3858 GCA_964568545.1 uncultured Deferribacteres bacterium | reverse complement strand
AACAGATCTTTATGAAAAAATTTAATCTATTTATTTTATTATTTTTTTTATTTGCACAACTTGCTTTTGCACAGAAAGGTGCGAAGGGCACCGTTGAAGGTACCGTTACAGATTCCAAATCCGGTACACCTCTGCCAGGTGTGAATGTGATTGTGAAGGGAACCTACAAAGGTGCCGCCACGGATACGAAAGGAAACTACAAAATTTTGGGTCTTTCGCCCGGCGACTATGATATTCAGGCACAGATGATTGGCTACACCATTCAGTTAAAGACCGGAATCCGGGTACTTCCAGGGAAAACCGTGCGGGTTGATTTCAAGTTGGAACCAACCGTGCTGGCTTTTGGGCAGAAAGTCGAGGTAATTGGTGAACGTCCGCTAATCGAAGTAGATGTAACGGCTTCCCAGCGTAAACTCCTGGCGTCCGACATCAAGCAGAAAATTGTGCAAAATGTAACGGATATTGTGTCGCAGGAGATGGGCGTGGTTAAGGAAAATAATGAAATCCACATCCGCGGGGGGCGTGCCGATGAAGCCATGTACATTGTGGATGGACAGTCCGTTAAAGACCCGCTTTCCGGTTACACGAATACCTTGTACATCAACGCAGGTGCCATTAAACAGCTCAAAATTATTACGGGTGGATTTAATGCCGAATACGGTCAGGCAATGTCAGGCATTGTGGATGTGGAAACCAAGGAGGGATCGTCCAAATTTGAGGGTGATTTGTCTTTGGAAAGCGACCACATCTTTCCAAAATCTTTTTTTAAAGGATTTCATACGGATATTTCAGAATTCAATTTTGGCGGGCCGGAGCCGGTCACATCCTATTTCCTGCCACAGCTTGGGCTAAAAATTCCCGGCAATGTTACTTATTTTGCGAGCGGGTACGTTCATTTGACAGATACGTACTTGCCCCATGCCACGCGGCTGTACCCATCAAAATCGTATTACGAAAAAATGGCTCCACGTGAGGAAAACGACTGGCATTTTCTGGGGAAAGTAACCTGGAAAATAAAGCCCGGGCAAAAACTGTCGGTTTCGTACAACCGTTCCTTGAATATTAATCAGGGCTTTTTTCTTCCTCGAATTGAATCGGGTGCTTATTTTCCCTATCGCTACAGTAAAATGCTGAATCACTACAATACGATAACGAAAGAAGCAGCTCTTGTTAATGTCGGCTGGGTGCACACCCTAAGCTCAAAGACATTTTACGAGCTGAATGTCGGACGATTCTTTACAAGCCTGCACAGCGCTGTTCAGAACAAACACTGGACGAAATACCGGGAGACGCTGGACACCCAGCCGGTAAATTATCTGCCGGATTCTCACGGGAATATTCAAACCCGCTTTGGCGATGGCTTCTACGATACCGGCGATGCCAATCGCTGGTATGATTATTATTCCGATAATTGGTCTATTAATGGGGCAATTATTAGCGATGTGCACCCCAAACATCAGGTAAAAGCCGGATTTGAAATGCGGTACACAGAGATGCAAGTGATTGATATTGTTGATCCGTGGATTGGTAAGAGTGGATTGGGACGAAATCATGATTTTTATCGCGTTTACCCCAACGACGGTTCCACTTACATTCAGGATCGCATCACGTACAGCGGCATGATTGTCAACATCGGAATGCGGTACGATTACTGGTTTCCGGGAAAATATGTGGAAGATGCCATTAACGATCCCGAAACGGTTACCATTACTAATGAAGCTCGGAAGCTTTTCAAGAAAGAAACCTTTACTTTTCTGGGACATCGGGGCAAGGGGCATCTGAGTCCGCGGTTGGGTATTTCCCATCCGGTGACAGACAACGATGTGCTTTACATGCATTACGGACATTTTTCCCAGCGTCCCATTGGGCAGTATGTGTACGCTAAGTTGAAATCTCACTCGGAGGCAACCTACCAGCTTTTCGGAAATCCGAATTTAAATCCGACTACGACTGTGGCGTATGAATTGGGAATCAAACACCGTTTTAATCGAAATCAGAGTATTGAAATTAAAGCCTACTACAAAGACATGTTCGACTACCCGACGGCGGTCAAAATACAAAAATTCAGTCCCCGTTTAGGAAGTATCAGCTATTACATGTACGTCAATATGGATTACGCACGCGCCAGGGGCGTGGAAATGCGGTTTCGGCGCCGCTACTCCAAATATCTTTCGGGCAATGTGGATTTCAGTTACGCCCTGGCCACAGGAAAAAGCTCTACGCCGAACACAAATCTTTTGGTAGCAGCGGGACGCGTTCCTGAAAAACCCCTTTACGAAAGCTATTTGCGCTGGGACAAACCCTATCGCTTTTCGACGGATATTTTCTTTCGGGTTCCCAAGGGAGCCAATAAGCATTTCTGGAAGTTTAAGCTCCCCGAACAGTGGGGATTTAATCTCCGGTGGGAATACGAATCGGGGAAGCGGTATCGGCGCCTGGTGGATGTGAATCGGGAAATCTACGAAAAGGAAGAATACGGAAGTATCTCCCAGCCGTGGACGAGAATGGATGCACGAATCTACAAAGAAGTTTCTTTGCTGGGACTGGACTGGTCGATTTATCTGGAAGGCGAGAATATTTTTAATGCCAAAATTCCAAGAATCATTAATCCGGTTACAGGCAGGCCCTATCGACCGGGGGATATTATTCCGAGAACCTGGCACGATGACCCCAGGGATTTGCCTCCGAATAATCCAGGTCGTTTCAACTGGCCCCGTCGGCTAATGGCAGGTATTAAGCTAATGTATTAATCTGTAACCTTTAGAAAATAGATGACTTGTGAAATTAGCAGTTACCATCTTTTTAGAAAATAAGGAAAAATGATGCCAAAATTGACTCTGGATAAGGGTATTTTGATCGCGATTGAAGGTATCGATGGAGCGGGTAAAACAAGCCAAACCATTCGTCTTCGCAAGTATTTTGAGGCATTGGGTTTTGATGTGGATAATTTTAAGGAACCGACTGATGGGCCCTATGGAAAAGAAATCAAAGAACTGGCGATTCATGGAAGGAACTCCGTTACCCCTGAGCATGAATTGGAATTATTCTTAAAAGATCGGGCCGAAGATTGCGAGAAAAACATAAAACCGGCATTGGACAAAAATAAGCTCGTTTTTTTGGATCGATATTATTTTTCATCTGTGGCGTATCAGGGAGCATTGGGTCTGGATAAAAATGATATTTTAAGAAGAAATGAAGAAATTGCAATCGTTCCGGATTTAACAATAATCATTGATGTAGCTGTGAAAATTGGTTTAAGCAGGATTGAAAAATATCGAAAAGAAAAGCACAATCATTTTGAAAAAGCAAACTATTTGGAAAAGGTAAGACGGCTATTTTTGGAAATGAAAATGCCGAATATTCAAATTATTGATGGTTCAAGGGATGAAGAAACAGTCTTCAATAATTTAAAAAACATTGTGACCGATATTATTGTGCCACATGCCTTTTGGGGGAACAGGCCGTATAAAGACGTGAATAAGAATTTTAGGGCAAATGAAACGCTCATTTCAGAAAATTAATTCGGTTCTAAAATGAATAAGAGTCCCATTGGCAAAGGCATTAAGAATCTAATTTGTGAGAGTCGGTGCTATCTGATTTCGGCGGATTCCATCAGGGGTTCAAAACAGTTGAATCAATGTCACCAGCTTTTGCGCTTTTTCGCAGATGTTGGGGAGGCAAGAATCTAATCACACTAAATCAAGAATCAAATAATCACATGCATTTTGAAAAAAAGATTCTTATTTTTTTTCTTATTTTATTTTCGGTAAAAGTTGCAGATGCGCAAAGCATCTTTCCGCGCCTGGGCGAACAGCGGGTGGGAACGGCGGCCATGACTTTTTTGAAGATCGGCATTGG
>CAZMRE010000218.1:0-3862 GCA_964568545.1 uncultured Deferribacteres bacterium | reverse complement strand
GCGGATCGTATCGAAACGACCAGGAAAAGTTATTGTCTATTTTCAAAAAAATATCTTGCAATTCCGCCATTCGCGTTGTAAATTTAATTGAATTTAAATTTGTTCTTGCAAATACAATTTGTTTGGGGTGCTTTCCGAATTTTGGAAGGCTGAGAAAACACCCTTTGAACCTGATCTGGGTAATGCCAGCGCAGGGAAACGATCCTAATTGTAAGCCATTGAAAAACCGTTTTCCCCCGTTGGAAAGCGGTTTTTTTATTGGAACCCTTTCCTAATCGGATTTTCCTGCTGGCATTCCCCTAAAAGAGTTAAAAAATCATGAAAAATTTACAGAAACTGGGTGAGTTTGGTCTCATTGAACTTTTGACGCATGAAATCAAACCGTCAGAGGCCGTGAAAACGGGCATTGGAGACGATGCGGCAGCTATTTCCATTCCGGACGGTCAGCTTCTTTTGAGCACGGTCGACAGTCAGATTGAAGCTATTCATTTTGAATGGCCGCTCACCACGCCACAAAACCTCGGCCACAAATTGGCAGCCATTAACCTAAGCGATCTCGCAGCCATGGGCGGAACACCTCGCTTCGCCTTGCTTGATCTGGCCCTGCCACCGGATTTTGCCATTCCTCAGGTGCAAGAATTTTTTGCAGGCCTCAAAGAAGAACTAAGCCGCTACAATGCCGAAATCATTGGCGGAAACACATCGGCTTCGCCCAATTTTGTGGCGGGATTGACTCTGCTTGGACTCGTTCTGCCCCAAAATCTAAAAAAAAGAAACGGCGCTCGTCCTGGCGATTTCATTTGTGTGACCGGAAGTCTTGGTAAAGGTGCCGCAGGATTAGCTTTGGCCAAACGCCCCGATTGGCAAAATCCCGAAAATAAAAAAATTCTCCGCTTCTGGCAAACACCCAACGCACGGGTAAAAGCAGGGCAAATTCTCGGAAGCCTTCCGGCCGTTCACGCCATGATTGACATCAGTGACGGACTGGCAGGCGATTTGGCCCACATTTGCGAAGCCAGTCAGGTGGGAGCAATCGTAGAAGAAACGGCCCTTCCGGTAGAAAAATCCGTTCGGGCGCTGGCCGAACAATCACAAAATTATATTCTGGACTGGGTTTTGTACGGCGGGGAAGATTACGAATTACTGTTTACTCTCCCGGAGAAATCCCTTTCCGAAGTAAAAACTCAGTTACAAGCGGTTGTTGAATTTTCCGTTGTTGGAAAAATTACAAAAGATCAGGGAGAAATAAATCTCCAAAAGAGAAATGGAATCCTGACGAAAATTAAAACGAAGGCCTGGGATCATTTTTCAAGAAATTATAATTTTGGGAGGAAGAAAAAATGAAATCTTTGAAAACAGTTCTGCTTTTGCTGGTGTTTTCGATTGCTTCAATGGCCGTGCAGGCGCAAACAGGAGTTCTTTCCGGCAAAGTCACAGATGCGGTTACACACCGGCCCTTGCCGGGGGCAAATATCATTCTGATGGGAACCAAATTTGGTACTACTACAGATGCTACTGGCTCATTCACATTAAGCCCACTATTACCGGGGAAATACGTGGTGACCGTTCATTATATTGGCTACAAAACAGCTCAAAAAACCGTTCTGATTGCCGAAAAACCCGTAAAACTTATATTTCGACTTCACCCACAGGTCATTTATGCCCAGAAGATTGTGGTAACCGCCAACCGGGCAGTGGAACGTGAAACACCGGTCGCCTTTACCAACATTCCGCGCAAGGAACTCAAGAACACCTACTGGGCGCAGGATATCCCCATGCTTCTGACTGAAGTGCCCGGCGTCTACTCTTATTCCGATGCCGGAAATGGGGTGGGCTACACCTACGTTAAAATCCGGGGATTCGATCAAAAACGAGTGTCCGTGATGATTAACGGCATCCCCCTCAACGACCCCGAAGACCATCAGGTTTACTGGGTGGACATGCCCGATCTGGCGTCGTCTGTGCGCGACATTCAGATTCAGCGAGGCGTGGGAAGCTCGCTCTACGCCAGTTCCTCTTTCGGCGGTTCGATTAATGTGATCACCGGAGAACCGGCCAGCGAAAGCAAAATCCGCGTGAGCACCGGGGCGGGAAGCTACAACACCCGAAAATTTGCGCTCCATCTCAACTCGGGACTGATTCGAAATCAGTACGTCATTCAAGGGCGGTTTTCCAAAATTCTTTCGGACGGCTACCGACAAAACACGGGCGTGAACCTCTGGGCATATTTTCTCAGCGCTTCCCGCTACGGAACGCACACCACCACAAAAATCAATGTGTACAGCGGGCCGGAATTGACCCACGCGGGCTGGTACGCTTCTCCGGAAAGTGCCCTGAAGCAAAATCACCGGAATAACCCAATCGCTTACAAGAACACAATTGACAATTTTAATCAGCCGCACTACGAATTTATTCACCAGTGGAAAATTTCTGACAATGTGACGCTGAACAACAGCCTCTTTTACATCCACGGAATTGGTTATTACGAAGGATTTAAATCTCACAAAAAACTGGTCGATTTTGGCTTCCAACCCTTTTACACGCCGGACTCCCAGTTGGTTAAACGAGCAGATTTGGTTCGGCAAAAATGGGTCAAGAAAAATCAGGTCGGCTGGATTCCTCGTCTGGACTGGAAGCACACCCGGGGCACTCTTTCGTTAGGAATGAATGCATACACCTACTGGAGTAACCACTGGGGCAAGGTGATCTGGGCAAATCCCACACCACCCGGAGCCGTTCCCAACTACGATTACTACGGTTACAACACCCGAAAAAATCTGGCGACCTTTTTTGCCCACGAATTATTTCACCCGAATCAGGCACTTTCCGTAATGGCCGATCTCAATCTCCAGCTTCAGCGATACACGTTTAAACAGCGGGAAGTGGCTCTTTTCCGGGGAATGAATCGCAATGCATTTAGGGTGAATTACACGTTTCTGAACCCCAAATTAGGCGTGAATTACAATCTCTCAAAGGCACTTAATCTGTTTGGAAATGTCTCCGTCGCGCATCTGGAGCCCTCAGATGATGATCTGTTTGATGTGTGGCAGGGGCCGGATGACCTGGGCGTGCACCCGCTTTTTGCCCACGCAGACACGGTTCGCAAACGGGACGGCTCGGTGGATTACATCGATTGGCGAAATCCGCTCACTAAGCCGGAGCAACTGCTTGATTTTGAACTGGGAGGCGGTTACGTCAGCCGGGATTTTCGCGCTAAGCTCAATGCCTACTGGATGAATTTCCACAATGAAATCGTGCCCTACAGCCAGGTAAACAAGGATGGATTCCCCATCAAAGGCAATGCTGAGAAAACGGTTCACCGCGGAATTGAAGGCAGTCTGGCCCTGCGGCTCTGGAAAGGCTTGCAGGCATCAGGCACCTTTTCATTCAGTCAAAATTACTTCGCCCGGTTTCGTCAATTTCAGGCTCAGTACGATCAGGATTGGAATTTCATCGGCAATAAGATCATTGACCTGAGCGGGAACACAATTGCCGGATTTCCCAATGTCCTGGCTGCAGGAAAGCTAAGCTACACCGACCGGCTGTTGAGTGGTTTTGTGCAGGTTCAGCACGTTGGCAAACAATATCTGGATAACACGCAGCGCGAAGACCGTACTATTCGGCCTTACACTCTGGTAAATGCGCACGTTTCAGTTGGATTAAAAAACATTCTGGGAACAAACAGGCTGCGCCTGAATCTCTGGGTCAACAACCTTTTAGACAAAAAATACGAAACAGCCGGTTACTACGACGATTGGGAGGGCAAAAATTACCTCTGGCCCGGCGCTGAACGAAATTATTTTGTGGGGTTGGAAATGACTTTGTAGAAATCTGTTTCCGGCCACCTCGATACGCTTCGCCT
>CAZMRE010000217.1:0-3880 GCA_964568545.1 uncultured Deferribacteres bacterium | reverse complement strand
CATTGAAAAGATCATTGTTCCCTTGTTGTCTCAATAGCCCACGACTTAAGTCGTGGCTTGCTGAAAAAAAATCCATTTAACCGTTTTAACGGTTGTTGAGCCCCTTCAGGGCTTAAAACCTTCTATTTCACAATTAATCTAAAAATGCTAAACATCTTCGATGTTTTTTTAAGATCATTTTTTGCCCGACATTCCAGTAAAACTCTATTTTCCCACCCTAAAATGAATTTCCGAATCAGGGATCAAAATTATCTTTGCCGCCTTCGATCTTTTCACTTGATTTTTCTAATCTTCAGCCAAAACGGAATAGCTGTTTTAAGCAGACCAATCAAACGCACCTGAACATCTGTGGAAATCCACCCGGAAATTTCTTTCTTTAAAAATTCCGGATGAACCGTTAGCGAAGATGCCGGAATAAATTCCTTTGTTGCCAGCCAATAGCCATAAAATAGCCCGGTTTTGGAGGGCGATCCCAGCCCCAGATTTACAGCGCCGTCCAGCTTGAAATACTTAAATTGAACCAAAAGATTCTTTAAGAAGCGCTTCCCGGGCTGCCAATAGCTTTGAAGAACAAGAAGCTTTTTTTGCAAAGAGCCTTTTTTCTTCTGGCGAGGGACCGCTTTGGATTTTGATTTTCTTCTTTCTCCGCCTGCCAATTCTTTCTGGTAAATCTTCCAGGACGCCAAAAAGAGAGCCATGTGCTTTCTACCATCGACAAGATCAAATCGAACAGTTAAAACATTGCGAAGAAAATTAATCAGGATTCGCGCATCTGATTTTGAATCTGTCCGAGAAGCTTCCCCTGAAATCTTTGTGTGTGAAAAGAGAAGTGCAATCAAAAAAAGAAAAATGATTGCAAAAATGCTAATGACAAGGTAAATCAATATTTTCATAAGTATCTATTGTGTAGAATTCCATAGGCACACTTTAATAACCACCAACTAAGCGAATAGAATAACCTAAAAAATATACGGGATTTGGGTAAAAAATGCCAGACATTTTGTTTCAAAATTAAATATTTAGCTTAAATTTTTGCTTAAAAAAATAATTTCTGCAAAAAATTAAATTTTTTGTTGACAAATGCAAAAAATTTTTTTATATTTAAAATCGTCAAAATAAGGAATGTAAATGGCACATCATAAATCAGCAATTAAAAGAATTAGAACAAACGAAAAAGCGCATTTAAGAAATAAACATTATCGTTCCATAATGAAATCGGCCATTAAGAAGGTGCGTTTGGCCGAATCGAAGGAAGTGGCTCAGGCAAACTTGAATCAGGCCATTTCTGTTCTGGATCGCTTGGCGGTAAAGGGCATTATTCATAAAAATAATGCCGCTAATAAAAAATCAAAATTAACGCGTCTCGTCAATAATTGGCAATAAATTTTTGAAACCGGGTGATCTGCCTTGGCCGGTAACTCCCCCTAATTCCGGCAACGTCAGTGATCCCGGTTTCTTTTTTTAAGCGCTCTTCTTTCAGATGAGCGCTTTTTTATTTCTAACTGCATTATCGAAGATAAACTATTTTTTTACTTTGAACCCATTGCTTGCTTACCAATCGGACAAAATAAATCCCACTGGCCGCTAATTTCCCCCGATTATTGATTCCCTTCCACCTTACGTGGTGCCTGCCGGCTTGGATTTCTTCATCCAGGAGCGTTGCAATCCTTTGACCAAAAATGTTGTAAATTTTCAGGGAGATATGCGCCTTCCTGGAAATTTGAAAGGGAATCAGGGTTTCGGAATTAAACGGGTTGGGATAGTTTTGCAAGAGATCAAATCCCACAGGCCGGGACAAATTGGATTTCACACCGGTATTTGTGGCGCTCCCGATGGCAATCAATTTTCCGCCTCCGGCACGGAGAGACACTTCAAATTTTGCGCCTTCGGCTGTGTTTTGGTAAGGCATCGATTTCCACTGCCCTGAAGAAATATCGAAAACCTTCAACGAATCCACAGAGAATCGGAGCGTAATACTTGCAGCCGTTTGCCGGGTGTAATCTTTGTTCATGACCATCAGGAAATCCTTGCCGCCCGCATTTTTGAAGATTCCCAAAACAAGATTGGCATCCGGTGAGACGGACCGAATCAAAGGATCGTTGGCCGGAAGGCTGGTCGGGCCGTTTCCCTTTGTGTGGTAGACCCGCTGCGATGTCAGCTTGATCATTTCCGGGCCGATGGATTTGATTTCAGTGTTCAGCTTTTTAATGGAAGCAAAAATTCGATCCCGGTCGGGAGATCCTGTGACGCCCCAACTGCCATCCCAGTGAAACCAGATAATTCCCTTTGCTCCGTAGGCCAGGGAACTGTACACCAGCCAACGGTGCTCCGCCTCCGTGGGCGTCCGCCAGTTTAGATTACAGCAATCCGTCCCGATGGCTTGAATAATGTTGCAAAAGGGAATGTCGTAGCGCAAGGCCCATTTTCGAATGGTAGAAAGATTGCTAAAATAGGAACCGCCATCGTGATCCTTGAAAAAAATGTAGCGGTCGTAGCTTAAAATTTCCGGTTTTACTGTGTCTAAAAAATCCTCAATGTACGCGTTGTAGGTGGCAGCTCCATGGGCAGGCTCTGTGGCTTTGCCCGGGTAGAGATTGATGAAACTCAAACGCGTGGGATCCTTCTGCCGGATGTAATCCACAGTTTTTGCAAGATTTGCAAAATTCTGCGCGTGAGGCTCATCCACAATAAAGTAACCCGCTACAGTGGAATCGGATTTAAACTGGTTAATTACGGGGTCCAAATGAGAGAGCTGCCCCGGAGTGATTTCCGGCGGCCGCGGATCGGCTTCCCTCAAATAGGGATCGCCTCCAACCAACCCGCCCACATTCAGCAGACATTTCATCCCAAATTGACGGCTCATGTTCACCCCCGCCGCAGTGGGAACCACCCAGAGCACCAAATCGAAATTGGCCTGGTGGTAGTAGTCAAAATGAGATTCCTGCAGAGGAGGCGGATCCCAGGCGCAGGGAGGCGACCAGGCACTGAGAAAAAATTCCTTCTGGCGCCAGTAGGTGTCCGTAACATGAGCGTCAAGCGAGGCCGTCACCGTGTCGGAATCGGCCAGCACCAGTTTTAGACCGATCTGGTAATCACCCACCTTGGAGCAAGAAACTGTCCACGAAAGCGTGTCGACTTCGTCAACGGCCACGTTTCCCAGATTAACCGCGGGATTGCCGTCTAAAACGGAAAACTCATTTGGCAGGATAAGTTTCGCTTTCAGAGAAGACGCGGGCTCATCCCCGAAATTCCCGACAAGCGCCGTCAGAGGAATTCTGTGACCTGCTTTTAGTACCGTCCGAAGCGGTTTAAAAAAGCGAATATCAGGGAAAGCGCCCAGGTGAACAATTCGGATGTAATCGATTTCAAGACGCGTACCCGGAGAAGCGGTAACGGTCAGGCGGGAAATTCCCAGGATTCTGCCCCGCCACGTGGCTGTTTTGAAAACGGGAACGCGATACACATGAAAGGCACTGTCTCCCTGAACGTCGAATCGCTCGAACCCCCAAAGCAGCGAATCCGGTTTCCATTGAATAATCGCATCCGCGGCTCCAATGGCTTTCATCCGTATCACAATAAAGCCAAATGCCGAGGCCGACAAATCAAATGAGGGTCCCGACAACTGCGGGAAATCCCCGGTTACCGTCGCCGACAGGATTCCATTTTCTACCCGCAGGTCGGAAAGAGAGTGAAACGCCGCCCAGCCCTCTGCGTTGCCGTCCCCGTTAAACTCCCATTGGATTCCGATTTGCTGGGCCCGCATTGGAGAAACGGCCAAGCCGAAAAATAACAAACCGATTGTAAATGCCCTTTTCAGATAGAACACATTTTTCTCCTCACCGAATTTGATTCACTTGCCCAAAATGGGCGATTCCAAAAG
>CAZMRE010000216.1:1445-3883 GCA_964568545.1 uncultured Deferribacteres bacterium | reverse complement strand
AAACGGTCGTTCACCAGTGGAGCGATCGTCGCAAAAAGGTGGAGGAGCCGCTTTTTCGTGGCTATGTATTCGTGCATGTTACTCCAATTGATCGGGCTCGTTCCTTGCAGGTTATTGGCGCCGTTCGGATGGTTGCTTTTGGCGGACGTCCGTCCATAATTCCTGATGATCAGATTGAGGCCGTCAGAAGGATTCTGCAACAGGGGCTTCTGATTGAAAAAATTGATTATATACAAGCGGGCGATGTAGTGGAGGTTGTTCAGGGTCCGTTAATGGGATTGAAGGGGGTTTTGATGGAGAAGCGACAGAAGGGGCGATTCGTGATTAGCATTGATTCAATCCGTCAATCCATTAGTGTGGAAATCGATGTTCGGGATGTAAAAAAGATTGGGTAGATGGTGGCAGGATCGGTACAAGTTTCGTGCGCCGTCCGGCCAAAAATCAAGTGGGTTGGTTTTTGGATATTTTAATTGTAGAAAATAGAGTTCCTCCAGAGATCCTGAAAAAGGCCTGTGATGCCTGGTTTAAAACAATGGCAAAAGTTGTTGTGGATATTGAAAAAAAGCGGCTGGCTCTGGGTGGGGAACTTCACGCGGATGCCGAAGCGTTTCTGTTGGCATCGGGTTCGCATCAGGAAAACCTCTGGGGCGCCAATTTTTATCCCTGGGAGTCGTCAGAAAACCGGATTGAATATACGGCACTCATTAACATCCGACCTGCGCTGGGCAATCGGGGAATGGAAATTGTCAACCCTGAAATCAGAAATCAGGTAAAAAAAATCGTTGAACAACTTCTGCTGAGCCCCGATGAGTTATTGGCATAAGACACTTGGGAAACGGATGGCAACGTTTTCTTTCGATCAACAAGTGCTGATGATTGCCAATGAAATAAATCGCGCAAAGAATTTCTGTCAGATTAATCAAGATGAAGTTCGTTTGGCGCTTGAACGGGCTTTGGAGCTATTGGATTTTGCGTCTGTTCCATCTGAAAAACCCAACCGATTGAAAGAGCTTCGCAGAATTCGGGAAATCACAGCGGGTGTTTATCTGAAACGGGTCGTCTCGGATCGTGAGTTGACAGAACTTTTGAGGGTTCTTCTTCAAATGCACCCAAAGGCATTTCAAACAATTGCTACCCCAAAATAAGAATAGGCGCACGGGGATCCCCGAGAAAAGGGAAGGGTTTTTCTTTAGAGAATATTGAATCCTTATTCCGAAAACTGTTGGGTTGAAATAATTTATAAATTCTCTGATTTCACAATGTAATTTCATCATATTATTGGAAAGTGAGGCTATGGCTTTATTTTTGGTTACCGGCGGCGGGGGATTTATCGGGTCGAATATTGTTGAAGAGCTGCTTCGGCGCGGCGAAAACGTGCGGGTTTTGGATAACTTTTCCACCGGCAAACGGGAAAATTTGCTTCCTTTTTTGAACAAAGTTGAATTGGTTGAGGGCGATATTCGGAGCTATCATATTGTGCGTGCGGCCGTAGAGGGCGTGGATTTTATTTTGCATCAAGCAGCCTTGCCATCCGTTCCCCGCTCCATTAACGATCCGCTAACCACAAATGAAGTCAACGTGGTAGGCACTTTGAATATTTTAAATGCTGCAAAGGATGTGGGTGTGAAACGCATTGTGTACGCCTCGTCTTCATCAATTTATGGTGATCTGGAAACCATGCCCAAAACTGAAGAGATGCTGCCAAAGCCGCTGTCTCCCTACGCGGTTTCCAAATTGGCAGGCGAAAAATATTGTCAGGTTTTTACGCGCTTATATGGCCTTGAAACGGTGGCTCTGCGCTATTTTAATGTGTTCGGGCCGCGCCAGGATCCGACTTCGCAATATTCCGCGGTTATTCCCAAATTTGTTAAAATGATCCAACACGGGGATCCCCCCACTGTTTTTGGCGATGGGGAGCAGTCCCGTGATTTTACATTTGTCCAAAACGTGGTGCATGCCAATCTTCTGGCCTGCGGCGAGGGACTGGAGGAACTGTCCGGCGAGGTGTTTAATATTGCGTACGGAAAAAGAGTAACGATTAATAATCTGGTTAAACGCATTAACCGGATTTTAGGAACTGAGATTCAGCCAACGTATGCCAATCCCCGACCCGGCGATGTAAAACACTCGCTGGCCAATATTGGAAAAGCCCGGCAATTTCTGGGTTATGAGCCTGAAATCGACTTTGAAGATGGGTTGAAGCGGACGATCGAGTTCATGAATGAGAGGGAAAGCATGTAAACTATTTTCTGATTTTTTGTTGTCTGGCTGTATCAATTTGTCAATTTTTATTTCCAAATATGAAATGAACTGTTTCGATTTAATTTCAAAAATAGGGCAATACGATGTCTGAAGTAACACTTGAAAAAACGCATGCATTGCTTGAAAAATTAGCGGAATATGTAATGACCGAGGTGCCGACGAAGCAGGAAATGAAT
>CAZMRE010000216.1:0-1345 GCA_964568545.1 uncultured Deferribacteres bacterium | reverse complement strand
ACTGGAAGAAAGGGTAAAATAGGAAGGTGCTTTGTGAGAGCTAAAAATTACAAACAAGAGGAACCTGTTTATGCAATCTGTACTTCCCCCGGCGCATGGCGGTAATGGATTAATAAATCGTATTCTTCCCAATTTGGAAAAAGAAGTATTTCTTGAAAAGTCATCGCAATTAAAGACATATACAATTTCAAATGCGGATTTGTCCATGTTTTATCGAATGGCGGACGGTGGGCTTTCCCCTCTTGAGGGTCCGATGGACAGCGGAGAATTCTACCGCGTGCTTGATGAGGAAATCATTGAGCGAAATGGAAAGAAATACGCTTGGACGATCCCCATCGCTTTTCCCGTCTCAAAAAAAGAAGCGGAGAAATTTGAAAAAGGCGAAACGGTGGTTGTAAAAACCGAGAATGGTGAGACTGTTGGAATTCTTGAAATTTCAGATCGTTATCGCTTTGATAAAGCCCGGTACAACCAATCGGTTTATGGGACGGATCGTACGGATCACCCTGGGGCGCGTATGGTTCTGGATGATCCGAGAGATTATCTTTTAGGCGGAAGAATTTGGGCGTTTTCTCAGGCTAAAGACCCTGTTTTTGGGAAGTACATGCTCAGTCCGCGGGAAACACGAGCGCTTTTTCAATGGCGGGCTTGGCAGCGGATTGTGGCGTTTCAGACCCGAAATCCTCTTCACCGCGCGCACGAATACGCCATGGTTTATGGACTCGAAAAATTAACCCGTGAAGGCTACTTTGCCGGAGCGGTGCTGAACCCTCTTGTCGGTGCGACGAAATCTGATGATGTTCCCGCCGACATTCGGATGAAAACCTATGAGGTGCTTTTAAAAAACAAGCTCATGGGTCAGGGCGACCGGGATGAAGCCTTGTGGAAAAAAGTGGGGTATGCGCTTGATGACCAGCTTCTTCTCATTGGGCTGGATGTAAAAATGTTTTATGGCGGACCAAAAGAGGCCATTATGCATGCCATTTATCGCCAGAATTTTGGATTTACGGATATTATTATTGGGCGCAAACATGCCGATGCCCCTTTCGATGATGGCACGCCCATCTGGGGGGATTTTGACGCTCAGGAGAAATTTGAACAGCTTAAAGGTGATCTTCAAATCAAACCCCTCAAAGTAGGGTTTGCTGCCTATTTCGATGAAATCAGTCGTGTGGGACTGATTGAGGAATTCAAACCGAAGGGGTACCACATCGTGAATATTTCAGGCAAAGAGCTTCGTAGTCGCCTGAAGAACGGGGAAGATGTGGACGAACGCGTCATGCGAAAGCCGGTAGCGGAAGTTCTGAAGGAATATTATCAGGCTTATGGGTGATGGCTCATGGCT
>CAZMRE010000215.1:0-3897 GCA_964568545.1 uncultured Deferribacteres bacterium | reverse complement strand
ATAAACAAGGATTTGGTGCTCTTTGTGACTTCTCAGCGGCCTTTGTAGTTTTGATTTTTTCAATTTGATTTTGCTTGTGAGTAAAATCGCTTTTTAAACAGATCAAAATGGCTGCATTCTCGCGAACCCCCTTTTTTTGATGGTTCCGGTTGTTTTTCCCCTTTAGCCTGTGCCTGTTTTTATTTTGGAATTCTATTTTCCCGGGTTCAGCAATTCAACCTTTAAATCGTAATTCCACTGGTCAAAGTACAAATTGCCTCCCTTCCATTCCACCTCGCCCCGCTGGAAATCCACATTGTCGGAGCGAAAATATTTTTTGGGTGGAAACAGCTTTTGGCCGTGATTAGAATTAAAAATCAGCCGAAAATGGTCCAGGTTCCCGAAATAGAAATTCAACAAAGCTTCTTTTTGCTCCAACGTGTAAGTAGCTGCGTACCGGCTGATCCAGATTCCCATGTACGGTTCCACAGGAATCCAGCCGTAGGGCTCAAAATACGCTTCGGCCCAGTCGTGGATGTTCTCCTCGTGCGGGAAAATGTACCACCCGGACTGCCACCGGGCGGGAATGCCCAGAATGCGGGCCAGCGTAATAAACAGGAGCGCTTCCTGTCCGCAATCGCCGTAGCGATGGCGGTATGTGTACATGCTGATATTCGGGATCGTCGAGTATTCATTGGCATAGCTGTACACGATATTTTTGGCAATCCATCGGTAAATTTTTTGTGCCTGTTTCAGGGGATTGGTTTCCGCACCGACAATTTTATGCGCCAACGTTTGAAGTTCGGGCGTAAAAACCACATGCGGCCGTTGTTCCTTTGTGTAGACTTGAACCGCAGGATCCTTCGGATTGTAGGGAAGGATTTTTGCCGGATCCGGTTCCATAACTACGGAGTACATTCGGTAGGTGTATGCTACCTGAAAAACCGTTGAAGAATCCTTAACAGCCGGCTGCTCGAAATAAATAGAGCGAATCGGACTGTCTGCCCGGTCAATCCAGAGAGGCTTGGAACTGGCATTTAGAAAATGGACATCTGTCTGGAAAGGGTAAGATCGGGGATAAGGGAGCCAGCACCGAATGGTGTCGCCTGCCGGAACGGCATTTGGCTTTACGGAAAGCGTCATGGTGATTTTGTAATCCTGAGGCAGTACCTGTCTGTCGGGTGATTCCTGATGGGCAATAATCATGGCGGCATAATTTTTCCAGAAGGCCTGTTCGTAGGGGGCGCGCTCTTTCGGGGGAATTTCCCGTTTCTGCAGATCTTTGTACCGCTTGAACAGGTTGCTAACACTTGCGTACTGAAAGTACGTTTTCCCGTTGATGGTGCGGGTGTCGAATCGCCCTTCCCGAAGCCATTTTTTGAATTCATTTTTTTTGAAATTGGCCACGCGCTTTTGTAATTGATCCAGAATGTCCTTTTGCGTGTATTTGTAGTCGATGCGTACCCGGTGCATCCAATCCCTTTGCCACAGGAGGGCTTGTCGCGCGGAATCGGGCAAAGACGCCCTCTGGTTTTGGAGAGTTTTGTCGATGAGTTTCTCGGCCTTTTTAAATTTTCCCTCCTTTTCCAATGATTGAATACGTTCCATCGGATGTTTGGGTGCACAGGATGTAAAGATTGTGGCAGTGAACAGGAAAAGGATTCCCAAAAGCATTATTTCAATTGGAAAGCTTTTCATGGGTATTTTCTCCCTTTTTAATATCGAATGCTTTGGATAAAAAATTTGTGGTTTGGAATGCCGTCTGCCGGTACAATGGGCGTACCCCGTGTGTGTAACAAAATTACGATTTTTTCGTGGGAATCGCAAGAGGAAATTGAGTTTTTGCAAATAAGAAATAAATGACGAAACAATCCGGGAAAATAGAAAAGATTGCTGCGTTGTCTCATTTCCCGAAATGAAAGCAACGGCATTCTTGGAATTTTTTAGATACGGTTACACAGAGTTTCGCAGAGGAGCACGGAGAGCCACGGAAAATTCTAAAAAGGGATTTTTTCTCTCCGAGAGTCTCTCTTTTTCTTACTCAGGGGTTCTCGGTGTCATTCTTTTTAATCTTGTCTTATTTGATGTAAGAAACAGCCCTTTAAAAATAAATTTGCCGAAAATAATATTCATTCTCATTAAATATAACTTGACATTACTCTCATATCTTCCTATATTAAAAATACGACAAAATAAGTCCGGTTTGTCGGCTTGAAAATGTGTGCATTAAACAAAGGAGAAAGGCATGTTAAAAAAAGAAAAGCTGTTGGAAATTCGGGATCTTCACGTATCCATTGAACATAAAGAAATTCTAAAAGGATTGAACCTGACGATTCATCGGGGAGAAATCCACGCCCTGATGGGGCCCAATGGAACCGGCAAAAGCACCTTGGCCAACACGCTGATGGGACATCCCGCTTACAGCATTACAAAGGGAACGATTTTTTTCAAGGGAAAAGACATTTTGGAGATGTCCTCCGATGAACGGGCGCGGCTCGGTCTTTTTCTGGCGTTTCAATATCCCAGCGCCATTCCCGGCGTAACGCTTTCTAATTTTTTACGTCTAGCGGTCAATTCGGTTCACGGAGAAGAATTAAACGTACTCGATTTCCATAAGCGTTTAAATCAAAAAATGAAATTACTGGAAATGGACATGGCTTTTAGCAAACGCTATTTGAACGACGGATTTTCCGGCGGCGAAAAGAAACGCAGCGAAATTCTTCAACTGGCCATGCTGGAACCGGAAATGGTGGTTCTTGACGAAACGGATTCCGGGTTGGATATTGATGCCCTGCGAATCGTGTCTTCGGGGGTGAATAAGGTCATGAACAAAAACATGGGACTTTTAATTATTACCCATTACGTCCGCATTTTGCAGTACATTCAGCCGCAGTTTGTACACATCCTTTACGACGGTAAAATTGTGGAATCCGGCGATTATTCGCTGGCCGAAAAGTTGGAAGCGCAGGGCTACGATTTTATCAGGGAAGCGCAGGGGCAGCTCGCCTTGCAGGAGGCATAACATGGCTGAACAAAACCTCACAAATATTGGCACAAATCAAGAGAAATACGATTTTAGAAATCCTGAAAATTACTATTTCAAAGCGCCAAAAGGACTCAGTGGCGAGGTTGTCGAACTCATTTCGGACATGAAAGGGGAACCAAACTGGATGCGGGACATTCGTCTGAAAGCGCTGGACACCTACACAAAAATGCCCGTTCCGACATGGGGAGGAAACCTTTCGGAAATAAATTTTGACGACATCTATTACTACATAAAACCGGCTGAAAAACAGGGACGAAGTTGGGACGATATTCCCCGGGACATCAAAGAAACCTTTGACAAATTAGGTATTCCGGAGGCCGAGCAGAAGTACCTCGGCGGTGTAGGGGCGCAGTACGAATCGGAAGCCATTTACCACAGCCTGAAAGAAAATTTGCAAAAAAAGGGCGTTATTTTTTTGGATATGGATTCCGGGCTGAAAGCCTACCCCGATCTGGTGCGTGAGTATTTTGGAACCGTGGTGCCTGCCGGCGACAATAAATTTGCTGCCATGAACACGGCTGCCTGGAGCGGTGGCAGCTTTCTGTACATCCCGGAAGGCGTACACGTAGACATTCCCTTGCAAGCCTATTTTCGAATCAATGCAAAAAATATGGGGCAGTTTGAGCGATCGTTGATTATCGCCGAAGCTGGCAGCAGCGTGCACTACATTGAGGGATGCACCGCTCCCATTTACTCCGAGGATTCGCTTCATTCCGGCGTGATTGAAATTCTCGTCAAAAAGGGTGCACGGGTGCGCTACACCACGGTTCAAAACTGGGCGCCGAATATTTACAATCTGGTCACACAGCGGGCGGTCGTTTACGAAGATGCCACAATGGAGTGGGTGGATGGAAACATCGGCAGCAAATTGA
>CAZMRE010000214.1:0-3952 GCA_964568545.1 uncultured Deferribacteres bacterium | reverse complement strand
ATTTTGTGCTGTCTAAGAAGACAAATGACCAGGTAGCCATGGTATCCTGTCCGGTGAAACCGATATTGTGAACTTGTTCGTCGTAAGGAGAGGCTACAACGTAAACCACACAATTCCCTCTCGGAGCCCATGTTGGCACAAAAAGCGAATCCGAAATTTTCTGAGCATTATCCGTGAAGGCGGTGTTTAATTGAATATTTCGTTTAAGATCCCACACTTCAAATGGGACTCTTACCAGAAACGGATTGCGAGAGCCGGGATTAGGATTTGCGGGGTGTTTCGGCATAAAGTTGGCCGGATCACCGAAACCAAAAAGCAATGTGGACATCGACCCGCCCGATGTTACCGTACGGGTTGTGGAATCCATCACTCCCGTGAAACGAATTTCCAGGTTGTTCAAAATAAGGCTGGTATCGCGTGTCCCCTTCCGAAAACGGCCATCAATGGCAAGATCCGTTGCACGGCCTTCCATGTCGTGCGGCCCGGTTAATCGCTTAATGAGCGAGGAATCGCCTTTAACCAACTCCGGTTGCCAGCTAACCAGCTTTTTCTTTACAAAATTAACCGTTAGGCCAAGAAAAAAGTCCAGGCTATCGGGAAGATTTTTGTACGTAATATTCTTATCGATTCCATATTTATCCACATTCGTATATTCGGGAATCGGGCTACCATTTCTCCAAAGCGTCCAGGTAGAGTCTTTATTGATAGTAATTTTATAATCCGCTGTCCGCGCGTGGATCGGATCAATAATTTCTGCCCAGACCTTGTACATACTTGGAGCCGCATTTCCCGCAGAGTGCGTAATTTTTATATCTTGAAAAGCATCGTTGCTATATACCGTTCCCGGACGCGGCCTGTGCGGAACCACTGTAAGAACGTTCCGGCTGCTTTCCAAAACAACTGGAATGCTGTTTTTATCATAGGCATAAGACGTGATTGCGATATAATAGGGACGTCCGTTTGCCAATGTAAGTCCCTCATAATCCTTTGTGAAAAGATAGCGATACTGAAGACCCAAATTATTTCCGTAGGCTGCCGGCAAATTCAAAATTTGTCCGCTATTAACATCATAGCGGGGTTCCAAGATAACACCCAATTCATCCTGTTTATCAAAGGTTGCCAATCGCTTCCAGGGGCCGCCTGGAGAATCCCCGATATAGACGTTGTAACCCTGGAACTTGTAACTGGATTCAAAATGCTCAGCATTCTTTTTCCAGGTTACAAGAACCTTTCGATTCAATTCGGAAACCGTTACATCAGGAGCAGGCGGCGGACTGGGAACTTTAAAGCCCAGATTATAGGCCTGTTGAGCTTCTCGATCGTAAAATCGCAACACACTGATACTGCTTAACCGATCAGAACCCTGCCCGATGACACATCCCACAACCACTTCTTGCGTATCGCCAACGGCCAGTGTAAACGGACCTGAGCCTGTTAGCATTCGAATATCAGCCGGCGGACTTTCAGCCGTAGATAACCAGCCAGTGCCAGTTACCGGATCGCCGGTATTCAAAAATGT
This sequence comes from uncultured Deferribacteres bacterium, assembly GCA_964568545.1. Lineage (GTDB taxonomy): Bacteria > Zhuqueibacterota > JdFR-76 > JdFR-76 > BMS3Abin05 > BMS3Abin05. The sequence goes on along the minus strand of CAZMRE010000214.1, from coordinate 2,433 downwards.
GGTGACTTCCCCTGTAATCGGGTTTTTCCAGGGAGTGCCATCCTTCTGTTTTCCGCTGAGGTAATTCCAAACCTCTTCGGCACCCTGAGCACTATAGGGGGGATCACTGTAGGTGCTATTGCCATTGTAATATTTATTAAACGACGTGGCACCAAGAATCTTCTTATTCAAAAAAATACGGCCATCGGGCAATCTTGCTGTATCTCCCGGAGCATCTACAATCGGCCCCTGGAAGAAATCCCATCCAAGAGCAGGTGGCCGAGAACCATATATGGCATCAATAGGTTTTCCGCCGTAGCAATAGCTCATTCCGAGATCCATATCGTAGCCGATTAAATCGTCATTGGCATCGCCATTATCCACATCAGCCCAGGCACCAATGTAGGTCTGCTTGAGATCGTTTTTGCCCTTATTGATAAGCGTGTATTTTACAAAGATTGTGTTTCCAAGTGCCCCGGATCGATCAAACCCAAAAACAAGGAGGTGCAGCTCAATTCCAATAGGAAGTGTGTTGTAACAGCCGTTGTGCAGGTTTTGATCCAGATCATTCATCACGGCGTAGAGCATTTCATCGCCATAACCAACCCATTTGCCATTTTCATCTTCAACGGGTGGAGCACCCTGCTTTTCGGCATAGGACTCCCAAGTGTTCCATGAATCAATTTGCAAAGCATCATTCCCATTAGGATAATCCTTGTGGACCTTGTACACGCGATATTCCGGTTTGTTTGGATCATCAGCCGAGCCATCTGGCAAGATTAGGCCGGGCTGATATTCCACATTGTAATCGGCACAGGCGGTTCTAATCACGTTATTTACTTTCCCTGCAACCCAGATTCCTGCATCATAGCAGATAGTCTTTCCTGAACCCTTCGGCCAAACCATGTCTGCATTTCCAGAAATCGGGTTTCGTGTGTATGTTCCGTTATTCATCACCGAGCTGCGGATCTGATTGACATCAATATACTTTACAGCCCGCTTGGTTAACACCTTATTCAATATTGAAAAAGTGACACCATCTTTTTCTGCAGTGAATCCTACTCCTGCAAACAACAAAAGCAGCACTCCTACAATCGTTCCTTTTATAATCCTATTTAGCATTTCCTTTCCTCCTGAATAAGACATTACGTCATTTTTTATTCAAATCAATTCATTCAGGTTTTAGAATTCAATGAACATTCCAAAACGCAAAATGCGAGGAGTGCTCAGATTTCTGGCACCGCTTCCGCTAAGGGCTTTTCGTGCAATGTACTCACCTGCCTTGCCATTGATCTTTAACCAGGATTTTCCATCTTCCGTTAAGAACCAACCATTATCCTGTGGAGCACCCGATTGGCGATAAACACCTGTAACATTTTTTGTATTAAAAACGTTGTAAATCCAAACATAGGGTTTAATATTAAATTTTCCAACAGGAAATACCCGATCCATTTTCACATCCATTCGATGGTACCAAGGCATTACGGAGGAATTAAGCGCTTCCAGCGGCTTTGGTGCATTTTGCGAAAACAAACCACCTGGGCCGGGTTCCACTCGTGTGTAACGGTTTCCACTGTGCATGGTGTAGAAGACGTTAATACCAAAATTTGCAAAGGGCTTAATGCCAAAAACGGTTGGCCCATCATCTTTAGTCAGGCGAAAATCAACATTCATAGTTGCCACATGATCCTGGTTAAAATCCAGAGGCATCAGGACTGTGGGGAAACGCAACTGCTGATCCTGCCAGGCAATATCGAAATGGCTCCCGCTGCTGGAACCGGTTCCCATTGCTTTTGAATAAGTGTAATCAACACTCGCCTGAATTCGTTTGGTGCGGCGAAGATTAAAGCTAAACTGAACACCCTTTGTCGTTCCAAAATCGACGTTTTGGTACTGGAAGAAGGATGCATACGAATAACCCGGTTCGGGGAAGCAAACGCGCAACTGAATAAAATCCTTAATGTCTTTGTAAAAGGCGGTTACACTAACACTGGCGTTTGCACCAACCTGCTGCTGCAATCCCACTTCATACTGAATTGTGCGCATGGGTTTTAAATTGGGGTTTGGCATCGATCGTGCATTTCCACCCTGAAGAAAACGGCCGGCGTACGTTTGCCCGTCGTACATATCATCCACCTTTGGCATCTGGACAAATTTGCCAAACTGTGCGTGGAAAACGGTCTGATCCGTTACGGGAAACGACCAACCCAAACGGGGACTAATGATGTTGTAAACCCGCTGGGGGCCAAAACTCTTGTCGGCAATGAGATTGATATCATTCAGAATAAGACGCCTTGGGTCTTTCCAGCTTTCAACGCCCGATTCAAAATGATCCAAACGCAAACCGGCGTTTAACACCAAGTCCTTCAACTCAATTTTGTCCTGAATGTAAACGGCTGATCGAACCGGGTGACGAGGAGAATCATGGCCATTGACTTTTACAATTTTTCCCTG
>CAZMRE010000213.1:0-3961 GCA_964568545.1 uncultured Deferribacteres bacterium | reverse complement strand
CGACCCACAACATCAGTTTAAGGGAAGCATTGCCGGCATCCATGAGGTGCTTCGGCGGCAGGGACTGCTCGAGGGCCGGTGGTGCCTGAATCCGGAAGAAGATTTGTCGCCCGGACAAATGGAAGAAATTACCCGCGTGTACAAGGCCTACCCCCATTTGAATGACGATACGTTTGTGCGGGAACATCTGGACGAGTGGCTAAAGGGTTAGAGGCTTTTTTAAAATATTCGGACGCATTCTGAGCCGTTTGTCTTTTCGTAAGAAAATGGCAGGCGCCCGTTAAAATCGCAAGCAGGAAATCCGAAACCTGTCCGACGGCTGGCGAGCAAATTCGAATGGCATAAAATTCAAAAAAAGAGATAGCCGGTTAATGTTTGAGAAATTAGTTCATTTGAATTTTGGATTTGTTTCGGATTTCGATTATTCGAATTTCGTATTTGTCTTGGCCAAGAACCGCACCACGCCAACTTCCTAGCCAAATACGCAATGGGAATGAGATAGAACGCTTCGCTCGGAGAGCCTATTTCAACAAAAAGCGGGGAATTTCCAGGTTGTAGCGACGAAACATGGCTCGAATCGCCTCCCGCTGATCGATACCGGGAGCCATATCGCTTAATCCCGTACTGCCCTGGGCAACTTTCAGTAAATCCAGCCAACCCTCATTATGAATCTCGCCCGTTTTGGTCGAATGAATAAGCTTCAAAACACCGAATCGGCCGGTCGCCCCAAAGATAAAGACTACGCCACGCTCGATATTATCGTAACTCCAGGCCTGAAACTCTCGAAACCCGGCTACATTGGGATAGTACTGAATCTCCGACGGCTTACCATACAAAATGTAAACCCGTCCCCTATCGGTTTGCCATCCGGGCTTGTTGATTTCCCCAAATTTAAGATTCGAATACTGAATTCGTTTCATAAACTCAAGGAACGTTTCCAATCGAGGCGTGCGTTTATTACTATCGTGATCTTTCCAAAACTGATAGAGGAAAATTCGTTTGGCTTTGTAAGAATTCAGTTGATTGACAATTTTTTTCTGCTCATCCGTTAGAAAATATTTAGTGGCATTCAACGCCATGCTAACATTTTTGGGAGAAAGAAGAGCGATCTCACTGTTCATCATTTGAGATTCCAAGGGCAGGGATTTTCGACTTGCCGATTGAACACGATTCTGGTAAACCAGAAATGTGGCATTGTTTGAAGCAATTTCTCTTTCTGAGGAATCCACTACCGAAAAATGCAAATAGTACCTTCCCGATGGCAAATTGTCTGTTCTGATTTCTCCCACTTCGATATCATCATTTCCACGAATCAGCTTTTTCTTTGTATAACAGGGAAGCGTTGCGAGAGGAAGACCATTGCCATTCAACACTGTACGTTTCAGCCAATAAAATTTCTTGTGAAAATTCTGGGTAAGGTTGTAAATCTCAAAATAATAATACAGTGTAGGATTTTTTTCATCAAATAGCAAAAGGGGGTTCGGAATAACTTTAAACCCGTTTTTTCTGAAAAGAGTTTTTTGATTCTCTTTGAGTGGAGAAATCATCCGGGAAACATCAATATCGCTGAGGGATAATTCTTTACCTGTGAAAGCCCGAACGGCAAAACTGGCCACAGTTGCACTGTCAATATCATCCGGATTCGCAACATTCCTTGCAATCATTTTGATCTGATATGCACCTGGTGGCAATAAATAGCGAAGAACATCTACCATCATTTCATCTGTTCCGGTTTGAAGCTGAGGCTTCAATCGCCAAAAATTATGAATAAGGGGCTTTTGATTCTTCAGAATTTTCAATTCAAGTAGATAGGAATTAGTGTTTGGTCCCTCTCTCTTTGCAGGAATCAGACCATAATTTATCTCCACAAGGGATGTGTCCTGATTGAACCGAAACTGGCAAACATCAAATCGAATGATGACACGTTCGGCTGCGCGTGAAAAAGACACACCTACAAAAAAAGGAATTGCCACGAACAATATTAACTTACGAAACATCTTGAAACTCACCTTAAAGGTTACAATATTCCCTGATTTCCTGCTCGTTCGAAATATCGGTACATTTTCTAACGAAAATAGGATTACAGAATTTTTTATACTCTACCGTTGCGAGTTTTGCAAAAGTGACTGAAAAATATTTAGTGAAAATACGTTAACCCATTGCACCCATGTTAACCGAAAATGGTTAAACTCAGCAACGAGAGAAGTCCCCTCTATTAAGAGGGGATTTAGGCGTGTGTTATTATTAAACTTATCCTGTAATCCTGTCAAATTATTTCCAAAATAAAAAGGATTGGCATTCTCAAAAATACCAATCCTTCTAACGTTTTTTATTTATCTGTGTTCCGTGAATTTAGAATTGCATAGAAACTGTAAACCATTGGTTGCCACCAAACCATTTTGCATCGCGATAGGCATAATCGATCAGCAAAGCGGATGCACCCAGTTTGTACCGAATCCCAGCACCCATTGTCATACCAAAAATATTGTCATTGGCATTTCCCCCCAGGACGCTTGAATAGCCTCCTCGAACGAAGAATATATTATTAAAGCCATATTCAACGCCGCCCGCCAATTCATCCAATCCGTAATTTTGATTTCGGTAGTTTCCGACGACGGTTATTTTGTTCTGTGAATTGAGCGAATAAGGATAAGCCAATCCAATTTCAAATGTACTTGGAAGCTCAAAATTTTGTGCTTCCAGTCTCAGATCCACATTTGCCGCAGCTTGCTGGGTATGAGGGATATGAACCGTTCGCTGCAAATCATCACCGTAATATTGCATCATTGGGCCAAAATTATTGAGTGTCAATCCCATTCGGACGCCGATACTGCTTATGTACTGGACACCAAAGTCAAATGCAACATTTGAAGCGCTCATTCGCAAAAAGCTCTCGTGAATAATTTTGGCATTTACGCCGAAGAAAATTCGGTCAGTCATCTGTTTTGAATATGTAAGTCCCAGCGTGACAATACTGGGATTGACCATAATTCCAGTGCCTTCTGTTTCAAATTCGGTTGTTTGCTCAAATTTGCCGAAATTAAATATTTTTGCACTGAGTCCTATAGCACCAATTTCACCGAAATTCGAAGAAACAGCAAAATAGTTCACTTTTGTTCCGGCAATCCACTGCAAATTGCTAAAAGTAGCTTCAGCCGTGGCATGAGAGGCAGCCAGGCCTGCAGGGTTCCAGTAGATGGCTTCATTTCCACTGACCATAGCATTGTAGGCCCCTCCCATGGCAATTGCTTGCGATCCCACAGGAATGAGCAATTCCTGTGCACCGGCACCACCAACCTTGTTTTTATTTCCTCCAAAAAGGGCCGTTGTACTCAGCAGGAGAGCGGTACCCAATAGGAAGGTAACTATTTTTTTGAATTCCATTTTATTTTTCTCCTATTTATTCATCTTAAAATGTTTATTTCTAAACCATTAAACGGGCATAAACACTTTACAGATTTTTCAGGCGTTGCTGTCTGAGAACAATTGCCAATTTAAGAATCTTTTGCCCGACTTTCGGAACATCGATGTACGCAATGTAGAAACCACTGGCAACTGGTAAATTACTTTCATTCTGCAAATACCAATCATGTGTGGTACTATTGGGATCATCGTGCTTTATAGTCTTAATGAGCTGTCCTGAAATAGAGAAAATGCGAATGGTACATTTTTCAGGCAGATTAATAAAAGTGACGTGATCCTGATGCAAATCTGTTTCCGTAATGTTGTAACCCAAATAAGGATTGGGAAACACATTAATGATGTTCAGTCGCTTCTTGGCATCTGCCAGAACACCGGTTGTTTTGCCTTGAACCCTAAAGGAAAATTGGTCCTCACCTGCCACCACCGGTTTTGGAAATGTGTCGGGATCAGGAATGTTCAATTTCACCACGTCTCCCGTTTGCCATTTTGTGCTGTCTAAGAAGACAAATGACCAGGTAGCCATGGTATCCTGTCCGGT
>CAZMRE010000212.1:0-3961 GCA_964568545.1 uncultured Deferribacteres bacterium | reverse complement strand
GCTTGCTGTCCAGTCGTTGCCCAGAACGTACTTAAAATGGGGATTGGCAATCTCCGGATTGGTGCCGTTGGGATCGGCCGTTCGAAAATAGGCGCCTTCCCCTTTGATTCCCCATCGGCCAAACGTCTTTTGAAAATCCCCGCCAATCACGTGCAGGGGTTTGTATTCGGGTATCAACGTAAGCTTATTTGTGGCCGAGCGGTAGTGCGAAATCATACTGAACTGGTGGTCGAAACCGGAATAAAAACTCAGGGAGTAATCGATGCCCCAGATGCTGTGCATAAGCCGGAAAGCTGCCTGGCTGTGTTGCAGCGTCGGCGCTGGGTAAACCGGTGGAACCGCCACAATTGTCGGGATATGGCGTTGAAGGTTGCCCTGCTGAAGCGTGCCCGTTTTAATTGGAATACGATCCGGCAGAAACACGGGCATCCAATCCGCTTCCAATATGATAGGGCCGATGTACCAATCTGTTTTAAGCGCGGTAACCGGTAAACGGTAGTCCTCAATTTCCGAAGAAATATTTTCGTAATCCCAGGGATTAATGTTGTCCGTGGGGTTAATCCAGTCCGTTTTCCCCCAGAAGATGAACTGCTTGCCGAGGCGCACATCGACCATCGGGAAATAAAGACTCACGTAGGCTTCCACCGGATAGATTTGCAATTCGCTGCCGCGGGCATTGAAGCCATTGCTGAAAAAACGCAGATCGTTTGCATCGAAATCAAAGGAAGAAAAGAGCTCACCCCTGTCGCCAAAGGTTTTTCTAATGTTCATCTGCAGCCGAATCCCGGTTTTGGAAATCCTTTGAGGCGAAACCGTGTTGTTGTGGTGGTAAAATTTCAAATAGCCGCCAATCCGGGTTTGGGTCCACCCGGCAGATCCACTTAGTGCAATTAGAATTCCTACTGCCAGCACAATAAATTTTTTCATGGTCTCAGCCTCTTTGCAAATAACGCGTGGTGAAAAATTTCGACGGAACCCCTGTATTGATCCTTAAATTCTTGAATTCCATTTTGCTGGTGTGGTCGATCTGGATGTCGCGCATGATCATGATGGTTGAGAACCAAACGCCGTTAATCTTCCTGGCTTCTGTGACGGTCAAATCTTTCCACTTTTTCCCGTCCCGATCGTAAAAAACTGCCTTGAGTGTTGTGAAGATATCCTTGCGAATCCAGCGAATAATTTTGGAATAGCCTGTTTCCTTGACAATTTTGGGCGAAGCGGCGGTGGCTTCAACCACGTAGCAGTTGTGTCCGTCCACGGTTTCATCAGGCAATCGCTTGTAGTTCCAATCGTTGAATTTGGGTTTGCCCATATCGTAGTAGGTAAAATCGGATGACATAAAATTACCGCCCTTTCCGCTGGCTGTAATTTTCTTCACTCGCCGCAGAGCCGGCAGGTACAAATAGCGGTCGTCGTCGCGATTCTGGTGCTCAATCGTCAAAAAGGCGGTGCCGCGCACGTCGGCCGGCGCAATGATCTTAATCAACATCATGCTTTCGTTCTCATTTTTTTTCTTGGAATAGAATTTCATGTTGCGCACACGCGTCTCGCCCCGACTGGTGGTCAGGGTCATGACGAGATCGCCTGTCATATCCTTCCAATTTGATTGGGAGAGGACTTTTTGAATGATTTGCTCCCCGCTCAAGGATGCATCCTGCTTGGCGAAACCAAAATTTACCAGTGCGGCCAAAAGAGCCGCAAGTGTGAGTAGCCGTTTCATTTTTTTCCTCCGATATGATTAAATTTGGGTTTAAGAATCATGAACAATGTGGGCAGAATGGTGAGTGCCCCGAATGACGACCAGATCATCGTTAGGGTGATGAGCAATCCCATCAAACTAATGCCCTTAAAGGCAGAAAATAGCAGAATGGCAAAACCGGCCGCAACCGTTACCGCGTTGATGAAAATGGCTACTCCTGCTTCTTCCATTGTGCGGTCGGTTGCCTTTTCGTAATCGTGCAGTTCCAGAAATTTCATCCGGTAGCGGTGGTAAAAATGAATGGCATAGTCCACGCCCACGCCAATGGCAATGCTTGATGTGATCATGGTCATTAAATTCAGATAAATGCCGAACCAACCCATGATGGCAAAATTCAGAAACATGGCAAAGAACAGGGGAAGCACGTTAAAGAGTCCCGCGGTGGCAGAGCGAAACATAAATGCGGTCAGCAGAAAGATCAGAAACAGGGAGAGGAAAATGCTTTTCAACTGCCCGGAAACCACCAGATCGTTCACGGCCAAATACAACTCCGAGACGCCGGTGATATCGGCAGGAATGCCGTCGAAATGGTGCCGAATAAATCCACGCGTCCAGGTGTCAATCATTTTTAAATCTGTTCGGCGCGACGTTCTTAGAAACGCCGTCACCTTGGCATTCTGATAGTTGTAATCCACGAGATTGGCAAAATCCTCGGGTTTACCGGACATTTCGTACAATTGAAGATACTGGGCAATCAGCTCACGCCCGGGTACGGTGAAGCTCTCTTCCACCCATTTGGCGGTTTTTTCGTCAAAATAGCGGGATGTTTCTGTTTCCTTTTCTTTGGGAATGCGGTAGTAGGCTGGATTGTCGTTGTGGAGCACCTGATTGATCCGACGAATGAAATCAACCAGAGAAATCGTGCCGCCTACTTCCGGTAGGGTTTTAATGGAATCCTCCAGCATACCCATTTTTTTCAAAACAAGCGGATCTTTGACGTAGCCGGGTTTTTTCCCTTCCACAACAATGTCAATGTAATTGGCCCCCGCAAAATGCCGATTGACCTCTTCGGTTGCCTGCCGCAGGGGGTGATCTTTTGGGAAATTGCTAATGTCGCTGGATTCCAATTGAATCTGAGGAATACCTGCAATGGAAATCAGAATGATCAGGAGAATGCCGACCAGCACCGCCCACTTGTAGCGAATCAGGAAAGAAGCGTAGCGATGGCTCAACCGATCGAGTAACCCGCCCGTGGATTCCTTGAGCTGCGTGGGAATTTTCATTTTCGCCAGACTGGCAGGAATAAACGTCAGCGAAAGCACCATCGCAAAAAAAACGCCAGTGGCGGTGAAAATCCCAAGCTGGAGAAGCGATGTTACCTGAGAAGTGTTAAGCGCCAGGAAGCCAATCATTGTGGTAATGGAGGTCATAATAACTGGGCCGTGAAGCTCCATCATGGTAAAATGAACCAGTTTGTCCCGGTCTTTAATAAAGCGGGAATTGGAAAAATAGTGATTTAAAATGTGAATACCATCAGCCACACCGATTGAAATCAGCAAAATCGGCAAAATGGTGGTGGAGTGGGAAAGCGGCGAGTGCACCAGTGCCATCACGCCAAAGGTCCAGATGACACTGAAAATCACCACACCGAGGGGAATTAGAACCATTTTAACGCGGCGGAAACGAAAAAGCGGGATGAAAAACACCACCAAAATTGCCAGTGGGAAAAGTACACGCATGTCTCGATCCATTCCCTGAGCGAGATAATAATTAACCACCGGTTTCCCTGTGGCTAAAATTTTGTATTTTTTGCCTTCCTTTTGTGTGATTCTGATTACATCTCCGGCAATCACACGGGGGCGGATGGTCTTTTTAAGGAAAAGCATGATTCCGGCGGCCTTGTGGTCGTCAGAAATCAAATTGCCGGTGAAAATATTGTTGCTCAAGAGCCTTTTTTTGTAGGCGGCTATTTCTTCTGGTGTTCGCGGAATACTTTGCAGCGCCTCCCGAACCTCCATTCCCTCTTGCGTTCCCACAATGATTTTAGCATTGGTGGGACTCATCACGGAGTAGATGCCGGGCAAATCTTCAAAAATCTTCGTCAAGGAATCAATCTTCGCGATCACCTTCGGTTGAAATAAACTGTCAGTTTCCATAACAACCAGGATAAAATCACGGCTGGGAAAGATTTTTCCCACCTTGTCGTAAATGCGCTTGGCCGGAATGCCTTGCGGAAGCGAGGCGGAAATGTCCGTTTCCACC
>CAZMRE010000211.1:0-3995 GCA_964568545.1 uncultured Deferribacteres bacterium | reverse complement strand
ATCAACCTCGTAAAAAACGTCACGGTATTTCCGAGATGACCCACTAAGAAGACCTAAGCGCCTAATAAAAAAGACGGCCATAAGCCGTCTTGTTACAAATTATTTCCCGATGAACCCCTATTTTTCGGAAGGTGCATCAGAGTTAGAATTGGAAGCAGGTGGATTTAATTTCCGTTTGTTTAGCATTCGATAGAGGGCATCTATATCAACTCCGGAAACCTTTTCAAGAGCTTCATTGATCATATATCCAAAAATCAAGAATTCATCTTCTTCAAATCGAATATTTACATTGTGCACATTCACGTGAATGCAACCGGCCTCGCATCGATACACCTGACCATCAATTTCAGGAGCACCCGAAAATATTTGAGAATCTTCAAACATTTTGGCCACCTTTCTTAAGGAGCAACGATTGAGGAACTAAATAAAACTATTCACAAAAATAAACTTACGCTTTTACTGCTGATCTATTTTACGCAATTAATGTAAGAATTTTTTGTTTCAAAAACAAAGGTTTTTTGCAGCCATGATCGTTTCATTCAGGCAATGATGCTGGTGGTGTTTTGGTAAATCAACCCGGAGGCCAGGTCATGCGACGCCCACCTAAAAGATGCACGTGCACGTGATAAATCCACTGCCCGGCGTTTTCGCCTGTATTCCAAACCAAACGATATCCTGTTTCCGCCACATCAAACTCTTTTGCAATCTTCTGAGCCACAAGGGCCAGTTTTCCAATCAGAGGGGCATCCTCGGGCTTCATGTGGTTCAGGCTGGAAATGTGCCTCCTGGGAACGATCAAAATATGCACCGGAGCCTGGGGGTTAATATCGTGGAATGCAACAATTTCATCGTCCTGGTAAACAAATTCGCCCTCCAATTCACCGGCAATAATTTTGCAAAACGCACAATCGATCATTGCACATCCTCCCATCTTAAAGTCGATTACAATTCTTCTAAAAAAGTCAAAACCTGACAACTGGCCGCAAGGGCAGCGGTTTCCGCGCGAAGACGCCTTGATCCAAGAGACACCATTTCAAATCCCATGCTTTTTGCGAGCTGAATTTCTGTAGGGCTAAACCCGCCTTCAGGGCCGATTAATAATGCCACCTTCATCGGCGGCAGGCGCTTCGCTTTTAAATAGGCTTGAAGAACCGATCGAATGGAAGATTTCCCATCCATCTCTGGAAGGATCTTCACGGGAACAGTTTTTAGCTGCTGCAAAACCTCCTCAAAAGAATGCGGCTCGGTGATTGCAGGAAGCACTGAGCGCCCGCTTTGCTTAATGGCAGCCGTCAGAATTCGGTTCCAACGCTTAAAGCGGTTTTTGTCGGGTTCGATCATTGTAAATTCGGAAAACATGGGCAGAAATGTGCTCACTCCCAATTCTGTTGCCTTCTCCAGAAGCCAGTCGAATCGGGGATTTTTGATCAAGGCCTGCCCAAGAATAACATCCGTTAGCGGTTCATTTCTGCGCCGCCATTTTTTTTGGATTTCCCCTCTGACAAAATCTCTGCCAATGGAAATGATCCCAAATTCGTAAGAATTGCCCAACCCATCCACGGCAATTAGAACATCGCCTACGCGTTTTCGCAAAACCTTTGAGAGGTGCTTGAACTCTTCTCCCCGAATGACAAGAAAATTGCCCTGAACATCTTCCGGAAGAACAAAAAAACTTTCGTAGTGGGCCATCTTTCACATGTCGCTTTTAAACAAAAAGCTAATCACCAAACACTTAATTAGAATTTAAACTCTTTTCCAAAAAATTCAAGCAAAAAGTTTAGTTTTTCCCGATTTTCTCTGCTTTCTAAAAGGCAACTCCCCCGTCGAAAATAAACTGGCCTTGCAGGTTTTCATTCCAGGCATATTCAAACCGCAAAATATTTGAATAAGGCAATAAAACGTTCAATCCCACCCCAAAACCGCTCTGAAAATGCCGCGGCTGAATGTCGTGTTTTTGCGAGAATACAATCCCCGTATTGCCGAAAAGCGTTCCATAAACAGCAAATTCCAAATCCTTGAGCGACGGAATGTTTTTGGAAAGATTGTAATAGTGTTTGGGAATAACGGGCAAACGCAGAGCCACGGATGCCAGGAATCGATTCTTGCCCTCGTAGGCCTCAAAAAAATGCCCACGGATTCGCTCGCCGTAGCCAATAAACACGTGCCCGTATGCAGGAATGGAACCGCTCTTGAATGTTCCGGCCGTACGCCCGGCGAGGATAATCGAAGAAATCGAACGATACATTCGAACATCGAAGGAAAATGAACGGGTTATTTGCTTAGTTTGATTCAACCATGCACGCGCCAGGCTCGCCTCCGCAAGCTGACCATCTGCTGGATATTCGTGCAAATCGCGGTTATCGTATTTCAAAAAAACAGATGCCTCCCACCACAGATCTTTTCCCGAGGCACGAATGGCAGCCAATGGATTTGAGGGGATCACCTGATCAATTTTGGTTCGGAAACCAACAAAGCGATAAATTCCAAATCGTCTTCCAAAACCCAGGAACACATTTCTTGAAAGGAATGTTAGATCAGCAAAATGTGTTGTGTGGTTGCTCATCCGAATCGAATGAAGGGAGAACGACGCAAAATACCGTTTTCCCCCACCAAACCAATTATTTCGATAAGAGAATTCCAACCCTGGGTTAAAACCGGCCCAACCGAGGAAAAACAATTTTTCAGCCCTTCCTCGAAAATTGTAATGAACCAATCCCCCACCGTAGGAAATCTTTGAAAAACTGTGCTCATTAAAATTCAAAATTGGAATTGGGAAAATGTACCATCTCTCGGTTACAACAATCTTTAGAACAGTCTCTTTATCATCTTTTAAAAATACAAATCGCACCCGATTAAAAAGGTAGAGATTTTCGATTCTTTTTCTTGCTAGATTAAGATTCTTTTTGCTGACTGTCTCGCCAGGGCGAAATTCTAATTCCCGCAGAATAATCCACTTTTTCGTTCGCACATTTCCAATAACAATGACACGATCAATCGTGATGGAATCCGGCAAGGCCGAAAGTGTTTGGGAAACCGCCCGATTTGTGAAAAAAAGAAAAATTGCAAGTCCAGCAAAAGCAAAAAGCCTTTTGCCCGTTCTCTCTTTTACCATCTGGGCAGCACCCTCATGGTGATCCGCCACTGTCCATCTTTTTCATGAATGGGGTGCCCCAGATTTAATCGAATCAAATCCCCGGAGATAGAAAGAGAAACCCCTGCATCATATTTAAAAGGAATGGAAGTCTTTGGCGGCGAGACCAATGAGTTCCAGGTTTCAGGAAACCAGCCCTTTCCAGCTTCTGCAAAAACCGACAATTCAACCATATTCGAAAAGGGAATCCAGGAAAACAATGGCGAATTCATAATATCACCCTCAAAGCCGTACATCACGCGACTTAAGAGTACTGCCGATGCGTTTTTGAATTCTTTGTAAGAGTACCCTTGCAGGGTGCCAATTCCTCCAAAATCAATAAGATGTTGTGGAAGATAAGCCGCATTCCAAACCTCTGCAGCCCGAATTTGAATGGATATTTTCTGGTTTACGAGGGTCGGCTGAAACCAACGCAGCGTGGTAAAAAGCCCCGTATAATTTGAGAAATTCTTATTCGACGGCAGAACAGAGTGCTCGCCGGCCATCTGCAAATAGATACCCTTCATAGGGTAAATGGGATTGTCCAGTCGATCAATAATAATCGTTGCACGAATTAGATTTTCTTTTCCCTCCATAACCCCGGGATTTGATCGAAAGCTTTTTCGTTTGGCAGGACAAAGACTCCAATCCGTATTTTTTTTCAGATTACCGTAGTTTGCCGATTGAAAAAAACCACGGAGCGTAAGCCACTCTTTTACCTGTAATTGTACCCAGCTTTGCCACCCTTTCAGGGAATAATAATCCATAAAATCTTCGTGTAGCAAAACGCTGGCAAAACTATTTTCAATTTCGCCAATGATCCAGCCTTCATTGAATGCTGTGTGATTAAAATAACCGGCACCCA
>CAZMRE010000210.1:0-4001 GCA_964568545.1 uncultured Deferribacteres bacterium | reverse complement strand
CAGAGCTTTGATCAATTTTTCTGAAAACTACATCAATGGCAGAAAAAGGATTTCTTACTATCACTTATTAAAGTCCAGCCTTCCCGAATTGACTCTCAATGAATACAGACGTAGCTATCGAAACGCCTTCGAGTATCTCATTAAATGCATTCGTCAAGAGATGAAGACAGAAATTGCTAATATTTTGTAATATTTTTCCGCAAAATGAAGGAATGTGCATATTAATATTACAAATAGTCAAATAAAATAGAATATTTTAAAGTTCTTCTGAGCTAAAATAATTTTTTGACAAATAAAAAAGTGGTAGACAAAATTAACTCCTTTATGGCCAGTCTTTTTCCCGCCAGGAATAAATGCGAGCTTGGTGTTGGTAGTCGCAGTTTTTTTAAAAAAAAGAACACAATTTATGGCTACAAATCAATTAAATACAAGCGATGACTGTCCTAAAGACAATGAATTGGAGTTGTATTTACTGGAAAGGAATTCCAATTTGCCCGTATCCGAGAAAATTCAATCGCACGTGGAATCATGTGATATTTGTAAGGATCGACTAAAGCAGTTGCGAGGATTTTACAATTTACTCGATCAGGAAATTGCCCGCCCAATTGGCAGAGAAGTCTATTTGTTGGCCAAACAGCTTCAAAATTCATAATTTTGAGAGATTCGGATCCAAAAAATGTAGATTGCCGAAAAGCAGATTTAACTGCCTTTTGGGGATTATTTAAATTATTGGGATATTTTAAATTTGGCTAACTTAGATCCTTATTCTGCTTCAATTTTTTGCATGTGTGAAATTCTGCGATTGCACATGTATTGCCCTTCTTTTTCTCTCTCATGATTTTTCTTCACCGATGCACTACGCCAAAAAAACTTGATTTTTGCACCACGTCTTGCTAATTTAAATAGTTATTAGATCAAAATTTTGCAAAGCAAGAGTTAAGGACGGGAATGGAATGATTCTTACCAAAACCGCATTCTTAAAAACTTGCTTGTTGCTATAGGGATTGGTTTCAACTATTTAAATCCGCTTTTGCTTAACAAAGAATTTTTGAATGAAAAAAACAACCTATATTTTTCTTATCATTTTAATTTATATCATTGGCGCTTCGCCACTAATGGCCGAAAACTGGCAAAGTATTACAATCAGGAACTATCGCGTCATTTATCATCCCTACCAAAAAAAACTTGCTGAAGAGGTGGCGAAGACAATTTTAAAGACAGAGCCAAAATATAAGAGGGTTTTTGGGAAAATTCCAAAAGACACTATTCGTGTTATTATGGCTGATCGGCGCAGCGAATTCGACAAATTGACAAAAAATACAATTCCCGAATGGAGTAAAGGCGTTACACGCCCGGATATCCATTTGATTATTTTATTAACTGATGAAATAAAGCAAGACGAATTTTTCTCCATTGTCCGGCACGAATTGGTGCACGCCTGGATGGGATCTCTTTATCCTGGCATCCGTACGCCCCGCTGGTTTGACGAAGGAATGGCTGTTCTCCTTTCCGGCGAACGGGTATCGGACAACACAACGATTATTTCACGGGCAGTTTTGACGGGTTCCCTTTTTTCTTTGGATGATGTGAGCAATGTTCTGAAATTCGGTCGGACAAAAGCACGTTTGGCTTACGCCGAAAGCTACACAGCCATGCGATTTTTCGTGGAATACTTTGGCTGGAAGAAATTCCCCGTCCTTTTCGAAACGCTCAAGCAAACAAAATCCTTTGAAAGCGGGCTGAAAGCCGCCACGGGATTGAGTCTTTACGAATTTGAAGATACGTTTCTGGATTACGCCAAAAAGAATTACAAATGGCAGTTTTTGTTTGATGTCGATCTTTACCTTTGGCTAGCGCTCCCTGTTTTTGTGGCGGTCTCATTTTGGTGGATCAAGCGCCGAAATCGTAAGCGGATGGAGAACTGGGAAGAGCCTATGGGGACGGGTGGTGAGTAAATCAAAGCGGTTCCGGAATATCCTTGAGTTTCTGGGATTGAAATTTATCTGGTTGATTACTCAAATTTTGTCCTACCAACTGGCAATTCGAGTATCGCGGGTTTTGAGCTTTCTAACGTTTTCCGTTTTCCGCGTGAGGCGAGACGTCACTATTCAAAATCTTCAACAAGCATTTCCTGAGAAAAATATTGGAGAGTGCACGTATTTGGCCAAAAAAATTTACGATCATTTTGGCCGCGTGGCAATGGACTTTTTGTACATGTCGCGCCTCATCCCGGAAAGACTATTGCAAATAATCCATTTTGAAAATGAGGCCGTTCTGCAAGAAGCCTTAAAACGGAGAAAGGGAGTTGTTCTCAACGGGGGGCATCTCGGGAATTGGGAATTTTTGGCGGCAATTATCCCCCTAAAAGGGTATCCGACTCACATTATTGTGGGCACGCAGCGTAATAATCTTGCTGACAAGTGGATCAATTCAAATAGGCTTTTAGCCGGATCAAAAATAATTCATGTGGGCGGAGCCGTGCGAAAAGCTCTGCAAGCGCTTGGCCAAGGAGAATGCGTTGCACTTCTTTCCGATCAGGATGCAGGAAAGGACGGACAATTTGTCCCGTTTTTTGGGAGGAAAGCATCCGCACCGGTGGGGGCTGCATTGCTTGCTTTAAGATCCGGTGCACCGATAATTTATTCTCAATGCATTCTGAAAAACGGCCGTTATGTTGTGGAATTTAAAGAGATTAAGACCAGTGATCTGGATGGTCCCACTCAGGGAAATTTGTGGGAACTGACCCGCCGGTTTACGGAAATTTTAGAAGAAAATGTTCGAAAGTATCCGGAACAGTGGTTCTGGATGCACCGGCGGTGGAAAACACGCCCTCCCGAAGAAGGCGGTGGAATTTCAAAATGAATTATCGCGTGCTGATTATTCAAACAGCCTACTTGGGAGATGTCATTCTTTCGCTTCCGCTGATTGACGAGCTTCGGACCAATCTCACGGAATTCGAGTTGGATTATCTGGCAATCCCGTCTGTGGTGAATGTTCTGGAGAATTATCCGGGAATCGATCGCGTGATCCCGTATGACAAGCACAAATCTGAAAAAAGCTTTCGAGCATTTGCTCGAAAAGCACGTTTCCTGAAAGAAAAGCAGTACGATTTGGCTTTGTTGCCCCACCGTTCATTACGTAGTGCCAGTCTTGCAAAATGGGCTGGCATTCCTGTGCGAATAGGCTTTAACAAGAGTTGGGCCTCTTTTTTGTACACACATATTATTCCGTACGAAGAGAATTTACATGAAGTAAATCGGAATCTCTCCCTCTTGCAGCCGCTTGGAATTCTATTGAAAAAGAAAACCGGTCTTCATTTGGCTATTGCACCTGAAGATACTAAGCGGGTAGATGCCATATGGCAGGACTCCAATTTTGAAAAAGATCGCGCCTGTGTGGCAATTGCTCCGGGCTCAGTTTGGGCTACCAAGCGCTGGCTGCCCGATCGTTTTGCCCAATTGATTCGCGAACTGACCGATGAGGGAATTCAGGTTGCACTGATTGGCGGGCCGGCGGATGAGCCTCTGGGCGTGGAGCTGGAAACATCAGCCTCAAAAAATATCGCCAATTTTATCGGGAAACTAACGCCGCGTGAATCCGCCGAAGCAATTCGAAGATGCAATGTGTTGGTCTCAAACGACAGCGCTCCCGTTCATCTCGCGTCTGCTGTTGGGACAAAGGTCGTGGAAATTTTTGGGCCGACCATTTCTTCATTTGGATTTACTCCGTTTGGTGTTTCCCACCGGCTTATTGAAAAGGATCTCGACTGCCGTCCCTGCGGCGACCACGGTGGAAACAAATGTCCGCTGGGAACCTTTGCTTGCATGAAATCCATTTCTGTTTCGGAGGTGTACCGCGCGGTGAAGGAGCTCCTAAATGAGACCTGATACGGGAAAATTTTTTCGCCTGTCTGCGACAAATTTGCAAAGAATAGTTGAAAAATCTGCAGACGTTTTGCAAAAGGGCGGTGTTTTGGTTTATCCGACGGATACCATTTACGG
>CAZMRE010000209.1:0-4004 GCA_964568545.1 uncultured Deferribacteres bacterium | reverse complement strand
TCCTGATCCTGAATCCACCTGTGAAGGGTATGGTCGTCGTGCTTGCGCCTGAGGGGGAGCCGCTTCCGAAGGGATTCGGGTAATTCTGGGCCAATTTGCACGTCAGCGGTTGCCTCGCATCTGCCCCCACGGCAGTGGACAGCGCAAGATAACCCACGGCCTGCTCAAGCATCCAATCCATGTGGTAGAGGTGTTTCAGGTGGTCGCTGGCCGTCTCCCCGCGGTACCCCCGAATGTGAAGGTGAATCCTTTGTGTCCTTGTGACTTGGTGGCTGTAAATTATTCAGGTTAATTGGGCTCTCGCGCACAAATGAATCCGCAGGGCGCTACTTCAATTCACGGCCGTCTACGTTGACCTTTTTCAGCGGCCACAGGCGCACGGGCCCCAAAAGCCCGGAGTCCACCAACGGCCAATTGGTGGCGTCAAATTTTTCGTACCGAATGTTGACGTAGTTAATGTCGTAGAAATTTTTCCATTTCACCCGGCGGCGGTCCAGGTCGCGAATCCGGTTGGCGGACAGATTGGTAACCTCCACCTCCAGCCGGTTGTTCCGCGGACGCAGAAAGGCTCCCACAGGCACTTCGAAGGGAAGGCTCCACAGCACGCCCACGTTTTTCCCATTGATTTTCACACGGGCGCTTTCGCGTACATCCCCGAGATCCAGAAGCCAGTTGTCGGCCGCTCTTTTGGGCAGGTTAAATCGAATCGTGTACCGCGCCGTTCCCGCAAAGCGCCGGGCTTCGTCGTCGCCCAAAAGTGTCCAGGATTTCAATTCCCGGGTAGTAAATGACGCCGGAAGCCGGGGGCCGCCGGCCAAAAAATCCACCTGCCACCTGCCCGAAATGGGAAACGGCGCGCCTCGCTTTTGCCAGGTGGGCCACGCCGGGCCTTTTAGCCTCTTCTTGCGAAATGTTTTAACAAGGAGCGACTGCCCTGGTTCGAGCTGCAAATAGATTTCCGGCATTTCTCCGGTCCGGCGGAAACCGGCCACGCCCGACTTTCCGGTGAGGGGATCAAAAAGAGCGGCCGAAACACAGGGCACCGCCAGAGGCACCCAGCCGTCCACGGTGTGGTCTGACAAATTGGCGATGAAGTAGTGGTGGCCGTCGGGATCTTGACGCCGCACAAACCCGAGACCCGTGTCCGTCAGCGGCTCGCGGCGCACCCCGACCAGACGAAGCAGTTCTTCCAAATGAACCCCCAGAAGCAGGCGCCCTTTGCCCACACGAGCCACACGCGCAGCGCCCTTTCCGGCGCGAACAAAGCGCAATTTGGCCTTTGATTTTTGAAACGCCCCGCGCCTCCGCGCCAGATCGCCAAAGCCGGGCACATCGGCGGGAAGGCTGTCCTGAAAAATTACCGTGGCGCCGGCCGAAGCCAGATCGAGCAGTTTGTTCCAGGTAGCCAGCGAAATGTGCTTGCACGGGGGCACGACCAGGGTCTGGTACGAAAGATCGGAAAGACGAATTTTCCCTCCGGCACAAGCCGCGTGCTGCACCTGGCGATCGCTCACGTAATCGAATGCAACCCCCCATTTCAAGAGGAAGCGGGCCGTTCGGGCAAAGGCGGTACCTTTCAGCCAGTACAGGTCGTGCACACCCATTTGCTCCAACAGGGGTCCGTTTCGGTGCCAGACGTCAAAAATCGGCCAGTACAGCAGAAGGGGGTTGTCCGGCTGGCCCCACTGCAGAAAGGACTGGCACCGCGTGACGTAGCGGTTGAGTGCCGGAAAATCCCGCCAGATGGCGTTGACCGGCTGAAAAGCGGTGGAGGCGTAAAATAGCCAGCCGGGCCAGGTGGCTTCCCGGGGTGAGTACGCGCTGCCGTGGTAAAAAATGTGGTTGACACCCGCCAGGAAAAGCTGGTCGACCTCCGGCTTGACCTGCGAAAGCGCCACCTTGAAATGCTCCCGGAGCCAGGTGCACGTTTCAGAGGCCACCAGCTGGCGTCCTGCCACGTGGGCTGCCGAAGAGGCAAAGCGCAGCACCAACGGATTGGGCGAATAGGGCGCATTGTTTTCCGGTTTCCGCCGAAAACCGGGAATCGGAAACGGTGTGGAGCCGAAGATTTCGGTTTCGGGGATGTCGGCGGCTGCGTAGAGATCCAGGAGATTTCCCGGCGCCCCGTGGGCCTGGTTGCGCGTCCAGCAGCCCTTTGCGTGTGCCCACTTTACCCAGGATTGAATGTACCGCAGGTGCAAATCGGCAAGCGTCTGACGGTAATCGGATTGCACCCGGGCCGCGGCGTCTTCCTGCCCGCTGCCAAACAGCAGCGGCAGGTGGGCACGCAAATCGTAACCGCGCCGCACGCGAAACGAGTCGAAAAAGGCTCTGGTCCAATTGGCATTGTAGTACTCAAACGAATCGTGGTACTGCGCCCGGGGCAAATGGCCTTTGTGTCCGGCAAAGGCCCTGTCGAACCGCTTCAGGTAAACCGCCAGCGATTCCGTGGAATACGGATTAATGACCAGCCCCTCATTACCCGGGGCGGCGCGCTTGACCTTCTGTCCCGTCCCGACCATCCACACCGCATCAAGCCGCCATTTTCCGGCGGGCGCGACCCAGTTAAGTGTGCTGTCTCGGTGCACACGGTCGGTAAGATCAATCGGCTCCCCACCCGCGGAATAGGCCACCAGCGCCTGTAAATGCACGGGGTCGATTTTCTCTTTGAGCCGTCCGCCGCCCGAGAGAAAATAGACCCGGTGTTCCATTTTTTTCGCAGCAAATTCCGGCGTGATGTGAGCTCCGCCAAAGGGCCAGCCCGTGCCGGTGGTCATGTCCACCCACATGCCGAGCCGATTGGCTTCCTGCACGGCAAAATCCAGCATGGACATCCACCGGGGCGTGAGGTAGTCAATGAACTGATCTTCGTACCCGTGCACGCCGTAGATGGGTACCACCGTTACGCCGCCTATGCCTGCGCGGTGCAGATTTTCCAGATTGTACCTGAGATTGGATTTGTCCACGGCACTACCCATCCACCACCAGTACACCCCGGGAAGCGTTTCCCGCTGCACCGGCGGCCAGGAAAGATTTTGATTTTTGCAAGCGAAAAAATTTGCGAAAAGGATTAAGAAAATGAGAAGCGGCCATTTTTTCATTTTAGAGCTTTCTGAAATTATTTTGTTTTGCCTCCGGAGCAAAATTTTTTGTGTAGGTTTTCTTTTCTTAAACGCGTATTTCAAAGCAAGAAGGGCCAAACGTGGCTTCTTGCCAGTGCGTGGAAAACCGTCCGGGAATTGCTCTAATTTACGGAAATTCTATTTGGGTGTCAAGCGGAAAACAGAGAAACGGGCAATTGTTTTGAGTGAAAACACCCGAGAGGGGTCTTTTTGAAGTGATTTTAATCCCAATTGTCGCCTGAGAAAAGAAGAAAAATTTTGCTTCATCCGATGTAATAAACGGTAAGATAATGCAAGGCGCTCTAATAATTGCCCAATATTCCCGAAATTCTTGGCATATTTTGTTCTTCTACATCCGAAAAATTCTTGAAGTTGTCCGGATTCAATAGAATCCGTTCAATGACTTCCGGATTGAGGCCATCTTTTGTTCCCGCGGCCCGAACGGGTAAAAGTTTGTTCACCAATCCCCATAGCTGAAAATAGGGCTCCAGACCGGAAACAATGCCGGGATTGCAGCCTATTGAAAAATAGAGCAGCCTTTCCCATCGGTTCGCTTCCACAATCCCGTAATGAGGATTTAACTCGATAGCCTTCTCAAGGTAGTCAATCACTTGATTCGAGTATGCTATTCCGTAAATGGGCCGTTGCCCGAATCGGATGTTAGGCTGCAATGAGAAAATCAAGGTTAGCGGGGTCGTCTGCCGCTCCATTGTTACTACAATCTCGAATACAAGATAAATCGCTTGTTCGTGCTGCCCACCACCACGTGCACGCCCTGGTCACGGATGGCAATTACGTGATCCAGCCAGTCGCCTGGCGCACCGGTTTCCACATCGCCGATGTACGTCCACGACGCACCGGCATCTTCGGACAGGTAGAGAT
>CAZMRE010000208.1:0-4007 GCA_964568545.1 uncultured Deferribacteres bacterium | reverse complement strand
TTGGAGCCTATCGCCCAAAGAAAAATCTGAAAAAGCACATGAATCCACCGGATGCCCTGCAAGCTTTCGAAGACCTTGGAGCAAAATGGATGATTCCCATCCACTGGGGGACATTTCACCTGGGCTGGGAACCCATTGATGAACCAATTAACTGGCTGAAGGTACTCATTCGGGGCAAAAATTTGCCAGTAAAAATTCTTTACCCGGGCGAAAGCGCAGTTTTTTGAGGCGACTCACCACAATAAATTGTGGTGAGTAATTCGTGACTGTAGCTTTTTATGATTTTTTTTCAAATAATCAATCACAACCCTTATCGGAACTGTAGTCATATAACATGTCAAAAATACCACGAAACATTAAAATCCTGGGTTGGGTGAGTTTTCTAACGGATGTTTCTTCCGAAATGATTCTCCCTATTTTGCCGCTTTTTTTGAAAAACGTACTCACGGCAAGCATGACCTCCATCGGCATTATTGAAGGAGTTGCAGAAGCCACTGCCAGTCTGTTGAAAGTTGCCTCTGGATATTGGTCAGACAAGGCCAGAAAGCGAAAGCCATTTATTCTGGCAGGGTACGGCCTTTCTGCGTTTGTGAAACCCATTCTTGCCCTAACAACGGCCTGGTGGCAGGTGCTGACCATTCGGTTTACCGATCGCATTGGCAAGGGCCTGCGCACATCCCCGCGCGACGCCCTGATCGCAGACACAAGTGCCACCGCTCAACGCGGCAAATCATTTGGCTTCCACCGCGCTATGGACACCCTGGGAGCGGCTCTCGGAACGCTGATTGCATTTCTTCTCCTCACTTGGAAGGTTCAGGCATACCGACTGGTATTTGCCCTTTCCATTATTCCGGGTCTGCTGGCCGTGCTTGTTCTCTTGTTCTTACTAAAAGAGTCCCCGGCAGTAAAACAAAAAAACACACCTACCATCGTTTCGAAAGAGGATTCCGGGCCTCTCCCATCGCGTTTGCTACTGCTGATGGGAATCATGGTCGTATTCACTTTTGCAAACGTTAGCTACGCTTTTTTTATTCTGAAAATTAATGCCATTGGCATTTCAGTGGCGCTTGTCCCATTAGTTTATCTGTTTTACAATCTTGTTTACGCGTCTCTGGCCATGCCCATTGGTATGCTCTCGGATAAAATTGGCCGTCAACGGGTTTTACTGAGCGGATTTTTCATTATGATTTTCCTTTTATGGGGCTTTTCCCGTGCACTCCTGAGCTGGCAGGCCTGGCTGCTTTTCTTTTTCTACGGAATTGTAAGTGCAATTGTGGAAACCATTCCCCGTGCCTGGGTATCTGATTGGGCAAGGCGGGCCCATCGCGGGTCGGCGATTGGTCTCTACCACACGCTCGTGGGATTGGCTGCTCTTCCCGCAAGCATCATTTTTGGAGCTATCTGGCATGCGTACGGTTCTTCCGTCGCTTTTACCTATGCCATGCTTATTTCAATTGTTGCCTTTATTTTATTAGCGATTTTCAGGAGATTTCATTAATGACCGCCGCACACAGTGGATATTTTGACATTTACAAAGATGTTTTTGCCTCTCTGAATTGGGACTTGATTGGCTTCTCGGCTATCCTTTTTATGATCGGTGTCCTTCTGGCGCCTACCATTATCGAACGTAATATGCGATGGCTGACGGCTTATCCGGAATGGGCATTCCAAAAGATTGAGCAGTTTGTCGATAAAAAGCCTTCCGTCTGGAAATTATTTTTGGTTATTTTTTTTCTGAACACTCTTTCGGTTTTGATTGTTTATCTTTCAGGATTTACAATCATTTTGCCATTTCTTTTAATCATTTGGGCAGGGATCAATTCCGGAATACTTCTTTACAAAAATACGGGCGGGGGCATTGCGCTTATTCTCTTCTTTTTGAATCCTGTGGCTCTTTTCGAACTGCCTGCAAACTGGATCGGCTTTTCTCTTCCACTTGAAATGAGTCTATTCTATTTCCACGCATTTACGTACAAAACGGTTTTGCAAACCTTTCAAAGGAATTTTTTTGTTTTTGAATGGTTGGTCATTCCTCTTCTAATTCTGGCAGCTCTGATTGAAGCCAGCCTAATTCACAAATTCGGAACCAAAACAGACAATGAATCAAACAACGACGGACATGACACCTAAACCGGAGACAAAATGGCATCTCAGAAAATAAAGATCATTTTAAATCCAATCTCGAAACCATTAAAGATTTTGCTCTTTCTGCAGCCGGCAATTGAACTTTTTGAGAACGCTGGCTACGAGGTCAATCTTCAAAAATGCATACACTATGGCGATGCTGAAATTGAAGCGAAAAAAGCAGCGGAAAGCGGCGAATTCAACATTATTGTGGCTGCAGGGGGAGATGGTACATTTAACCAGGTAATTAATGGGATCGTGGGAACAAATATTCCGCTCGGGCTGATTGCCCTGGGCACCAGCAATGTGCTGATGCGGTCACTGGGATTTCCGCTGAATCCAATTGACGCCGCTAAAATCATTCTTGAGGGAAACCTGAAGAAATGGGACTTGGGTATCATTAACGAACGCTACTTTGCCATAATGGCCAGTTGCGGATTTGATGCCCTCGCAACCGAGAAGACGAATTTAAAACTAAAAAGGGTTGCTGGAAAATACGCTTATATTTTTGCTGCCATTCAAAATCTTTTGACGTACAAACCTTATCCCATGCGGGTTGTGCTTAACGGGCAGGAAACCCAGTACCAGCCAATTTTTGTAAACGTTGCCAATGCACCTCTTTATGGAGGCAGCTACAAACTGACACCGAATGCCAAAATGGATGATGGCCTGCTGGATGTATTCCTTTTTGACAGCTCAAGTTTCAGTCGCCTGCTTTATTTTGCACTTCGTGTGATTCTGAATCTTCCTCTGAACATGCGGGAAATTTCAATCGCGCGTGCGAAAACCGTAGAACTTCAGGCTCCGGGACGTGTTCCCTATCAGGTAGATGGCGATGTATTTGGATCCCTGCCTGTTAAGGTCTCAATTCGGCCGAGAGCAATTCCGATTATTACTCCCAAAAATTTGATTAAAAGACACGAGTACATGGGACATCTCCACCTAAATCATCTAAAGGCCTTCGGTTCGTTGTTATCCAAGAGAAATCATAAAGGAGTGCATTTAAAAAACCACTAATCATACAATTATATGGGGCCAAGTTCCATTAACTTCAATAAAATTAATTCGTGATAATTCGTGAAATTAGTGGGAAATATCCTTTTGGGACTAAACTCATAAAGAGTGTCTGAATAAATGGGAGACAAATATGCTGTCATTTGCATTTCAGGTTTTTATGGGATTTTTTGCAATAATGAACCCTTTTGGCAACATTCCAATTTTCCTGGGATTGGTCGAAAACCTGAATGAACCTACCAAAAGACAAATTGCCAAAAAATCGACTATCACAGCTTTTGTTATTGTGTTTCTTTTTGCAATCAGCGGAAATCTCATTTTTCGCTTGTTCGGAATTACACTGCCTGCATTTCGAATTGCAGGCGGTATTTTGATTTTCGCAATTGCTTTTGAACTCTTAAACGGTAAAAAATCGCACCAACACCATTTACGGGACGAAGAAACCGATGATGCAGATGACCCCACAGCCATTGCTATTACGCCTCTGGGAATTCCTATTCTGGCCGGGCCTGGAACCATTACAACAGCCATGTCATTCGTTGGAAATCACACCAATCTGCTGAATATTGTAATTGTGATTGCCATTTTCTTCATAATGTGTCTTGTTACCTACGTCTTCTTCATTTACAGCGATAAGATTTTGTCCAAACTGGGCATTTCCTGGATTAGTTTACTGTCTCGCCTCATGGGGCTAATTTTAGCTGTTATCGCCGTTCAAATGATTCTTGAAGGCATTCAGCAGGCATTCCCCGGAACGTGATTCAATAACTCGCCTGCATTTAGACGTGCCGGAAGACTAATCCACAAGATTTAACAAAACCAATCTGAGCCGCACAATCATCCCGAAACATTTGACGAACCATTTCGTA
>CAZMRE010000207.1:0-4020 GCA_964568545.1 uncultured Deferribacteres bacterium | reverse complement strand
CGTAAATCCCGTCAAAAATACTTTTGGGTTAACGCCAATTGTCAGCTGGCCGATCAGCTCAATTTCTTTGCAACGGCTGAACGGGTAATTTCAATTTTTGTATTGTCCGAAATTTTCAGAATTACAGTGTCGTCAGCTTCTTTAAAACCCGAAATGGTTCCCAAAATGCCTCCAATAGTGACGACCTTGTCGCCCTTCTGCAATGATTTCAGCATGGCCTGAACTTCTTTTTGCTTTTTCGATTGCGGCCGAATCATGAACAACCAAATGACCACAAAGATTAAAATAAACGGCAGCAAGGCCATCATTGTGTTCCCCTGACTTTTGCCTGCCTGTAATAGAATATTTAATAACACGTTTACTTCCTCCTCTTGATTGGTTTCTGAGTTTGATTTACTTCGATTACCTGATAGTTTGAATAAAATTCGTCTCGAAATTCTTTGAACTGCCCCGCCAGAATTGCCTCTCTGGCTTTTCGCACCAGCTCCAGATAGAAGTGAATATTGTGGTACGTTGCCAGTCGAAGCGCTAAAACCTCACCCACTGAAAATAAATGCCGGATGTACGCACGTGAAAAATTCTGGCAGGTGGCACACGTACAATTTTCATCGATGGGGCGAAAATCATCTTTGTACGCGGTATTTTTGATTACCATTCGCCCCTCCCAGGTGAAAACCGTACCGTTTCGGGCGTTTCGCGTGGGCATCACGCAATCAAACATGTCAATACCCCTGCCAATGACCTCAATCAGATCCTCCGGTTTCCCAACTCCCATTAAATAGCGGGGCTTGTTTTTCGGAATCTGCGCTGCCACAAACTCGGTCATTCCGTACAGATCCGATTTCGGTTCACCCACGGCAAGTCCGCCAATGGCGTAGCCGTCGAAATCCAATTTAAGTAGTTCTTCCAGATTTTTTTGCCGCAATTCCTTGTACGTGCTTCCCTGATTAATTCCAAAATGAAATTGCCGATAGTCGTACAATGCATTCGTGTTTTCGAACCGCTCTTTGGAACGTTTTGCCCATTCGATGGTCAGTTCGTGTGATTTTTTTGCGTACTCAAATGTGCACGGATACGGCGTGCACTCGTCCAGTGCCATCATGATATCCGGGCCAAGCTGCCTCTGGATTTCTACAACCTTTTCCGGTGTAAACAGGTGCTTGGAACCGTCCACATGTGACTGAAAACGAACCCCCTCTGAGCTCAGCTTCCGCAGATCCGACAGGCTGAAAACCTGGTACCCCCCGCTGTCCGTTAGAATGGCTTTGGGCCAGCCGATGAATTTGTGCAAGCCGCCCGCCCTTTGAATCAAATCGCCCCCCGGACGCAGGTACAAATGGTACGTGTTCCCCAGAATGATTTGTGCCTGATTCTCAAGCAGCTCCTGCGGCGTCTGTGTTTTCACTGTTCCTTGTGTCCCCACAGGCATAAAAATCGGCGTTTCCACATCGCCGTGATCGGTATGCAGGATGCCTGCCCGAGCACCTGTCTCCGGATCTTCTGAAATTAATTCAAAAAATGGTTTCAAAACTCCCCATCCCTTTTACCCCCACGCCGCTTCAAGTGCGTCTCGAATTGTTTTCACCTCAATTAAATCAATGGTGGTTTTCCGTTGAATGGCATCCTGGGATTTTTTTGGCACAATGATTTTTTCAAATCCCAAACGCTCCGCCTCCAAAACCCGGCGATCGATTTGTGAAACCGACCGAACATCGCCTCCTAATCCCACCTCTCCGACAATGACGGCTTTTGGATTAACCGTTCGATTCCGAAAACCGGAAGCAATGGCCAGTGCCACGGCCAGGTCGCCGGCCGGTTCATCGAGACGCAACCCGCCCGCCACCTTTACAAAAACATCAAACGAACCAATGCGAAGCCCTGCCCGTTTTTCCAGAACCGCCAGAAGAAGCGAAAGGCGCCGGTGGTCGATTCCCGTGGCCGTACGCTGGGGCATTCCAAAACCGGATTGCGATGTAAGCGCCTGAATTTCCACCAGAATGGGCCGAGTGCCTTCAATGGTGCAGGTAACCGCCAGACCGGACAGGTTTTCCCGATCGGTTGATAAAAAGAGTTCCGAGGGATTGGACACGTCCCGAAGCCCGTTTTCACGCACCTCAAACACGCCCAATTCGTTGGTCGATCCAAATCGATTCTTAACCGTTCGAAGAATACGGTACTGGTACTGTCGGTCGCCTTCGAGGTAGAGCAGCGCATCCACCATGTGCTCCAGCACGCGAGGCCCGGCAATGGCACCTTCCTTTGTAACATGTCCCACAAGAATAATGGGAATGCCGGTGGTTTTGGCCAACTGCATCAGTCGAAGCGCACACTCCCGCACCTGGCTCACACTTCCCGGGGCGCTCTCAAATTCCGGGTTGTAGACGGTCTGAATGGAATCGATCACAACCATTTCCGGTTTCAGCGATTCGATTGTTTCCAGAATGGCAGACAAATCAATTTCCGAGTATAGGAACAGATTGTCGCTTTTTAACCCCAGCCGATCGGAGCGCATTTTTGTTTGCTGAACGGATTCCTCACCGGAAACGTAGAGGGTCTTTAAACCCGAATTTGCAAATTCGGCCATCCGTTGCAAGAGCAAGGTGGATTTTCCGATTCCAGGATCCCCACTAAGCAAGATAATTGAACCGGGGACAATGCCTCCGCCCAGAGCTCGATTGAATTCTTCACTTCTGGTTAAGAGTCTGGGCTTTTTTTCCAGAGAAATTTCCGACAAAAGAACCGGCCGGGATTGTTCGAATCCCCTGTATTTTTGGGAAACCGCTGGCTTTGTTTGTTTTTCCTCCACAAAGCTATTCCATGCACCGCAGGCAGGACACCGTCCCAGCCACCGAGGCGATTCGTAGCCGCACTCCTGGCAAACAAAAATTGTCTTCTCTTTTTTCTTTTTTTGAGTTGCCATTTAAAACAGCTTTTCTTCTTCTTCCTTGCGGGTGTAAATAATTTCCCGATTAATTTTGATTGGCCCTTCCGCTTTTCCTTCAATAAACTGACTGACGACGGGATCATCTGTATTCCGAAGCTCTTCCGGTGTACCATCGAACAGAACCACCCCGCGCTGAATCATGGCCACGCGATCGGCAATTTTGTACACGCTCTTCATGTCGTGCGTTACCACAATGGACGTGATGCCCAGATTCTTGTTGAATCCAACTACCACATTGTCAATCACATCCGACATAATGGGATCCAGTCCGGTTGTGGGTTCATCGTAAAGAACGATTTCCGGTTCCATCATCAGCGCGCGCGCCAGACCCACGCGTTTTTTCATTCCCCCAGAGAGTTCAGCCGGTTTTAGATGCTCAATCCCTGGAAGGCCTACCATACTCAATTTTTCGTGAACCCGCTTTTTGATCACATCATAAGGCAAACTGGAATGCTCAACCAGAGGAAGAGCCATATTTTCCTCCACCGTCATAGAATCAAATAAGGCCGCATTTTGAAACAGCATTCCGAATTTTCGCCGCATCTTGTAGATTTCTTCCTGATTCATACAGGTAACTTCCTGTCCCTCTACAAAAATTTCTCCTCCATCCGGCTTGATGAGTCCCAGAATAAGTTTGAGCAAAACACTTTTTCCGCATCCGGAGCGGCCAATAATAACCGTCACCTTTCCCCGTTCAATGGAAAGATTGACATCCCGCAGAACAGGCTTGGAATCAAAGCTCTTCTTTAAATGTTTGATTTCAATCATCTTGGAGTCGCAAACTATTGTTTATCAAAATAAAATCATTGCAATAATGTAGTCATTCATTAGAATTAAAGCTGACGAAATAACAAATGCCTTAATGGTCGATCGCCCCACCCCTTCGGCACCACCAGTTGTTTGAAAACCGATGTAACAACCGGCAATCGCCGTTGTTGCTCCGAAAACCAGTGCCTTCACCAAACCGCTTATCAAATCATAAAGAACAAAATACTCCTTTACCCCATTGAAAAAGATTTCCGTGGAAATGTGCAGCAACATGTTGCTTACTAAAAACGCTCCAATCAAAGCAATCA
>CAZMRE010000206.1:0-4037 GCA_964568545.1 uncultured Deferribacteres bacterium | reverse complement strand
TCAACGCCTTCACAATGGCCGGTGTGACATCTTCTAAAGATGTCAGGGTTTGGGCCCATTCTTCTTTCAGCGGACCCCAAAGAATTGTCATGGCCGGGTTGCTCGTATGCGTTTTCACCCCTAAATCCTCCATATTTCCATGGTCACTGGTCAGAATAACTTGGGTTGTTTTTAGGTCGCTTTTGGATAAAAAACGCATGAGAAATCGCCCCAACTTCTCGATTTCTTCCGCTGCCCGGGCATAATCCTGGGAGTGGCCTGCGCGATCGGTTTTAAAATATTCGTAAAGAATAAAATCATAGTGTTTGGCTTGCTCTGCCAATATTTCTCCCGCTTCTTCTGGGGTAAATTCCGGAACGTCAAACCCCTTTCGAATTAAATCCTTATTCGTAAAATCCTGATAAATCGATCGATGTGCCGCCAGATCTTCCAGCGTAAAAAAGGGCAGATCCGCAGCAAGAGTGGCAACGGTAGTTGTGGAGAGCAGCCATTTCAGGCGATCATCCAGCTTAAAAAAAATAGGGCGAAAAGCATTAATAAAAGCAGCCTTTTTATGGACATCTTTTAATTGCTTCAACAGGGATTTTTGCTTTAATAATTCGCGAAGGGCCTTGTTCGGAAACCCGCTTTTGTGTTCTCCAATTAATTTGGCGGCATTAACGCCCGTCAAAAGCGTCGTCTGCCCCGTGGCACTTTGCGGCAAACCCGAAACACTTAGCGTGGCATCCAGAGGAATACTAATCCCCCCAAAAGGAATATTCCCGTTGCTTTGATCCAGGAAATTTAAAAAAATACCCGATTTATCAGTCGTACAAGGATTGAAGTCAGGATTATTTTCGCCAATACCCAAACCATCTACAAAAATAAAAACCACTCGAAAGTCGGCCATCATTATTTCGGAAGATTTGTTGAATAGCCAAATTGCCTGACTGCTGAGGGATTCCGGCGCCATTTCTCCCGCACTTTCACCCAGAGATCCAGATACACCGGCCGGCCCAGGAATTGTTCAATCTCTTCC
This sequence comes from uncultured Deferribacteres bacterium, assembly GCA_964568545.1. Taxonomy (GTDB): domain Bacteria; phylum Zhuqueibacterota; class JdFR-76; order JdFR-76; family BMS3Abin05; genus BMS3Abin05. The sequence goes on along the minus strand of CAZMRE010000206.1, from coordinate 3,019 downwards.
CGGGCAAGGGAGCCGACCCGCTTCAAAGCCTGCCCCTTTTTGCCGATGAGAATCGCCCGTTGAGAATCCTTTTCAACGTAAATTGTGGCATGGATATAATCTTTCCGACCCGTTTTTTCTTTAAATTCGGTAATTTCAACGGTCGTAGAATAGGGAATTTCATCACCATAAAGATAGAATATTTTTTCGCGAATTATTTCGGAAACAAAAAAACGTTCCGAATGCTCCGTCAGATAATCCTCGGGGTAATAAGGCGGATGTAAGGGAAGGGCATCACGGATAGCGTGTTTTAGGTCATCCAGACCATCCGCTTCCAGAGCGGAAATAGGAAGAATCTCCAGAAATGCGTGCGCTTTTGAATAAGCATCAATGAGTGGAAGAAGGACATCCTTGTGAATCAAATCGATTTTATTAATGGCCAACAGCATGGGTTTGTCAAGCGGCTTCACTTGTTCCAGAATTTCCAAATCCATGTCATCAGGACTTTCACTGGCCTCAATCATAAATACCACAACATCCGCATCCCCGATAGCCGTTTTTGCCGCCTTAACCATTACAGACTGCAATTCGTATTGTGGCTTGATTAAACCCGGGGTGTCCAAAAACACCATTTGGTAATCTTCACCAGTTAGAACACCCAATATTTTATGGCGTGTGGTCTGCGGTTTTGGCGAGGTAATGGCCAATTTCGTGCCGAGCAATTCATTTAGCAAAGTTGATTTCCCGACATTTGGCCGCCCAACCAGTGCAACATAGCCCGCCCTAAAATTTTCTGGTATCTGCAAAGAAGCCTCCTCTATATCCAATCTTTCATTACCTGCCGTTTTTCCATTGTTTGCCCAAAAGCTCTTTGTTCCTCAATTTTTGACATCCGCGATATTCTCATTCGTGTACTAATTTCCGATCTGGTTTTTATAACTCCTTATTTTACAATATTCAGCCCTCAGACTCCAATTTTAAAAATAGAATTTTCAATTTTAATGGCCGAATAAAAAACTCAATAAAAACACTTATAATTTGTTTAATTGTTACTTGTTTTTATTAAATTCTGTTCCATATTTTTCACTGATTGTTTCAATTTCTTCCGGATTCGCATCAAAAATGGTCGCAACGTGTTCTATTGTAATAGCTTGATTAAGCTGTTTCCCCGTGAACAGGACAAGTGCCGCGGCAAGGCTTTTTGTGTTCTTTTTCGATGAAATCTTCCTCTTTAATTGAACCCAATTCTTGAGGGTCGATTCAATAAATTGAGCCTCGTACAAGGGTTCCAACACAGTAATCAACTGCTCGGCTACGGAATCCATTCGATCCAGAATATGAAACGTAATCACAGGACGGCGATATTGAATCAGAGCCTCTTTTCTTCTGCGAATGTCTTCCCGTTCATCCCGAATAACGGTAAATGCCGTTTTAAATTGATACTCCATAAGCGGCACGCTTTGCCAGCTTCGCAAATAGAGAAGACTTCTCAGAATGGCCTCTCCCTCATTCTTCATTTTTTTGGAAAACCTGTAGGTAATTTCTTCAAAAAAACGCGTGAGCAAATCCGATTCCCGAAGTCCACCGCCAGCCCAGACTTGTGCGGGCGTGAGCATGGAAAAAATTTCGTTGGGCGTGTCGTTCCAGATCATTCCCAACTGGCGAAGTCTTTCTTCCTTTTTTTGAGTGGAGGGAAAGGAAAGGCCTGCGTAATATTTTTCAAGCAGAGATTGCCATTTTTCATCGTACAATTCATTAGGACGAGGCAGCAGAATATTGAGCAATCCCCCGCTTTTTTCGTAAGCTTCATAGTACTTGAAGTCACCGGCTGTAATCCTGGCCTCTTTCAGAACATCTTCCACTGCTTTTCCAGGGCGGGGTGGAAAGGATTCCAGGTAATCTCGAATTCGAGTTTCTCCATCTTCTTCCGGCAAAACTTCATACAGAGCACGATCATTCAATTCGGGCTTGGGACGATTCACAAAGGTTTCGTCCAGGAACTGCCAGAGCTTTTCCCCAACCAGAGATGTTGGAATCCAGATATCCTTAACATTGCTTTTCGGCGGATGGTGGTGCATAATTTTAATCCTTGAATTGTGAATGGAGTTGTGATCAAATAATACTCTGTTTCATGTTTTTCAGCGCTCGTTTTGCCATCTCGTAATCGGGGCGGATTTCAAGCGCCTTCTTCAGCAATTCAGCCGATTTAGGAACATCATGAAAATAATTGGCGTAGATGATGGCCTGATTAAACAGAGCCTTTGCCTTGAGATCGGCCTCATTTAGAGGGTCATTTGGGGCAAATGCAAAGGTTCGATCATAGTGGGTGAGTGCCTGTTTCCAATCGCTGAGCAGCATAAAAATCAGTCCGAGGTCCAGGTGAATTTTTGGAAATTCAGGGAGTTCCTTTTCTGCCTGCCGGTACAGATGCCTGGCGTAAAAATAATTCGCCCGTTGGTAACAATGAGCATCCGCAACAAAAATGATCAACCAGGCATTGGGTGGGTACTGAGATAGATTTTCCTCATAAAAATTAATTGATTCCATCGGGTTTTCGCCATAAACCAACTGAAGAAAATGACTGATTTTTTCAACCCAATCTGCACTCAACTGTTCCCGATATTTTTGAAGATAGGATTTCAAATATGCCTCAAGATAGGGTGAAACATTGACCATTTGCCAGAACACATTTTCCCAATTTTCTTCTGTTACTACTATTGCCGTTGGTTCGTTATTTTTCGCCATTTTTTGATTATCCCTATTTGTATTCATTAGAAATTTTAGTTTTCCGCCTTAGTACCTTCGCGTTAATTTAAGGATAATTATTGACAGGGATTACAGGATATTTTATCCATCACCCAATGGGATTAGCGATAATGTAAGGAACGAGATGCTAAAAGTCAAGCTATTTGGGATGGAGCTATTTATTTGCTGTCATTATTCTTTCAGGCAATAAAAAAGGCCCCATAATTTAGAATGGAGCCTTCTTTAAATACACGATGTTAAGGCGGACTATTGAATTTTAACTTCTGCCGGTAAC
>CAZMRE010000205.1:0-4049 GCA_964568545.1 uncultured Deferribacteres bacterium | reverse complement strand
AAGCGCACAATAGCGCCCACGCTTAAAACAGCCGAAGCCGTGGCCACAAATGTGTATGCTGGAACAATCACTTCATCGCCGGGGCCAATTCCGGCTGCCTTCAGGGCAATTTCCAAAGCCGTTGTTCCGCTGTTTACCAGGATTCCGTGCTTCGCTCCTTGGTACGCTGCGTATGTTTTCTCGAACGCCGGTACGCGCCTGCCGTCGATGCCCCACACACCACTTTTAACCACTTCCGCAAGCGACTGGATTTCCGCTTCGCTCCAAACCGGCCAACGAGGAAATGCTTTGGTTCGAACAGGCGCACCACCGCGAATGGCTAATTTTGCCAACTTAAACCTCCATTATTTTTGCAATTTAAATTTCCATTTTGATGTTTGATTTTTTCAATTTCATTTTATTTGTGATTATAATCGCTTTCAAAAACAGATCAAAATGGTCGCATTCTCGCGAAGAACCAGAATTATTTACTTAACGCCGCGAATGCGCGAATTAAATCTATTTTAATTTTACCGTGTCTTCCCAGCTTTCCCATTTCTCTGCTCCCGGGTGGATTAGTTTGCCATTTGAAACATAAGTGTAAAAACTATTTTCAAACGAGGCAAAGAGTTTCTTTTGATCCAGAAGCAGCTTCGTTGCTTCCACAAAGGCGTAATTGACCGTTTTACCTGAAATTTCCGTGTAAGCCCAGCGGGCATCGGTGTCCAATCGGCGAGCCTGCCCTTTTGAATCTTTCCAGAAATAGCCGATCCGGCCATTTTCGTAGGTGTAGCGGGGACATGTTCTTTCCCGAACGTATTCCATCTCCAGATTCAAACGGGCGGTCACAAGAATGGTCTTGTTCGGCAGAATAATTTTTACGCCGGCCCCGTTGGGGTAATTGTCTGATTTCAAATAAGAATAGGGCTGGATTTTCGCTTCAGGATGCAGGCCGTGTTTGTACGGAATCAGCACTGTGGTAAAGCAAAGCCGATCCCCTGCCTGAAGGCTGTCCGTAACGGCCCGATACATGGCAAAATCCAGATTCTTGGCAAAACTCCAGTTGTACACGAATTCCACGCCCTCCCGCTTTTTGTCCGGTTCGGGAAAATAGGTTAGGAGTGTCCATTTTCCGGGGTTAGGCCAGCGGCCGGGGATGTCGCCAATGTTTAACTGACGGGATTCGTACCAGTGTCTGCCGTAGTTTAAAATTTTCTGTGTGTGCCAAAGATCGGCAATTGTGAACAGCCCCGGTTTGGTGATTTTGATTCCGTCAAAAACGACAAAGCTGTTCAAATCCTTCAGATAGGTCACTACCCGATCCCACACGTAACCGTAATCCGAATCGGTTACGCGGGTGCGGCTGACATCGGCGTGTTCAAACGTGTAAAAATGCAGTTTTTGGGTTGAAACAATCTTGTGCGTTTCGTGACGACGCAGGAAAGGCAAAAGTCGATAAGTAGTGTCCGGCATTTCATTCTTGCGCACAACAATACGATTCTGATAAAAATCCGCACGTTCAAAATAGCTGGGAACATCCAGAAGCACCGTTCCGTGGGTCATAAACGGCCCAATGTTGTTTTCATCCGAATGGCCGTGGGTGACTTTTTCCGTCTCAATGGGAATTGTGTTTGCCAGATAATCCCGGGGCACCTTTCCAAACCCGACCTGATCGCGGTAATTAACCAGTAAAAACGTGGCATCGGGATCCCACCCGGAGCGAAAAACAATTTTCTTTCCGAAAAGGTCTTCCAGAACCTCAGTACTCTTGTTAGTCGGCTTTTGCGGCTGTACCGAATCGTCACACCAGAGATAGGCATTGATGTAGGAAAGACCGGATTTCAGATTGTCCGTTTTGGGATCGCTTTGAACGGCGTGCCACATTTTGTTGGCCGCCCATTTGTAACGGCCGTCTTTGTACTCCCGGGCACCCCGCTCGTAAATGGCAAGGTAGCGGGAAGTTTGATCCCAGAAACCGTGATTGTCGCCGTATTCTGCCTGGTAACCCAGAGGATTCTGAAGCTGGAGCAAATAATCAAAATAATAGTGCAAAACCGGCTTTCGCCAGACGCTCTTTTCGCCGGAAAAATCGATGTACATCAAAACGGCATCCAGCCAGACGGCGTTGTAAATTTGGGCATCCTCGATTGTCCATTTGCCCAGACTCTGCGCGGCCATTTCTTTTGCCAAACGCTTCCAGAGATGCGCCCGCGGGTGCTCCGGCAGAGCCTTTGCAGCCGCCATTAATGCTGCTGTCCGAATCATACAACGATTCATCGGGCCCCACTCGTGAAAACGAAACACGTAATCAGCCGTTTCGGCTACGGTCTTTTCAATTTCTTTTCTTTGACCAGCCGTTATTCCTGAATAATTCTTGATCCAGATGTACGAGCGCACGTAGGGAATCAATTGAAAGAAATTCGTCATCGGCGGAAGCCCGTAACGGTATTCTTTCCGCTTGGTCAGGTACGCCTTCGGATAATATTTTCGAAGGTGACTGAATTCCACCAGAATTTTGGCTGCTTCCTTTGCATACTCATTTTTGCCCGTCAGGTGGTACAAAAAGCCATCTGCCTGAGCCAAATTGACCGGGAAAGCGGGCGGCTGGTATCCGGAAAGCGCATCCGGAATGTAAGATTTCTCCCAATCTTCCAGTTTCTGATTGTATTGATTAGCCAGATAATCCCGTGATTTTTGAATGACTTTTAAATAGTCCGATTTTGTGGTTGCAAATAATGATGTCACAGCAAAAACAATCAAGGCTATTAAAAAAACGATCCGTTTCATAATTTCCTCTGTTTCTAAAATATTCTTTATCTGTACAAAGGGCGATTCGGCGAATCGTCCTACACTTCACTAATAAACGCCTTTAATCGGCCATCTGGCAGGTAAACCCCGTATTTTTTTCCGGTTTCAATCATTGCAAATAAATTCTCGTCCGGGGTATTGCCTCCCACCTGATCGCCCGTGGAAAGAATGAAGCCTCCCCCTTCGCCGGCTGCCTTTAGCGTCTCAATCACTTCTTGCTCCACTTGTTTTGGTGTCCCTCTGACCAGATTCCCCGAGGTAAGCAAGTTCCCCTTCAGCGCACATTTTTTTCCGTATTTTTGTTTCACCTCAGCAATATTCACATTTCCGCTGGGAGGTTTTTCCAGCGGTTCAATTACGTCGAAAAGAGGTTCTTCCGCGCAGTTCATCTCAACCACTTCCCGGGATTTGCCGCAGGTGTGCAGGTGGCAGATCACGCCGTTTTTCCGGCAAATTTTTGAGATTTCACGATTCACCGGCAAAATGTACTCCCGGTAAATTTCGGGATTAATCAGACTCATTGAGCTGTTCGACCCCTGCATCAGGATTTCATCTACACCAGCTTTGCAAAGCCCTTCTGTGCGGCTTTTTGTGAATTCCAGAAAATAGTTCCAGATTTCGTGCATCAGATCAGGCTCGTCGTAAAAATCGAAAATCATTTGTTCCGAGCTGCCATTTCGAATGCCATCCCAGAAATCCACAAACGAGTGAACCTGAAGTCCGTAAATTGCCTCGTCGTTGCCAATCAAATCAAAATCGATTTTCTTTGTATCCCAGTGCCAGTTGTCGCCCATCAACCAGCGGACCTTCGGCCAATCTTCCGCAATATTTTTCACAAAATTGGTCACATCCCAGGGTGGAGCAAATTTATAGTAAGCCGTCGATTGCTCAATATCTCCAAGCGGCGTGTGTACGACCCACTGTTCGATTAGTTTTTCCTCATCCTGGCTGATTATCTTTTTTGTTACCAATTCCTTTGGAACGGAAACATTGTCATAAAACAAAAATTCCACGTCCGATTGCACCAGCGGGAATTCGGTATTTCCTCCCATTACAGCCCCGTACAAAAACCAGCCGTCCATGCCATAGTAGCGCACGGCGTCCATGTAGGCTTCACCCAAACTGGGATTGTCGTACACGTAGATTTCCCAAAAGGGTTTTCCGGTGAGGCGTGCCGGAATCATATTCGAAATGTCCGGACTTACCGGCACACGATCGGGAATTCCGTTACGCATAGCTGTCAACATGCGCTGCCGACTGGT
>CAZMRE010000204.1:0-4050 GCA_964568545.1 uncultured Deferribacteres bacterium | reverse complement strand
ATTCTGGGTCCGCTGTCGCGGACGAATAATCCCGTCCCGTGTCTGCCCGAGGTTGTCTCAATCCTCTCATTTACGCAGGGTACTACAAAGGCTAAGGTTTGGTTTTCCTGCGAAGCATTAAAACCTCAGCAGGGTTAATTGTCACTCTTTAGTAGAATCTATCTGACGGTTTTAAATTTATAGATTGTGGTTTGTGTGTATTTTTCACCGGGATTTAACACCACCGAGGGAAAATTCGGGTGATTCGGCGAATCCGGAAAATGCTGCGCTTCCAGCACAAACGCATCATGTTTGCGATACACCTGACCGTTTTTCCCTGTAATCGAACCGTCTAAAAAATTGCCCGAATAAAACTGTAATCCCGGCTCGGTGGTCCAAACCTCCAAAACCCTTCCGGAAACCGGATCTGTGACCCGAGCCGCCAGAGTGAGCGAACCCGACACTTTTTTATTTAAAACCCAATTCTGATCATAGCCGCCATGCGCATATACCAATTGAGGATCGTCCTCATTGATTTGATCTCCGATTGGCCGGGATTGGCGGAAGTCGAATGGGGTTCCCCCGACATTTTTTATCTCGCCTGTGGGAATCAGTGTGCTGTCAACCGGCGTAAATTTATCCGCATTAATCATCATTTCATGATTCAAAATATCGCCTTTCCCGGCCAGATTCCAATACGTATGGTTCGTTAGGTTAACAATCGTCGGTTTGTCTGTTGTTGCAGAATAATCGACGCGTAACTCATTTGTATTGGTTAATGTGTAGGTTACGAAAACATTTAGATCGCCGGGGTACCCTTCTTCCCCATCCTTACTGAAATAATGCAGCTTAAGCGCCACATCATTTTTGATCTTTTCAGGGACGGCGTCCCACACCCGCTTGTCAAATCCCTTAATTCCGCCATGAAGATGATTCGGCCCGTTATTGAGCGCCAGGGTGTAGACCTTTCCTTTCAATGTAAATTTTCCCTTTGCAATTCGATTGGCATACCGTCCGACAATAGCCCCAAAATAGGGATTATTTTCGAGATAACCCTTTAGCGAATCATATCCCAGGACGACATCTGTAAAATTTCCATTTTTATCGGGAATTTTAGCTGAAACTATGGCTCCGCCATAATTCATTATCCTTATTTCCAACCCATTCTTATTCCCCAGCGTATAAATATCAACTCTTTTCCCATTCGGTAAAACCCCAAATGATTCCTTTTTAATACTTGCTTTTTTGACAGTTTTATTACATCCATTGTAAATAAGAAAAAATACCCCTAAAAAAACAAACATACTATAAACAGGTAATCTCGTCATTTGCTCGCTCCTCATTTTTTGGAAGATGAATCCGATTTCTTCGATACAATATCTACTTTCATTTCTTGTTTTCACCAATTTGTGGAAAAGCCGACACCCGAAGTCTCGCACATCCCATCGGGATCAAAGTGACTGTTTCCGTTCCCCCGTTCACATGAACCGGACTCCCGGGAACCGCCTGAATTAACCCGTTCTTTTCCAGCCCCCAGCCCGGGATCCGCTTCGCTTTGGCCAGAATTTTAATGGGTGCATTTTTTAATGAGAAGGGTTGATAGGCCAATTTCCCCGAATTTTTGATCACTTTGAAAGATTTTTCGGGTTCTTTTACATTTACAATCAACCCGTAATTCCAGGGCGTGGTGGGAAAAACCTCGTAGGCCGGCCACTTGTCCGTTCCACCATAGCGCACCCAGCGCTCCCCTATTTTTAACGAATACGTGAGCGGGCCACGGTTGACAGAAATGGAATTCTTATTCTTCTTCCAGATTTTCACCGTCACCCGCATCGGAAAAACCAGCTCAATTCGGTCGCCGTTCCTCCAGGTTCGCTCAATTACAAGCCAGTTGGATGGCTGAATATTGTCCGAAACCAGCCGGCCGTTAATTTTTAGCCGAGCGCTGGAGGTCCATCCCGGTATTCTGAAATAAAGCGGGAATCGGGCTGATTTTTCAATAGAGAGACTAAAATGAACTGTTTCATCGAAGGGATAATTCGTCTCTTCCCGAAGAACAATTTTTTCGCCGCTGGCAACTTTTGCGGATACGGTATTGGGGGCATAAAACACAGCCGCCAGTCCGTTATCCCGGGTGGCCATCCAGAGTCGTTCGGCATAATAAGGCCAGCCGAAAGAGACGTTGTGCTGACAGCAGCGATATTTCCAGGGATTATAGGAAAGCATATCACCACCATTTTCAAGGATAGGAGCCTTGCTTTTCCTGTCCAATTGAACCATATTTGGAGCTGTGAGATAATGCAATCCTTTTAGATCGGGTGTCATTGCAGCGGGAAGTGAGTTAAACGCCACATCCTCGCAGCGTTCGGCCCAGATACTATTCCCCGAAATCCCAAGCATTAGTTCATCGCTGTGCATAAATTCCACCATCGAACATGTTTCTGCAGCCTGCCGGGGACCTATGTGACCCTTTCTGGCATTCTCATCGGCTCCGAACATGCCGCCCGGCACCTGGCCGTACACGTCCATAAAGGCGTGATAATCCCAATCGGAAGCTTTCAAATACCGTGGATCGTGAATTTGCTGGTAAAATTGTGCCGGCTCCCGAAAACCTTCCGCCAGGTTAACCCCATGCCAGGTAGGAATATTCCCTGCCCAATCCGCCGTATGATCGTGATTTACCAGCGCCAATTCCAAAAGCCATTTCTGTCCCGTGTGATTGTAAAGCCAGTAAATACTGTTTAAATTGTCTCCTCCGCGCCACTTTTGCCAGGTACCCGGCAGAAAGTTTTGCAGCGGGATCGTTCTCATCCAGTTAAAATAATTGGCCATCAGCTTGATCACCCGGGGATCGTGCGTGGCGTCATAATAGGAGCGCAGCACGTACAGCATCACCATGTTCGGCCAGATGTCGTGCCGTGTCGTAAAAGAGACCTGGGCCTTTTCCCAATTTGCCCGCGGCCCAAAATACCCGTTGGGTGCCTGACTGGATAACACACCCTTCACCCACTGTTTCGATTCGTCGATAATCCGCTTATTTTTCAGAATATAGCCAAGCTCAATGTACCCTCTCAACCAGTAAGGCACCTCCTCCCAGCCGTCTTTACCGCGCCCGTCGGGGCTTACCCAGGCATTGCTGTCAATTTTACAATAACGACTTATCTCACTCAAATGCCCCGTAAAACCATTAGCCATCAATTCCAATTGGTGCCGAATCCATCCTTCGGGCTTCACGGCACCAATCGGTAATTTAATGAGCGCGTTGGGCAAAAGAGGGGGACGATTCCCCCGATAAAAGCTATTCTCGCCCTTTATGGGCGGTGTTTTTACGCTTTTGACTCCAGCATCTACTCGCGTAAAAAGTGCACCCATCAACAAAAAAAATAAAACTGCCAACGCTAAACAAAACTTTTTCTTGAATAAATTCACAGTTCCCATTGCAGATGCCTCCATTTGTATTCTCTTTGCTGCGTTTATTTGTCTCTTGTAAATCTTTAAAAAATTCATTGAACAAGAATTAGTTAAACATTTAGTGTTTTTATGAGAATTACGCGATTTTCTTTGCGTGCCCTGTGTTTTCTTCGTGGCCTCTGCCGCTAAATAAATCAAAAATTTCCCTTAGTGAAAATTCTTGAATTTGCAGCCAACCGTCTTTCAAAAGTGAAATGACCAGCAACACCCAAAATGGACCCCCGGCCCTTTTTACCTCAACAGAATCTTTATTTTTCTCACCAAATAATCAGTCGAGCTTTTTGGAAATGAGACTTGAATGGAATAAATATTATTTTTATAACGGAGCATTTTACCGTTCAGCACCGATTCAATCTGCTCGACCGGAGAATAAATCTTCAACATTTCTTTACTTTCGGGTTTACCCTGTACCACAACTGTGTAGCTTTTCCCGTCCAATTTTGAAGAGATTATCCGGAAGCCCCCGGAGCGGCTGCCCGGCACCGGATGAGGAACATCAGGAAGCACACCGATTCCGCCGTGATGATAAATGACAACCGTGGCTTTGTTTTTAATTTCAAAATTTAATTTAACGCTCTGGCTCTGGCGATTTGAAATCAC
>CAZMRE010000203.1:0-4064 GCA_964568545.1 uncultured Deferribacteres bacterium | reverse complement strand
TGCCAGCAAAAAGGAAAACCGAGCTGCTTCGCTTTTTTCCAGCCCAAGGAGCATTCCTGAAGAGATTGTTGATCCCGATCGGGAAATGCCTGGAATAATTGCAAAGGATTGCGCTGTACCAATTAAAATGGAGTCCCAAACAGTGGGCTTGTTGCGTCTTGTGTGTCCGAATCTGGAAAGAAGCAAAATTGTAGCCGTAATCAAAAGCATGAAGGAAACAAATAAGGGGTCTGAAAAGGCACTTTCAATTGTCTTGTCAAATAATATGCCAATAATTCCGGCGGGAATACTGCCGATACTAATAAGAATCAGTAATCGAAATCCCTTGTCTGATTTCCAGAGAGTTTTTGTTTGTGACGGATGCGAAATCCATCTAATCGCTGCCAGAAACATATCAACAATATCCGACCAGAAAGCGACCACTACGGCCAGAAGCGTTCCAAAGTGAACAAAAACTTCAAATGTAATTCCCTGTTTTTGGATGTGCAAAAGCGCCTCTGCCAGAACAAGATGTCCCGAGCTGCTGACGGGTAAAAACTCGGTCAGCCCCTGAATTAGTCCCAGAATAATTGCTTGTACAAGTGTCATTGTATCCGTCCCTTTTATAAAAATATAAAAACAAATATAACGCATTTTGGGGAAAGATTCAAGCCAAAAGAGGGTCAATTTTTTATTGAATTTCTTGGGCTGAAAATGCACAGGCTATTCGGATGAACCAAAAAACAACTGCGGAGCACAAAAAAAGGCGAATTACATTGTAAGTAATTCGCCTGAACGTTAGCAAATTCAAATTGAGTACACTCTAAAAGCCACTAATTACCCAAATTATACGGGGCTTAATCTATTAACTTTAATAAGAACAATTCGTGATAATTCGCGAAATTCGTGGGCAATTACTTTTTGAACTGGATTCATTATTTCAAGTTATAAAGAACACCAGCGTAAATACCCAGAAAATCTACACCGTCTGTATGGAGACGGAATTCGCCATAGGCGGTCATCTTTGGATTGATTGGGTACTCAGCTCCGGCAAAAATCTGAGCTCCAATGCCTATGTTAGTGTCAGATTGACTCTTCTTAATGTAAATATTTGATGGCCCCAAGTAATTCCAGCCTGATCGGCTAATAACCAGTGCCAATCCTCCACCCGCATAGGGTTTAAAAGGCATATTTTCCAGATTGAAATAATATTTGGCGCCACCGCCGAAAACCATTTCTGTCCAGTGCCAATCCCAATAGGTGCCTTCCGCATATTTTTTGGTCCAAAACTGGGCAAATCCAACCAAATGAAAGTCATTCATAAAGGTTCCCAATTCTGCATTTCCAGCCAACGAAATCGTACTACCAATGCTGCCTGAAGGATTTACAAAACCGATTCCTCCACCCGCTGCATTCAGACCGATCTGCAGATTGGTCTGAGCCTGTCCCAAAGTTGCGAAGGATACGATTAAGGCAATTGCAATGGCCATAATTCCCATTTTTCTCATGTTGATTCTCCTTGTTTTTTGTTGATTCGTTTTTATGATTGTTTGTGTTTTTCACGCGATATTTCTTAAAGGAACATAGTTACTCTTCCCAAAATTTTCCTGAAGAGAATTCAGGCTTTGAATTGAAAAAAAACGTGTAATTTTTTTGATGAGTGAAAGAGCAGACAATGAATATATTCATTTGAATCCCAAATAAAATAGGCAAAAAGCCCCGGCAAATATTTTTTTGTCAGGGCTTTTTATGGGAGGGATAAAATTTACTTATTCTTTTTTAATTCATCAGCTTTGTCAAAGGCGGCTTTCCCTTTTTTGCTTTCGCCAATTCGAACGTAAGCAACTGCCAAGTTATACCAGGCGTTCGGATTATCCGGTTTTATTTTTACAGCTTTTTCAAGATAAGCAATAGCTTTTGTATATTCGGCTTTTTCTTGATCTTTAAACTTTTGCAATTGGCTATTAGGAACTTTTTTACCGGATTCTTCCAGTTTTCGGCGTTCCTTTGTAATTTTATCGCCGTAGTAAAGATAAGCATTTCCTAAATTGTAAACCACGTCGTAATCATTGGGAGTTTTTTGAGCCAGTTTCTCAAAAATCTTAATGGCATTTTGCCAGTCTTCTTTCTGGAAGTAAAGCCGCCCCAGATTGAAGAGAAGATCAGCATCATTGGGATTACCTTTAATGGCCTTTTTGTACATGTCGAATGCCTTCTGAGAATTTCCCGTCATATCGTAGGCGAGGGCAAGGTATGAAAAAGCATCTTTATTGTTCGGGTCTAATTCAATAGCTTTTTCAAACATTTTAATGGCCTGTTTGTATTGTTTTTCATTATAATAAACGGAACCCAGCGTGAAATAAATTCTCGGGTCATCCTTCTTTAATTCCAGCACCTTTTTGTAAAGATCTTCTGCTTTTTTGATGTCATTTTTCTTGATGTACGCAAAAGCCATGTTCTGATAGCTTTCAGCGCGGGAAGAATCAATTCGAATGGCCGTATTGAAGCTCTTGATGGCATCATCGTATTTTTTGGCCTTCAATAAACGAACGCCGCGATTGTAGTTTTCACCCCAATATTTTAACCGATAATTCTGTATGTTCTTTTTGTACTTGTCGGTCAGTTTCAGGGATTTATCAAATTCCTTATTCATTAATTCGAATTTGCCCTGTTTTGCGTAAGATGCACCCAACAGGTAATGGGCTTCAGCATTGGATGGATTTTGCTTGACTTCAATTTTTAATTGTTCGATGGCTTTGTCGATGTTGTCTTGCTGTAAATAAACCTTCGCCGAAGTGAACGCCGTACTGTTACAGCCGGCAAAATAAGCCAACAACACTCCCCCAAGCACTAACAAAACAACAGTTTTTATCTTGTTCATTTGAAAATATCCTCCTTTAAAAATAGTAATTTTACCATCTTAAAATCTAAAAAATATACGATATAATCTCAAAGAAATCAAGATTTTTTTTGCAACATTCTTAATTAGTGTCTGAACGAAGATGTGACACAAGTCTCTGGCCTGTGAAATCTGATTTAGCTAATTTCTTGTTTCTAATAACAAATTAATGCAAGCAAGATGCCTGCCTTACATTTTTTAAGTGTTTTTGTTCAGACATTAATTATTTCCCAGCTTCAATTGATTTTTCTATCGCCTTTCCCAGCGGGGGGAATAAAACCCCTTTTTCCGTTACAATTGCGGTAATAAGCTGATTTTCCGTAATATCGAATGCGGGATTGTAAACAGCCACGTTTTCTGGAGCACTCAAAACTCCAAACCGCCGAATCACCTCATCCCGGTCACGTTCCTCAATTGGAATTTGGCTGCCGCTTTCAATGGAGAGATCGAACGTACTGGAGGGAGCTGCCACGATAAACGGGATTTTGTGTTTTTCGGCCAGAACGGCCAGGTTGTATGTTCCGATTTTGTTAGCGACATCGCCATTTCGGGCAATGCGATCGGCACCCACTACAACATAATTGATTTTCTTCTGCTTCATTACAAAGGCGGCCATATTATCGCAAATAACGGTCACATCGATGTTGGCCTGTTGCAGTTCCCATGCGGTAAGGCGAGAGCCCTGGAGCTGGGGACGGGTTTCATCCGAAAAAACCCGAATGCTTTTCCCCGCCTCCTGTGCGGCGTAGATGATGCCGAGCGCCGTACCATAATCGGCAGTAGCCAGTGCTCCTGCATTGCAGTGAGTCAGAAATGTGACTGTTTCTTCTCTAATAAGGGAAAGCCCATTTTTCCCGATTGCCCGGCACATTTGGCGGTCTTCTTCCAGAATGTTTTGAGCTTCTTTCAGAAGTTCGGCGAGCCTGGCCTCTGGATGCAAATTAGCAATACGATTGGCTTTTTGTTCCATGCGGTCAAGAGCCCAGAATAAATTGATGGCTGTTGGACGTGTTTGCCTTAGTAATGAAACAGCCGAGGACACGGCATTCAGGAAATCTTCAGGTGAGGAGTTTCCGGCTGTGCGAGCGCCAAGATAAACGCCAAAAGCTGCCGCAATCCCGATGGCGGGAGCGCCCCGAATTTGCATGCTTCGAATAGCGTGTGCCATTTCGGGAGCGGTTTGAAT
>CAZMRE010000202.1:0-4066 GCA_964568545.1 uncultured Deferribacteres bacterium | reverse complement strand
TTGTACCATATGCGGTACATAGTGCCTGAATGAAAACACATAGAGAATGTAACGTAAGCATCTTGCTTGCGTTGGTTTGATAATGGAAACAAAGAATGAACTAAATCAAATTTCACAAGCCAGAAGCTTGTGCGGCGTTTTTGTTCAGACACTATATAGTGATTTATAGATTTTGTAAATCCAGCGATGAAAGAATCTGATTTGTGAAAAATTTGTTAGAACAATATCTGGAAAATCTCACAAGCACCTATATTCGAGGTGACGCCCGGGAGGAAAGCTATTACAAACATCTCGATTACTTAATTAAACAATATGCCGAAATTCAGAAAATAAAAAATGTAGATGTCACTATTCTTCCCAAAAAAACCGAGGCTGGAAACCCAGATTTTCGTATCTGGGACGGGAAAAATCATGTCATCGGTTACATCGAAGCAAAAGTCCCTTCTGTTACAAATCTCGATTATGTTGAAGATACAGAACAAATAAACCGTTATTGTTCGACCTTTCCGAATGTAATTTTAACCAATTTTTTTGAATTCCGCTTATACCGCGATGGCAAACGCATCGCGCAAACAATGATCGGGCGTCCTTTTATTTTCCAACGGCTGCATACATCGCCACCGGTTGAAAATACAGACAAATTCAAAGAGCTATTTGAGAAATTCTTTTCTTTTTCCCTCCCAAAGGTTCAAACGGCGCATTCGCTGGCTGTTGAACTGGCCAAACGCACCCGTTTCCTGCGGGATGAAGTTATTGCCACGGAAATGGAAAATAATGACAGTAGAGGACATAAGCAAATCCTCGGATTTTATGAAGCCTTTAAAAAATATTTAATTGGAACGTTGACTGAAAAACAATTCGCTGATCTTTATTCTCAGACGATTACCTATGGGCTTTTTGCTGCGCGAACCAGGGCCAATGGTGAATTTAACCGCAGACTGGCATTTGATTATATTCCTCACACTGTTGGCATTTTACGGGATGTCTTTCGATTTATTTCTCTGGAAGAACCCCCCAAATCATTACAAATCATTGTTGAAGATATTGCTGAAATATTGCACCTTGCCGATGTCAATAAAATACTGCACGAATATTCCAGAACAGGGAAAGGCCGCGATCCGATTATTCATTTTTATGAAACCTTCCTGGCAACCTACGATCCCAAAATCCGCGAGAGGCGCGGTGTTTATTACACCCCTGAAGCCATTGTGGGTTATATTGTTCGTTCCATTCATTCCCTGTTGAAATCACATTTTGGTTTGGTGGATGGCCTTGCCAGCAAAGAGGTAAAATTGCTCGATCCGGCTGGTGGTACGTTAACGTTTCCGGCGGAGGCCATTCGGCTGGCTGCTGATGAATTCAGGAGAAAATACGGAGTCGGCGGATTGCACCAGTGGATCAGAAAGCACATACTTAATGATTTTTTTGCTTTTGAATTGATGATGGCACCGTATACAATCGGGCATTTAAAGATAGGTTTTATTCTGGATGAACTTGGCTATAAAATGGCAGAAGATGAACGCTTTAAACTTTACCTGACGAATACACTTGAAGTCGAAGAAATCGAGCAGGTTGCCATTCCTGGTTTGAGTTCATTGAGTGAAGAAAGCCATCTGGCGGGTGAGGTTAAAAAGGAGCAGCCGATTTTGGTTATTCTCGGTAATCCACCTTATAGCGGTTCTTCAGCGAATACAAATAAATGGACAGAGCAATTACTGAAGGAAGATGTTGGCGAAGCGCAAAGTTATTACAAAGTGGATGGTCAGTCATTGGGAGAAAAAAATCCCAAATGGCTACAGGACGATTATGTGAAATTTTTGCGCTTTGCCCAATGGAAAATCCAAATGTCCGGCTACGGTATTATTGGCATGATTACCAATCACAGCTATTTGGACAATCCCACATTTCGGGGAATGCGCCAGAGTTTGATGAAAACCTTTGATGAAATTTATATTATCGATTTGCACGGCAATAGCCTGAAAAAGGAGACCACTCCGAAAGGTGGAAAAGATGAAAACGTTTTTGATATCCGCCAGGGAGTGGCTATTGCATTATTTGTAAGGAATAAGGAACGCAACGAATCGCATGTTTTTAACGCTGATTTATATGGTTTACGCAATGAAAAATACAATTGGTTAGAAAGCCACGAATTTTCAACTGAAAATTACGAGCAGATTCATCCCAAAAGTCCTTATTATTTTTTTGTGAAAAGAGAGACGGTAAAGATTGAACACTATCTCGGCTGGAAAAAAATAAACGAAATATTCCCGGTAAATAGCGTTGGGATTGTTACCTCGAGAGACAAATTTACAATCGGTTTTAACAAAAATGAATTAAAGAAGAGAATCCTTCAATTTAAAAATCTCTCGTTGCCGGAAGAAGTGATTGACCAAGCGTTTAATCTAAAAAATAAATCGAACTGGAAAATTAGCGATGCTCGCAAAAAAATAAGTAAGATAGACGATCCTGAAAAATATTACAAAGTAATACTCTATCGGCCCTTTGACGAAAGGTATGTTTTTTACCATCAAGCAGTAATCGAACGCATGCGCTCCGATGTTATGCGCCACATGCTGACGGAAAATATTGGATTAACAGTAGTACGTCAGGTTAAGGCAAGCAAAGAATGGCGCCATTGTTTGATTTCTGATAAAATTATTGAAAGCAGTTTTGTCTCTAACAAAACAAGTGAAATCACCTATCTTTTTCCATTGTATCTGGTTCATGAAGAAGGGGAAAATGTTCATAAATCGGGCAGCATGGTGATGATGGTTTTTGAGCCACAAGCGTCCTATTCTTCACGCAAATCTAACATTAATGATAATATTAATGAAAAACTTAAATTTGCGTATGGGCAAAAAATCGAACCAGAGGGTATCCTTTATTACATTTACGCAATTCTCTACAGTGACATCTACCGAAAAACCTACGGTGAATTTCTGAAAGTAGATTTTCCGCGTATTCCGTTTGTTGGCGATTATGAAATATTTCAAAAAATAAGTAAATTAGGTAAAGAACTCGCGGATTTGCATTTGCTTAAAAGTACGGCTCTCGATCCTCCGGTTGCCAAATTCCAGGGCAGCGGCGACAATGACCGGATTGAAAAAGTAATTTACAAGGAAGATGAGCGGCGCATTTACATCAATAAAGAGAAATATTTTGAGGGCATCCAGCGAGAGGTGTGGAATTATCACATTGGTGGATACCATGTTTTAAATAAATATCTCAAAGATAGAAGAGGAAGAATTATAGAGGAAGCACCGCGCTACTGCGGAATTGTAACAGCTATCCAAAAAACGATTGAAATTCAAAAGCAAATTGATGATATTTATCCAGAGGTTGAAGAGAATCTAATTGCTTTTTAGAGGGGAATTTTATTTGGATGTGCAAAAATAAATTGTAACATCACTTAAAAAATATTAGTTTCTTATGTTTAATTTATATCACTGAAAAACAGAATATTAGACCAAACTTGTAATGGTAGAGATTTAATCTTTGAGAGAGAAATTGGAAAAAATATGGATGCACGAAAACTCAGAAAAAGCAAATGTCAGAAATTTGCCGGTTTCTGTCGAATTTTTGGTTTTACGTAACAGGAAAATGTAAGTGTGTACAACTGCCGTCGCAAAGGAACTCAGGCTCTTTCTAACTTTGTTCTGTGGCGGTGAGTGAGTCCTGTAACTCGATCGAAAACAAAATCCATTAACTCAGGAGGATTCTATGATCGGAATTGTCGGATATGGATCCTATGTGCCTTGTTACCGCATTACCGTTGATGAAATTGCCAAACAGTGGGGAAAGAATGGCGATGAAATCAAAAATGGCATTCTCGTTTACGAAAAATCCGTTCCGGGAATGGATGAAGATGCGATTACCATTGCCGTGGCAGCGGCAAAAAATGCGATCAATCGGGCACAAATTGATCCCAAAAATATTGGGGCGGTTTACATTGGCTCCGAATCCCACCCCTACGCGGTAAAACCCAGCGGGACGGTTCTTGTGGATGCCCTTGGAATTGGCCCCGACGTGCACGTAGCTGATTTTGAATTTGCCTGCAAGGCTGGCT
>CAZMRE010000201.1:0-4070 GCA_964568545.1 uncultured Deferribacteres bacterium | reverse complement strand
CGGCATCTATCCGTGATGAGTTGCAAAAAGTTCTTGCCAAAATAAATCCCCAAAAGATTGCTATTAATTATTCGACAAATGACTACATGTCCGATGGGCTTACACACGGGATGTACCTGCTTCTTCAGGGATATTTGAAAGAAACGCCGTACGCGGATCGCCTGCTTTCCTCGGAGGCGGTGGTAAATTCTCTCCGGGGACGCAAGTCGCTCACTGAAATTGAGCGAATTCGAGAAGCCATTCGGATCACCGAGGAAATTTACGACAAAGTAACGGGATTTTTGCGCCCAGGACAAACGGAAAAAGAAATTGCCGCATTTATCAAAAGCGAGTTTGATGCCTACGGAGTCGGGCCTGCATGGGATCCGATTATGTGCCCCTCTGTGTTTACAGGCCCGGAAACTGCCGGAGCTCATTTTGGGCCGACGGATCGGAAAACGGAAAAAGGGCACATCATTAATATGGATTTTGGTGTCAAAAAGGACGACTATTGCTCCGATATGCAGCGAACCTGGTATTTTTTGAGAGAGGGAGAAATAAAAGCTCCGGGGAATGTACAAAAGGGATTCGATGTTTTACGCGATTCCATTCAATTGGCGGCAAAGGCCATTAAGCCGGGAATGGCCGGCTGGGAAATTGACATCGTAGCACGCGACCACATTGTTAAAAATGGGTTTGAGGAGTATCCCCACGCACTTGGCCACCAGGTGGGCCGATTGGCTCATGACGGCGGCGGTTTGTTGGCCCCGAAATGGGATCGGTACGGAAAGTTGCCCTTTCAGCCCATTGAAGTGGGACAGGTGTACACCCTTGAGCCGCGCCTGACAGTGGAAGGCCATGGAGTGGTCACCATGGAAGAGATGATTGTGGTTCGTGAAAACGGCGCAGAGTTCTTGAGTCATCCTCAAATGGAGCTGTGGCTGATTGGGTAGTTTTTCCGATGGTACCCCCTAATTTTCAGAAAGAAATTTTTATCAGAAACAAAATGGTTTTCGGGTCGTACCATTAAACATGCCTTTGAGATTGCCTTTAAACGATAAAAGGGAGGATTTTTTATGCGAAAAAAAGCGTTCCTCATGATTGGAATTTGTTTTTTACTGTTCGCTACAGTCTTCGCGGCACCGTCGGAGAAAGTTTCGCCTGAACTGTTGAGAAAGCTTCAGTCCGCTGGTGATTTAAAAACCTATCCAGACGCGAATTCCGTTATTGTTTTTGATTCCACGACGTATCATTACAAAGCAAACGGGTTGTACACCAATTATCAGCATGCTCTGGTTAAAATTCTGACAAATCAGGGAAAGAAAGCAAATGGGGAGGCTCATTTTCCTTATTTTCGGAAATACGATAAAATTTCGATTGAAATGGCTCGTGTCATCAAACCGGATGGTTCCGTCATTCCGGTTCCTGAGGATAAAATTACGGATATTACGAGCGGCGCAGCGGTGGCCATGAATATTTATGAACCGGATATGCGCGAAAAAGTCGTGACCTTTCAGGGAATGGAAGTGGGAGATGCCATTGAATATCGGGTCGTGGATGAATCTCATCAAGCCCCTATGGAAAATCATTTTGATGCGGTTGAAATTTTTCAGGGTATATCCCCGATCGTGGAGCGTGTGTTTCAAATAACAGGTCCCGTGGCAAAGCCTCTCCACTACATCGTTAAACGAGGGAAAGTTAATTTTTCTAAGGTGGAAAAAAACGGGCAAATTACCTACACATGGAAAGTCAGCCATGTTCCACGGATCATCCCGGAGCCCGGAATGCCTGCCTTGCCGGATGTGGTAACCAAGTTGGTGGCTTCCACTACAACATCCTGGAAGGATATTTCGCGCTGGTATTTTAATCTAACGGAACCCAGGCTTGCCTTAAATGATTCCATTCGAGCGGAGGTGAAGCAGTTGACAGCCGGAAAAACGGATTGGAATCAGAAGGCGCTGGCCATCTACCACTTTGTTGCGCAAAAAATTCGCTACATGGGTTTATCCATTGGTAAAAAAGCCGGCTTTCAGCCCCATCCGGTAACACAAACCTACAAAATGCGTTACGGCGTCTGTAAGGATGTGGCTGCCCTGATGGTGGCCATGTGCCGCGAGGCCGGAATTAAAGCAGATATCGTTCTCACCAATCCGTCCATTCAAACCGATGCCGAAATCCCAAATATTAATTTTAATCATGCTATTGTGGCTTTGCAAGATTCCTCGGGAAAATATGTTTATGCAGACCCGACAGTCGAAGATTGCCCCACATTACTGCCTTCAACAGAAGCGGATCAGGCGGTTCTGGTGGCTACCCAAGCGGGCCAGGATCTGCAGTACACGCCGTATTCACCTCCTGAAGACAATATGGGAACCATTCACGGGATATCCTCCCTTTCAAAAGAAGGCACGCTCACGGGTAAGATAATTTTCGACACAAAAGGGATTTACGATCTGGCATTCCGGGGATTCTCCAAACGAATGCCTTCCATGCAGTTGAAAATGATCTGGCAGCAGGTGCTGCAGGGCGTGTATCCGGGTGCCAAATTGGTCGATTTTAATATGTCGGATGTAAATGATCTGTACAAGCCGTTTCAGATGAAGCTATCCTACAAAATTGATCGGTATGCCATGAAGGCCGGAAAGTACTTTCTTGTAAAATCTCCTGTTGCAACCGGCGGATTTGAATTAATTTCCAGAAGTATTTTTCGGGCGGCCAGCCTGCCCAGTCGGACGTATCCACTGCGAATTGGAACCACATTTGGATCACTGGAAGAAGAGGATATGACCCTTCCGGACGGCGTTTGGGTAAAGGCTGTACCGAACCCGGAGAAATTGAACCAGAAGCCCATTTATTACGGGGTTGGCTACACGGTATCCAAAAATGCGGCCGGAGAAAATGTGGTTCATTTTAGGAAAAAGCTGCTGGTTCAGAAAAAGGTACTCGCACCAAAAGAATATCTCGTGCTTAAAAAAGCCCTCCAGGCCAAGCAGAAAACTGGACGCGGCGAAATTATTTACATGGCGAAATAATCCGTTTTAAGAGAATGACGTTAAGGAGGCACGAATGAAATTTCTATATAAAATCTTTGGAGCGCTGCTATTGGGATTGTTCGTCAGTACTTTCGCGCACGCACAGCATCGCTATTCAGAGGCGGAAGTAAAGGACCTGATCGAAAACGCACCCAGCTCGGCGGACTATCCCCAGGCCAGTGCGGTTATTTTGCTCAATCAAAAAATTCTGTCCATTCACAAAGACGGGAGTTCCACGCTGGATGAGCACCTGCTAATCAAGATTCTGAAACATCGCGGAAAGCAGAAATACGGCGATCAGAAACGAAAATACAACGCCGATTCGGACAGCATTCAGGTGATTCGAGCGGTCACGCACAAGCCGGGTGGAAAAGTAGTTGCCGTGGAATCTAAAGCCATAAACGACATCACGCCGCTTGAATTGACCAGTGCGTCGGTTTACGCAAACATTAAAGAGAAGGTGATTTCCTTTCCGGCTCTCAGCCCCAATAGCGTAATGGAGTTGAAACTTCGAAAGTTTTCCAAAGCTCCCAAGGATTCAATCGACCGCAATTATTGGGGAATGGTTGGCTTTCAGACGGATGATCCCATTTTGCGAAAGGAGTTTGTCCTGATCGTTCCCAAGAGCCAGGATGCCAATTTTACCTTTCTGCACAAAAATGTTCAACCCGAACAGACCACTTTTGGGGATGACCGGTACGTTTACAATTGGCGGGTCGAAAAATCTTCTCAAATCATTACCGAGCCCAATATGCCGCCGTTCGAGGATTTTATTCCGCTGCTGGTTTTTTCGTCAGAAAAAAAATGGCCGACCCTTGGGAAATGGCTGAGCGCCAAATTCTTTAAGCATGTGGTCGTTACGGATTCCATCCGGAAACAGGCCATGGAGCTGGTAAAAGGAAGTCGGACGGAAAATGAAAAAATTCAGAAAATTTTTCTTTTTGTGGCGCAAAAAATCCGAAATGTGTATTTACAACTGGGACTGGCAGGCTATGAACCCCACGATGCCGATTCAGTGTTGGTCAACCGGTATGGCGACACCCGGGATAAATCTGTTCT
>CAZMRE010000200.1:0-4072 GCA_964568545.1 uncultured Deferribacteres bacterium | reverse complement strand
GGGCAATAATAATTGTTCGGGAACTGATCGCCCAAATTTTCGAATCTGTTTCAAACCTAATATTTTTAAATATAGAAATTGCTTCTGAAAGAATCAAGCAAAAACTGAATTCCGTGAAATGACGATTCGGCTTCCTTTTAGTTCATTGAAAAAATTAAAAAAGTGCTGACTTCAGGCGAATAAATTTTATATATTTACTTTGCAAGTTTAATAATAGTGTCATATGATCCCTACTAGAAGGTCTGAACTTGATACTATTTCTGAAGAGCTTTCAAGCTCAAAGTTGTTCAAGCGTAAAAGTAGGGGTCAAATGAGCCAATACGTAATTGGTTTTATTCAAAATCAGGGGGTGGTTTTTCGATTTATGAGACAAAAAATTGCCCTTTTCGCTAAAATTTTTTAGAAGGAAATAAATTTCTGAATCCAGGATAAATTCTAGTTTTTCATAAAAATGCGTATTTTTTGTTTTAGGCAGGCAATACTATCTGCCATTTCGGCAAATAACGATCCTTCGTATAGTTTCCAGATTCATCAAAATGGCAATCACAATTAATATCAGGCAGGTTTGATTAAATATTGCACCAAGAAAAATCAAGAAAACCCTGACATCGCGCCCCAATCTTACTCCTTTCTTAATACGGTTTTTCATGAGCTTATCGTATTTATCTGCTGTGTAGCTCAACATGAAAGAACCGATGATGGCAAAAAACCCTATTACCAAAGCCCATGGAGACAAATTTTGATTGTAAGTATACCAGGTTAGTCCGAACAGCAGGAAAGCATCCGCATATCGATCCAGTACTGCATCGAACCAGCCGCCATAATCGGAAAATAAATATTTTAGTCGTGCTACTTCACCGTCAGAGCCATCAATAATCGAGGCGAATTGTGCAATGATTCCTCCCAAAGCTAAAAACAAATAGTTACCTATTGCAAAAAGTCCTACTGCAATCAATGAAAGCACGAAAGAAAAAAAAGATATTTGATTTGGGATAATATCGAAATTAACCAGAAATTTAGATATACGAGTAGAAATCGGGCGGTTCAACCAATGTGAAATTGGGCCGTCATTGCTTTTCCCGCGTAACGAATGCAACAGCGCTTTTTCTGCTTTTTGATAGGCTTTTTTATCATCAACATCAATCCAAAATCTGTTTGTTTGCACAGATTTTGCGCATTTATTCTCTGCCAAAACTCGTATTGCAGCCGATAAAGTTGTCTCATTATGAATTTTACAAGAACGTTCCAATGCTTCAAATATTGCCGGTGTACAAAGGAAAATGCCGGTATCAAAACCATTAAAATTGTCAATGGCTTTGCCAATATTGACAATATATCCCTCTTTGATATGAACCTTAGTCACATCTTCCATGTTAATAAGTGGATTGTTTTTATCCGTATCCACCACCAATAAAACCTCGCCGTCATTAAGCGTCTGCTCCTGTAATGACCGAATAATAGCTGGATCAAAAAGGTGATCTGTCATCAATAACAGAAAAGGTTCCTTTAATACGTTCCGTGCTTTTAATACCGAAAAACCGTTTTCTTTTTGCCAGTCATCATTTTGAATTGGAATTATCGGGACGTTAAGGCGTTTGGCAAGCTGATGTAAAAAATTGCTGACTTGCTCTCCTTTATACCCGGTAATCACATAGAACTCATCCGCGCCGCCTTCTATTGCGGAGCGGATAACGCGCTCAATCAACGGCACACCCAACAAAGGAACAAGTGGCTTGACTTTTCCTTTTGATTTAAGCCGGGCCCCTTGCCCTGCGGCAATGATCAGACACTTCATCGATTATTTCCCCTAAATGAACTTTTTGGTCATCGTATAAGCTTCGTCATCGGTGAATAGTTTAGGTGGATGCTTGCAAAAAAGCGCATCGGGTGCAGTCAAAATACCACTTTTTTTACGATCCAGTGCCAGTTTAGCGCACCGAATGGAATTGATCGCCAATTCTGCTGAATTGGGCGAATCTTCCCGCATTTCAAGATGCATCGGCACATTGCCAAACAATTTATCTTCCATGCGGATGAAGCAGGTTTTATTATCTTTTTGCCAGGCGATATAATCACTCTTGCCGATACGGATCTTTTCATTTTCCAGGCGTTGAGCTGCAACCGCCTGTACCGCCTCGGTCCTGGATTTTTTCCTGGAGGTCAGCCGGACACGGTTTAGTATGTTTAAGAAGTCCGCATTATCACAGACATTTAACTGATAGGTCCGCTCCAGCTTAGCCCCGCCTTTGTTAAGCAGGTCGGTCAGGATGCGGTGCGCATTGGTTGCTCCCATTTGCGCTTTAATGTGGTCACCGACGAGTAGGATATTTTTGTCTTCAAAGCGTTTTGCCCATAACGGATTGCTGGCAATGTACCCCGGGATGTTGTTCACAAAGGTAACACCCACTTCCAGTGGACAATCCGAATAGAATCGAGTGGCCTCCCCTGAACCGACCGGAAGATAGTTCATCAGCACTTCAGTGCCAGAATCTCTTAACACCTTAACGATTATCTGACTCTGTTGGTTCTGATTCATCCGCAATAACAAAAGTGTACTTACCTGTATAGTCTTTCATATATTCCGAGCAACCATCCAGGATTTTACCTATCTGTGCTTTTACACCAGATTGCAGAATACCTTCACAGAATACAGTGCTACAATTGGGTTTGGAAAAGATTGCTTCATTAACATCCAGCCCAAAGCTTCTGGGGTCAGGATAATCCCCACTTGATTTGATTACACAAATATAATCTAAATAACAAAAGACAAAAAGTCAAGCGATTTGAAATTTAGGTGGCAATTCATTGCGATACGATTCTCCTTTTATGATGAATTGATAGAAATCATGGCAGATTCGATTGAGGATAGCGTTAGAAAGGCAAAATTCTGCGTCTCTTTTTGCCTGAACATGTAAAGAGCTTGGTAATTATCTCGCCAGCGGTGTAAGGGGCGTTAATTGAAACAAATCTGTCCAGACACATTGAGTAATGGTTATCGCTTTCATTTCCTTCGTAGGCAGACAGCAATGAATAATGATTTCCGTTTTTGTTTCGAAAGCACATTTATTAACGACAATAACATAAAGCGGCAATACGATCTAAAATTGCAAAAAGGAACTTTTAAAAACAACGGGAATTAGAATTAATGCAATTTGTGTAATTCATGGTTTTCAGAGCAATCTAATGTTTTTATAAAATTATGCATGAAAGTCATATGAAATACTCCCTGAAATCGGAGGGCGAAGTCCTATCGACCAACGCTGATTTTGTCACAAACCAGGGTGTGGGTTTTAAAAGTAAAAGAATAAGAACTTTTGCCGAAAACGTATGCAGAAAAAACAATTTCCGAATCTGGGATTAATGGTGTTTTTGTAATTGCATGAAACTTAATTTCAAAAAATACGGTATGGGTGGTACACCGCTGCTCATTCTGCACGGGCTGTTTGGTTCGCTGGAAAATTGGCACCCCATCGCACAGAATCTGTCGGATTTAACAACGGTTTTTGTGTTGGATTTGCGCAATCATGGGCGCTCGCCGCACAGTGAGATTTTTACATACGAGGCGATGGCAGCCGATGTAGTGGAATTTTTGGATGACAAAATGATCTCTACTGCTGTTTTGCTGGGGCATTCCATGGGAGGAAAGGTGGCCATGTGGGCGGCGGGCATGCATCCCGAACGCGTGGAGAAACTTATTTCCGCCGACATGGGCGTGATGCGCTACCCCGGTGGGCACGATGAAATTCTTGACGCCCTGCGTGGATTTCCCGTCGATCAGGTGCGTTCCCGAAGAGAAGCGGATGCCCTTATGGCTCAGAAAATCAGTGATTTTGCCGTGCGCCAGTTTTTGCTGAAAAATCTCATCCGAAAGCCGGACGGCGGATTCACCTGGCGGATCAATTTACCGGCCATCCTGAAAAATTATGAGAACTTGCTCCGTGCGTTACCCGATTCCCTGATTTTTGAGAAACCGGTTCTTTTCATTCGGGGCGAACGCTCACCCTACATTCGGGAAGAAGATTTCGCCGAAATTCTGCGCCATTTTCCACAGGCAGAAATCCGCACCATTTCC
>CAZMRE010000199.1:0-4130 GCA_964568545.1 uncultured Deferribacteres bacterium | reverse complement strand
TACACGGAAAAGGCCGAATACTGGGCATTGATTTGGGGTACTGCGGTTATGGGCACCTCCGGTTTGATTTTGTGGTTTCCGGTCATTTCTGCAAATCTCTTTGGTGGATGGATTGTTCCAATTGCTTTGCTTTTCCATTATTTTGAAGCGATTCTTGCAACACTGGCCATTTTGGTGTGGCATTTCTTCTTTGTGATTTTTCACCCGAGTGAATATCCTATGAGCTTGGTTAGTATTACTGGGAAAATGCCTTGCGAAGAATGCAAAAAGCATCACGGATTCTGGTACCGTAAGCTCATGCACAAAGAACCGCCAGAAGTTCGCCAACTTTTTGATGAAAGGGGTGAATGTGAGGAGTTAGAGGAATATGGCGAGGAAGAAGATGAACAATAATATTACATAAGAAATGCCTAATTTTTTGGGCAGAAGCTTTTCCCATTTAAGATGAGGGCTCCGTTTCCAAAAAGCGGAGCCCTATTATTTTTTATTAAAATTTTCAATATCCCTAACCTATTGATTTTTGCCTGAATTGCTCGCCTGTTAGTCGCTCCACGCATCTTTTCCGAAAAATTTGCCTTTATTTTCTGCGCAAAATTGATTATTTTATTAGCAAAGAAAAACAAAGGATTTTATCTTATGAGCTCATTCGTTCATTTACACAACCATACACATTACAGTTTATTGGATGGTGCCTGCCGCATTGAGGATATGATGCAGTTGGCAATTGAGTACAAAATGCCGGCTCTGGCCATCACTGACCACGGCAACATGTTTGGCGCTATTGAATTCTTTAAAAAGGCAAAGGCTGCAGGCATTAAGCCCATCATTGGCGTGGAGGCTTATGTTGCCCCGGAAAGCCGTTTTGAAAAAACTACGCAGAAAGGCCGTGACAATGCCTACCATCTGGTTCTTCTGGCCAAAGATCAAGAGGGATATCGAAACCTCTTAAAATTGGTAAGCGCCGGTTTTCTGGAGGGCTTTTACTACAAGCCGCGCATCGACAAGGAACTGCTCTGGAAACATCACAATGGGCTGATTGCCTTAACGGCCTGTCTCCATGGAGAAGTTCCCCGCAAAATGGTCAAGCAGGGAATGGATGCCGCGAGAAAAAGTGCGCTAGAATACAAGGATATTTTCGGCGAAGACTTCTATCTGGAAATCCAGAATCACGGGATCGAAGACGAAGAAATTGTGCGTCAGGGGATGCTGGAACTAAGTGATGACCTGGGGATTCCGTTGGTGGCCACAAATGATATTCACTACCTAAAAAGAGAGCATGCCGATGCGCACGATATCCTGCTGTGCTTGCAAACGGGCAAGGATTACGATGATCCCACGCGCATGCGCTATTCAACAAAAGAGCTTTATTTTAAATCGCCAGAGGAAATGGAAAAACTTTTTGGGGATTATCCCGGGGCAATCGAAAATACCCTTAAAATTGCAGAGAAGTGTAATCTGGAAATTCCATTTGGCACTCTCCATTTACCTGTTTATGAGATTCCACCGGATAACCCTGCAAAAACCCTGGATGAGTATCTGGAAAAAATGGCTTGGGAGGGATTGCAGAAACGCTACCCGGAAATTACGCCCGAAATCAAGCAGCGTTTCGATTATGAAATTTCTGTTATTAAGCAGATGGGTTTTTCCGGCTATTTTTTAATTGTTCGGGATTTTACATCCTATGCTCGGGAAAATGGCATTCCTGTGGGGCCCGGCCGTGGTTCGGCGGCTGGCAGCCTTGTGTCATATGCCATTGGGATCACCAATATCGATCCACTTCGCTATAACCTGATTTTTGAGCGATTCTTGAATCCTGAGCGGGTTAACATGCCAGACATCGACATTGATTTTTGCTACGAGCGCCGGGAAGAAGTCATTCAGTATGTTCGTAAAAAATATGGCGAAAAGAATGTTACGCAGATTATTACGTTCGGAACCATGGCTGCACGGGCCGTGATTCGCGATGTGGGGCGCGTCCTGAAAATGCGCTACAGTGATGTGGATAAGATTGCAAAAATGATTCCCCCCAACATGAAGCTGGGCGATGCGTTAAATGATGTGCCTGAATTGAAAGAGATGGTGGAAAACAGCGACGAAGAGATTTACAAAAAGCTTTTTGATTATGCACTTGTTCTGGAAGGTCTTTCGCGCCATGCCTCCACACATGCGGCCGGGGTCGTCATTGCACCGGAAGATTTGACTAACTTTGTGCCGCTGTATAAATCCAAAGAAGGCGATGTTACAACTCAATACGACATGAAATGGATTGAGGAAATCGGACTGTTGAAAATGGATTTTCTCGGTCTTCGCACGTTGACCGTAATCGACGACACCGTAAAGCTCATCAGACGAAAGGGCATTGATTTTGATCTGGACAAGATTCCTCTGGATGATCCTGAAACCTATGACCTCTTTTCACGGGGAGAAACCGTGGGTGTGTTCCAGTTTGAAAGCAGCGGGATGCGGGAATATCTGAGAAAGTTAAAACCCAATCGGATTGAAGATTTAATCGCAATGAATGCTCTTTATCGCCCTGGTCCGATGGAAAATATTGACGATTTTATCGATCGCAAGCAGGGAGTCAAAAAGATTGAATATCCTCATCCCTTACTGGAACCCATACTTGCAGAAACCTATGGCATCATTGTGTATCAGGAACAGGTGATGCAAATTGCCAGCCGTATGGCTGGATTTACGCTGGGTGAAGCTGATATTCTCCGGCGGGCCATGGGGAAGAAAAAAGCCGGGCTCATGCAGGAGCAGCGGGCTAAATTTATGGCGGGCACTGAGAAAAACGGCATTCCAAAGAAAACGGCGCAGGAAGTTTTCGATTTAATGGACAAATTTGCCCGTTACGGTTTCAATAAATCTCACGCTGCGGGCTATTCGGTAGTGGCTTACCAAACGGCCTTTCTCAAGGCACATTATAAGGCGGAATTTATGGCCGCCTCGCTCACAAGCGAAATGGGCAATGCAGATCGTGTCATGATTTTGATGGATGAATGCAAGCGAATGGGAATAAATGTGTTGCCCCCGGATGTGAATGAAAGCTACGCAAAATTCACAGTTGTGAACGGAAATATCCGATTTGGTTTGGGTGCCATTAAAAATGTGGGACACGGTGCCATTCAGTCCATCATAAAAGCCCGCAAAAAGCACGGCAAGTTTCGAACAATCTTTGATCTGGTAGAGCATTTGAATTTGAGACTGGTAAATAAAAAAGTGCTGGAAAGCCTGGCGCAGGCCGGCGCTTTGGATTCCTTGGAGGGACACCGCGCCCAATTACTCGCTGCCGTAGAAGTTGCCATTAACTACGCGCAAAGCGTGCAGAACGAACACTTGCTGGGACAGACCTCTATTTTTGATGCGGGCGGTGCGCAAACGGGCAAAACTAATGGTCAGTACCCAGAAATACCCAGTGTGGAAAAATGGGATCAAAAAAAGAAACTCGCACTTGAGAAGGAATTACTTGGATTCTATTTGTCCGGGCACCCGCTGTCACGGTTTAGGAATGATATTCAGACATTCGCAACGGTTTCTCTATCGCACTTGTCTTCTCACGACCATGGCGCCATGGTTCGGGTAGGTGGAATTGTGACCCAGGTGCGAACCCACCTCGATCGCAAGCAGAAGACGATGGCCTTTGTCACGCTGGAAGATTTTTCGGGAACATCAGATGTGGTTGTGTTTTCAGATGTCTACGAGAGGCACAAGAGCCTCTTGCAGCCTGATTCGATGGTTCTTATATCTGGGCAGGTGTCGAAACAGAATGAGTCTGCTGCGAAAATTTTATGTTCGGAAGTTATTTCCCTTTCTCGGGCAAGGGAAAAGTTTGCGAAAAATGTCTGTGTCAATCTAAATATAAATGAATTGAATGAAGAAAAATGGTCTGATCTCCAGAAACTTTTCCAGGCAAATCGAGGGAAATGTAACGTTCTTTTGCACATTATTAACGGGGACAAACGAGAGTATCTTATTCGATCGAAGTCGCTTTTTGTTCCATTTAATGAGGAATTTCTGAATCGAGTGCGTTCCTTGGTTGGAAGTGAAAATGTTTGGTTGCAAACCTAAACCGGCGAAATAACGTGAAAGGTTGTTTTTATGAAATTAACAAAACTTCTTCTTTTTCT
>CAZMRE010000198.1:0-4130 GCA_964568545.1 uncultured Deferribacteres bacterium | reverse complement strand
TTGAACTGGAGGATTAATAAGTGAAGACATACATGGCGAAAAATGGTCAGGTTGAACAAAAGTGGTTTGTGATTGATGCCGATGGATTAATTCTGGGGCGATTGGCCTCACGAGTAGCCTCCATCGTCCGGGGAAAAAACAGGCCCATTTTTACTCCTCATGTGGATACGGGCGATAACGTCATTATTCTAAATGCTGAAAAGATTCGTTTAACCGGCCATAAATTGGATACAAAAAAATATTATCGACACTCTGGCTATCCAGGCGGAATTACGGAAATTACAGCCAGAAAGCTTTTGGAAAAAAAGCCGGAAGAAGTTCTGCGGCTTGCCGTGTGGGGTATGCTCCCTCACAATAAGCTTGGGCGAAAGCTCCTGAAGAAGGTCAAGATTTACACAGGCAAAGAGCATCCCCATGCCGCTCAAAAGCCGGAACCATTGGAATTTTAAATCAATCAAGGATAGCTAAGGAGTTTTTTTAATGAAGGGAACAAACTATTACGCTACAGGACGTCGCAAAAATTCAATTGCCCGTGTTTGGGTAACACCCGGAACTGGTAAAGTGGAAGTGAATGGGAAACCACTTTTGGACTATTTCAAACGAGAAGTATTGAAGATGGTTATTGAGCAGCCCCTGACGATGACCGAAACTATCGACAAATACGACATTTCTGCAAATGTTAAAGGAGGCGGTTTAACCGGACAGGCAGGCGCACTTCTTCTTGGCATCTCACGGGCATTGGTTAAAGTGAATGAAGATTTCAAAAGCAAACTCCACAAGGCAGGTTTCCTAACCCGTGATCCCCGAATGGTTGAGCGGAAAAAATACGGCCAGCCCAAAGCCCGTAAACGGTTTCAATTTTCAAAACGTTAATCGTTTTATTTCAAACTATTTTTTATTACTGATCACATGGAAAGGGTGTATGCTGCCCTTGCCGGGAATAATTCAAATTTAGGAGAATTTGAATGCAAGAAATGACATTAGAGAAGTTGTTGATGGCGGGAGCCCATTTTGGTCATCTTTCGCGAAAATGGAATCCCAAAATGCGCCGGTATATTTTTATGGAGCGCAACAACATTCACATTATCGATCTGAAGAAGACGATCGAGCTGCTGAATGTTGCCTTGCGAGAAATTCAGAAAATTGTTCAGGGTGGGGAAAAGGTTTTATTCGTCGGAACAAAAAAACAGGCTAAAGATATTATCCGAACAGAGGCCGAGCGCAGCGGGCAATTTTATATGACAGAGCGCTGGCTGGGGGGGACCCTCACCAATTTCAGCACCATCCGAAAAAGTATTCGACACCTGAAAAACCTGGATAAAATGAGTATGGATGGAACATATGAAAAGCTCACAAAAAAAGAGGTGCTAAAGTTAGAGCGTAAACGCGAGAAAATGGAAAAAGTGCTGGGCGGTATTAAGGAAATGAATATTTTGCCGGGAGCGCTTTATGTGGTGGATGTGAAAAAAGAAGCCATCGCTGTTGCCGAAGCTAAAAAATTGAATATCCCGGTGTTTGCAATGGTCGACACCAATGTGGACCCAGATCCGATTGATTTTTTGATTCCGGCAAACGATGATGCGTTTAAATCTATTGGCTTGATTACACACGCCTTTGCAGATGCGATCATCGAAGCACAAACCGCGGCGGAGGTTGAGCAGCATATGGCGGAAGAAGAATCCGCCGCTGTGGAGACAGAAGAAAATGCAACATCCGCGGCTGAGTAAATTACCAGCAATTGGATCATTTTATCAAAATAGAAAATAATCGTTTTAAATAGAAGGAGTCAGTATTCATGGCAATTGGTGCGAACCTTGTAATGGAGTTGCGGAAGAAGACGGGCGCTGGAATCATGGATTGTAAGAAAGCGCTTCAAGAATCGGATGGCGATTTGGAAAAAGCCATTGAATATTTGAGAAAAAAAGGAATCGCATCGGCCCAAAAGAGAAGCGGCCGTAAAGCCCAAGAGGGCGTCATTGATTCCTACATTCATCCCGGAAATCGAATTGGCGTGCTGGTTGAAGTCAATTGTGAAACGGATTTCGTGGCCAACACCGGCGATTTTCGTCAATTTGTTAAGAATGTAGCCATGCAAATTGCAGCCGCGAACCCGTTGGTTGTTTCGCGGGAGGAACTGCCACCAGAAGTCATCGAAAAAGAAAAAGAAATTTACCGCGAGCAAATGAAAACGTCCGGCAAGCCCGATCACATTGTTGAAAAGATTGTGGAAGGCAAGCTGGAAAAATATTTCCAGGACGTTTGTTTGTTGGAGCAGGGGTATATTCGAGATCCCGAAAAATCAGTCAAGGACTTGCTAACAGAAGTCATTGCCAGGATTGGTGAAAACATCGTGATTCGACGGTTTGTGCGTTACCAACTTGGCGAATAAATTTTAGAAGCCCAATTCTATTGGGCTTTTTTATTTTCTTTGTGGATTCAAGAAAATACCTGCGAAATTCTCAATCCGAATTAAAAAGATTTTTTTGAAAAAGGGAATGATTGCATGTCTGAGCTTGCCTATCGGCGTGTTTTGCTGAAACTGAGTGGAGAAGCCCTCATGGGCAAAAAGCCCTTCGGTATCGATCCGGAGGTGGTTCGTTTTATGGCGCACGAGATCAAAGACGTTAAGGATCTAGGAATCGAAATTGCAATTGTTGTGGGGGGTGGAAATATTTACAGGGGGTTATCAGCTTCCGATCAGGGCATCGACCGCGTGATGGGCGATCACATGGGCATGCTTGCTACCATCATAAATGCTCTTGCCATTCAAAATTACCTCGAAAAATTGGATATTGTGACCCGGGTACAATCTGCCATTGCGATTGAAGCCGTTGCTGAGCCATTTATTCGTAGAAGGGCTATTCGCCATCTGGAAAAAGGGCGCGTGGTTATTTTTGCAGCGGGTACCGGAAGCCCCTATTTTACAACAGATACGGCGGCCGCTTTGCGCGCTATCGAAATTGAAGCGGATGCTATTCTCAAAGGAACAAAGGTGGACGGCGTTTACACGGCGGATCCCCAGAAACACAGCGATGCCGTAAAATACGAAACAATCACCTACCTGGATGTGGTTAAAAAGGGGCTCAAAGTAATGGATTTTACGGCTGTAACCCTCTGCATGGAAAATAAATTGCCCATTATTGTTTTTAATCTAACAAAGCCGGGAAACCTGAAGTCTTTACTTCTTGGAGAAAATGTAGGAACTAAAGTAATAGGTGATGACGATGAAAAATAAGTTTTACCTCGATGCCGAAGGCAGAATGCAAAAAAGTCTGCAAAATGTTCAGGATGAAATGGCCAAAATTCGTACGGGAAAAGCCACGACCTCCCTTCTGGATATGATTAAAGTGAATTACTACGGGAGCCAGGTGCCTTTGAAGCAGGTGGCAAATATTACCGTGCCGGAACCCCGGCTTTTGTCTGTGCAGCCCTGGGAAAAGAATTTGATCGGCGAGATTGAACGGGCAATTATGAAATCTGATCTGGGTTTGAATCCCACCAATGATGGGAAAATCATTCGGATTCCTTTTCCAACATTAACCGAGGAACGCCGCAAAGAGCTGGTAAAATTAGTGAAAAAGATGGCGGAAGAGGGGCGGATTGCCATTCGCAATATTCGTCGGGATGTGAATGAGCACATTAAGAAGGCTCAAAAAAATCACGAGCTGACTGAAGATCAGGAACACGATGAATTGGAAAAAATCCAGAAATTGACAGATGAATTTATTGAAAAAATAGACAAGGTATTGGTTGAAAAAGAAAAAGAAATCATGGAAGTTTAGAAATAGATTAATGCCTTTCAAAAACCCTCGTAAGAGGGTTTTTTTGTTTTAATAATGGTTCTCAGCCACTCATTTTTTTACACGAAAAATTAATTTGAAAATGATTCTAAATTGTCTTTATTATATAGTGCGTGCACGAAAATACTTAAAAATGTAAGGCAAGCATCTTGCTTGCATCAATTTGTTATTAGGAAAAAGGAACTGACTGAATTGGATTTCACAAGCCGGAGACTTATGTCACATTTTCGTTCAGACACTATATATTATCTAAATACAAACAATCAGGGAGTATCATGAATACGATACAATCAGATCTGGTAATTGTTGGCAGCGGCCCCGGCGGATATG
>CAZMRE010000197.1:0-4156 GCA_964568545.1 uncultured Deferribacteres bacterium | reverse complement strand
CGCCATAAAGCCTCGTAATTTTTGGGATCCAATTTTACCGCATGTTGAAACGCTTCAAGAGCCGCTTTGTCATCAAAATGTTTGTAGGCCGTGTCTCCTTTGGCAATCCACTCCTGCACGTTGGTCTGGGCAAAAGCGGATCCGGCAGCCAAAAACACAAAAACAACCAAACCCAGCAAAATGCCTTGTTTCTTCATGGCTTACCTCCTCTTTCAGGTCATTCACAGCAGAAACCTTTGTTCAAACCTACAACAATTTCACCAAAAAGTCAATAGGTTTTTAATCAGCATTATTCACAAATTTCTTCCAGTCATTTTAACAAGACTCTCAACGGCAAAGATGAGCTAACCCAATTTTGCGCAAGCGCCGCTTCCCTTTACTCATTTTTGGAATCTTTGTCCGAAATGCGCTTCTTCTCCAGAACTTCCCGAACCCTCCGAGTAAGCATTTCCGGGGTAAATGGCTTTTCCAGAAATTCCTTATCGGAATCCAGTACGCCGTGGTGAACAATGGCATTGTCCGTGTAGCCGGACATAAAAAGCACAGCCATCTCTGGCCGAATCTTCTTTAACCGATGAGCCAATTGAACGCCGCTCATTTTTGGCATGATGACATCTGTTAAAAGTAAATGAATCGGCTCTTCGAGTTGCTCAGCGATCAGAAACGCCTCCCCTGCATTTGAAGCCTCAAGCACGTTGTACCCATATTTTGTCAAAATTTTGAAGGCCGATCGCCGAACCACTTCTTCATCTTCAACAACCAGAATATTTTCACTTCCCCGAAAATCATCAATTGCCAATTCTTTTCTGGCAAATTTTCGGGCATCCTCGTGGATGCGCGGAAAATAAATTTTGAACGTGGTTCCCTTGCCGGGTTCGCTGTAAACCCAGATGTATCCTCCACTCTGCCTCACAATTCCATAAACTGTCGCTAAACCCAACCCTGTTCCTTTGCCCTTTTCTTTGGTGGTGAAAAATGGCTCAAAAATTCTGGCCTGGGTCTCAGCGTCCATACCGCTGCCGTTGTCGCTAACGCCTAACATCACATAAGAGCCTGGACTTACCTGGGCGTGTTGCTGTGCGTAATTTTCATCCAACTCGACATTTAAGGTTTCCAAAACGATTTTTCCCCCCTTCGGCATTGCGTCTCGGGCATTAATAATAAGATTCATGAGAATTTGCTCAAATTGTCCCGGGTCAATTTTGGTATACCCCAGTTCGGGGTCAAGAACCGTAACGAAATCAACATCTTCTCCAATCACACGCCGAAACATTTTTTCCGACTCGCTGACAATTTTGTTAATGTTGAGCACTTCTGGCTGCAGGATTTGCTTTCGACTGAAAGCCAGTAATTGCCGGGTTAGGCGCGCCGCCCGCTCACCGGCATTTTTAATCTGCTCAAGGTCTTCTCGAATAGGATCGCCTTCTGAAAATTCGGGAATTAAAAACTGTGAATAGGCAAGAATAGGCGTTAAAAGATTGTTAAAATCGTGAGCTATGCCCCCGGCCAATCGCCCAATTGATTCCATTTTTTGTGCCTGAAAGAGTTGTTCTTCCAGTTTCTTTTGATTTGTAATATCCTCTTGAATGCCTAAAAAATGCGTAATTATGCCATCCTTATTCTTAATTGGGGAAATTAATGAAAGTGCCCAATACTCTTTACCACTTTTTTTTCGATCCAGCAATTCCCCCTGCCAGGTTTCTCCCGAACTAATTATTTTCCAAATCATTTCGTATGATGGGGAAGAGGTTTTCCCAGACTGAAGGATATTTGGATTTTCCCCGATAACTTCTTCCGAGGTATAGCCTGTAATGCGGGTAAAGGCGGGATTGACATATTCAATCGTTCCCGTTTTGTCCGTAATTATCACAGACAGAGGGCTTTGCTCCACAACCTGGGACAATTTTCTGAGTTGATTTTCGATTCGTTTTCGCTCGGAAATATCTCTCAGAACAGCGGTAACAATGATCTCATCTCCAATTGCCAATTTTGAAACGGATATCTCAATCGGAAAGACATCACCATTCTTCCGCCGTCCCTGAACCTCAAATTGTTTTTTAAAAAGCGGTGCCTTTTTTTCGCTCTGAAATATCTTTTCAAGAACAATTGATGCCTGCTCTTTTGATGTATCCGGGATGAGGATACCTAAATCCTTTCCAAGAATTTCATTGTGATCATAGCGAAAAATCTCCTCTGCTCCTTTATTAAAAACAATAATTTCTTGCTTCCGATTCACGCTAATAATGGCATCATTCACCGTAAAAAGAATATTTGATAATTTATCCTGGGTATGTTTGAGGGTTTTTTCAACTTCCATGCGTTGCTGGAATTCGATGGATTGCGCGATAAAATCGGATAAGGAGAGAACAAAATTTTGTTCTTCGTCTGTCCACTGGCGGGGCGGGCCGATATGTTCATGGCAAAGAATTCCGATAACTTGCCCTTCCCTTCGAATAGGAACGTCCAACATCGAGGAAATGCCCATTGGGGAAAGATAGGACGAGGAAAGCTCCCTTGTTCGCGGATCCCTGAGAGCATCTGAAGCTGCAATGAAGCGTTCCTTTTTCAATGCCTCGAAATAGGAGGGATATTCATGTACAAGAAGCTCCTCCCCTGAAGAATGAGACTCTTTGCTTTTTTCGTAAAGATCCACGCATTGAATTTTCTCTCTTCCCTCATCAAAAAGCCAAACCCCGACGCGTTCCACCTGTAATGCTCTGGCATCGGCCTCAGTTATTTCTTGAAAAATGGCGTGAAGAGAATCTTCTTTATACCTGTTGACTTTTGAAAGCTGCAGCAAAATGCTATTGAAATTTTTCAGTTGTCTTTCTTTCTCAAGAGCCATGTTTTCTCTTTTGATCCGTTCCAGTTCTGCCGAAATGCGATCGGAAGCCAGTTGGAAAATGGCATTTAACAGTTCTGTCTGCTTAAGGGGCTCCTTATGAAACAGCTCAAGCAAACCGATGGGTTTTTGCAACGAATTCAGGAGCGGAATCCCAAAAACCGATTGAACACGCCACTTTTTAAGACGCTCATCAAAAGGGAAAATCGCTTGCACATTTTGAGAATATTTACAGAAACTTCCGGTTATTGCATTTTCACACGGTGTACCTTTTAATTCATATTCGAAATTATTAACCAATTTCCCATCCAAGAAAACAACGAGTGTCTGAACGTTTTGTTTTTCCAAACCCGCCAATTTTCCAATAATAATGACATTTATATGAAAATGCTTCCATATCTGCTCAGCCAAAGCCGTTATGTAATCGATCCCAGTTTTATGGAGAATTTCGGCCGCAAATGTTAAAAGTAGGTGTTCGGATTGGTATTTTTTTTGGATATAGCGATAGATGAGAATACCGGAAATACTCAAGACGGCAATGCCCACCACGTACAGGCCAATTGCAAGTGAATCCAGATAGGCAAAATTGGCTAGTGATTTTAAGTGCTGTATGGCTACATTCTCGATTATTAAATCTAAGATCAGAAGAATGATTGCAGAAATGAATAGGATAATACCAACGCCCCACCCAAAGGATATTTTCTTCTGCAAAAAATTCATTTAAACAAGCCTCCCATAATTACTGTTTTCATTTGCAAATAGTGAAAAAATACTCAGCGGGGATCAAGAAATGTTCAAAAGGCATTAAACAATCTGACCGATTTAACGCCATTTGACAGGCACCCCCGCTTCCAAGATTTTTCGCAGATGTCGGAAAGTAATATTTTAATTCTAATCGACCATACTTATAACTATATCTATATGAATATAAATGAATTTATCAAGCTCAATCTCATTCATTAGTGAAGTGATATTCATTCCTATTTTGAAATTTTTTTCAAAATAATACAAAATTATGAAAAAATCAAGACTTTTTTGAAAAACTCCTTAATATGAATCATGGCAATCTTGCAAAAAATTTCTTCCCGATTCCGTTTTAACATCCTTCAATCCGCCTGTGT
This sequence comes from uncultured Deferribacteres bacterium, assembly GCA_964568545.1. Lineage (GTDB taxonomy): Bacteria > Zhuqueibacterota > JdFR-76 > JdFR-76 > BMS3Abin05 > BMS3Abin05. The sequence goes on along the minus strand of CAZMRE010000197.1, from coordinate 193 downwards.
CAATAGGCCTTAACCAAAAAGAATTATTGGCAGGATTACATTTGGTTTGTCATGAAAATGCGTTCTTTTTTCTACCAAGAAGGTGCCGCTATTCGTTTAATCCAAAACCTATCCGCCGATTGGCCAAAAACCGCTGTTGTAAGCCAATAAACAGTTGCAATTAAAACGCTCCCCTGTTATATTTATTTTTTGA
>CAZMRE010000196.1:0-4158 GCA_964568545.1 uncultured Deferribacteres bacterium | reverse complement strand
TGCCCCTTCAGGGCGAAAAACCAATTTAATAAACCCATATTGTAGTGGGAATAAAAATTTAGCTCATCTTGTTATTAAAGGAATTAGCTCATTCAGCTGTTCAAGCTGGGTTAATTTTCAGTTGCAACTTCGCTGCGCTAAGATTCCTCCAGTGCCTTCATTAGTTTCTCGTAAATCCCGTCAAAAGAACCATTTGACATCACCACAATTTGATCCCCAGGATGTAGCTGTTTCAGCAGCCAATCGATAATTTCTTCCACTGAATTGGAATACATGGCCGGTTTGCCCATCTTTTTTAATTCGGCTACAATCTGCTCCCGATCCAGCTTTTCATCAGGTTTAAGCAAATGGGCACGGTTAATCTTTCCAATGGCAACCCCGTAAGCCTTCTCGAATGCCAGTGGGAATTCCTTCTGGAAAATATTGCGTCGGGTTGTATTGGTTCGTGGTTCAAATAATGCCCACACTCGCTGTTCCGGGAAGCGCGCGACCAATCCCTCCAACGTCTCGCGAACGGCCGTGGGGTGGTGGGCAAAATCATCGTAGATGGTGATGTTGTGAATGATTCCCTTCACTTCAAGCCGCCGCTTGACGCCCTGAAATGAGTTGAAGGCTTCTTGAATGGTGTCGTTTGAAACGCCCAGGTGTTTAGCGACAATAATGACGCCTGCTGCATTTAGGGCACTGTGGTGTCCCGTCAGCGGAAGGTAGAATTCACTCTCCACCTGATCATTACTGGAGATGGCAAACGCAATTCCCTCCCGAGAGGGGCGGAGATTTTCAATTCGCCAGTTCACATCGCTGCGAAATCCAAAGGATTCCACCGGAGCAAATGATTTTTTTGCAAGTTCACGCACAATGGAGTCGTCGCCGTTAATCACCAACAGCCCATTTCGGGGGATGAGATTAATCAGCCGACTGAATGTAAGTTTGATATCATCGATAGAACGAAAAATATCGGCGTGATCAAATTCAATGTTGTTGATGATTGCAAATTCTGGAAGATAGTGCAAAAACTTGGAGCGTTTATCGAAAAAGGCCGTGTCATACTCATCGCCTTCGATAATGAAATAGGGACCATCTTCTATTTTCATTCCTTTGCCAAAATTTCCCGGGATGCCGCCGATGAGAAAACTGGGTTTGAGCCGGGCCACTTCCAGCACCCAAGAAAGCAGAGAGGTCGTTGTGGTTTTTCCGTGTGTTCCCGAAACCACGATAGAATCTTTCCCGCGAATGAAAAATTCGCGAATGACATCTGGTAGAGAAAGATAGAAATATTTTTTTTCAAGTGCAATTTCGGCTTCAGGGTTTCCGCGTGAAATGGCATTGCCGATCACAACCAGATCGGGAGCCGGTTCCAGATTGGATTCCCGGTAGCCTTCCGCGGGGGAAATGCCGTTTTTGCGCAAAAAGGTGCTCATGGGCGGATAAACATTTTCATCGGATCCAGTAACCCGGTAGCCCATTTTTTTGAGTTGAACGGCCACATTGGCCATGGCCGTTCCGCAAATGCCGACAAAGTGAATGGAATGTACTTGGTCTTTAATCAATGGAAAATCCTCGGTTTAAAATATGCGCTTTTTTAGTTTATTTCTATTCAAAATAGAAAAAATTTAATGCGAAATCAAGGAGAAAAAGGAAGTACAGATTTTTCAAAAATCGGAATTGAGGGACTGTAAAATATTTCGGGTTGTTGCAATAAAATCCTCCAAACGGCGCTTTTATTTATTTGGTATGAACCCATTCAAAAATTATGTGTTACAGCACAGCCCCAGCGGGGCGAACTGTTTGTAGACCAATAATGCCAAAATAGATTGAAGTCCCGTAGAGAAGATTGGTTTAGAATCTTTTTACCCACGACTTACCAAGAAAGCGGGGATGCCTGTGGCGCCTAAAATCACGAAAAATGGAATAAACTCTGTCTGAAACGGAGGGCCTCGGCCATTGGCCATGCACGTCAACCTAAAAAATATTTTGGGGTTTTTTTGACTTGTCAAGCTCTTTGGAGCGTGGATCGATTAAGATAACCGGATTTGCCACGCGGCCCAAAAATTTTCCAGCTGCCCATACGCTCTCACTAGCCAAATTCATACCCCGCGTAACAAATTGGGTGTTGAGAATTATGTTGTGCACTCTATTTTTTTTCTACCTGTTGTCTTTAAACGGAATCACTCATAGCTACAAAGTCATAGAGCGCAAAGAAAAAGGCATTTCCGCTGCTTTCTCACCCACATCATCAACTCCTCGGAGGGGAGACGCACCGAAACCCAACGCTTGTTTCTAAAACGCATCAGGGGGTGGATGTCTGGGCAAAAATTTTTCCCCAATCCCCCAATTAACTCATTTTCAATTTTTCAAAAACCATTGAAATGGTTTAAATTTTTCCACTTCCTCAACAACCCACGATTAAAATCGTGGGTTGCTTTAAAATGCCTTTCCAACCCGCAACGCACTCCGCCAACCATCGTAATATCTTGCAAATTGCCTCCCGTGCCAATTCGATCGAAATCAATCTTTAATCACAACCATTCTTGGATTGGTCATTTCTTCGATGGCGTATTTCAACCCTTCTCGTCCCAGTCCGCTTTGTTTATTTCCGCCGTAGGGCATCTGATCCACCCGAAACGTCGGGTAATCGTTAATCATCACACCGCCCACATTAATGCTGCGAATCGCCTGGGTCATATGGTCAATGTTTTTCGTGAACACGCCTGCCTGAAGTCCGTAATTGGAATGATTCACCTGAGCGACGGCATCTTCAAATTCCCGGAAGGGAATCAGCGAAACCACCGGGGCAAACACCTCGTCCCGGATGACTTTCATTTCGGGCGTGACATCGGTAAGAACGGTAGGCTCAAACATCGCACCATTGCGCTTTCCGCCGGTGAGAATTCGGGCGCCCTGAGAAACGGCCTCGCGCACCCAGCTTTCCGCCCGTTCGGCTTCCAATTCGGAAATCATGGGACCCACATCACAGGACGGATTCAAGGGATCGCCTACAACCTGCTTTTTCGTTTCAGCAACAAATGCGTCCGCGAAAGCCTTTCGGATTTTTTCGTGAACATAAATGCGCTGCACAGAAATGCACACCTGACCAGAATTGGCGTAAGCCCCGATGACATTTCGCTTCACGGCCCAATCCAGATCGGCATCTTCGTCCACAATGGAGGCAGAATTGGAACCCAGCTCCAGGGTCACCTTTTTGAAATCCGAGTGATTCTTAATCCATTTGCCCACGGGCGGGCTTCCCGTAAAAGTGACCATCGCCAAATCCGGGTGAGTGACCAGCCAGCTGCCAACCGTTGAGCCGGGCCCAAAAACAATGTTCAATGCCCCAGCCGGCAATCCCGCTTCCAGTAACAATTCTCCCATTTTGATGGCCGTTAGCGGCGTGTAACTGGAGGGCTTCAGAACCACTGTGTTTCCGGAAGCAATGGCCGGTGCCACTTTGTGGGCCGCCAGATTAATGGGAAAATTGAACGGCGGAATGGCGGCAATCACACCGATTGGAAAGCGCAGGAAAAATCCCATGCGGCCTTCGCCCCCGGCACTGGCATCCATCGGAACGGTTTCGCCGTGAATCTGTTTGGCTTCTTCTGCCGCAAATTTGAAGGTTTCCGCAGCCCGGTTGGCTTCGCCCAGAGCGTACTTCCAGGCCTTCCCGGATTCACTGGCAATCGTTTTGGCAATCTCTTCCCGATGCTCGGCAATCAAACCGGACATGCGTTCCAGAATTTTCGCCCGCCGGTGTGCAGGCATTTCCGACATGATCTCAAATGCGTCCCTTGCACTTTGAACCGCCCGATTTACATCCTCTTTGCCGGCTTTGGGAACCACACCCAAAACATCCCCATTGTACGGATTTTTCACCTCAAAGGTTTCGTCTGACGAACCCCATTTTCCGTTAATGAGCATCCCAAATTTGTATGCCATTTTTTCCTCCTGATTTTTTATAGCTGTCAATCATTCGTTTCAAATTTAATCTTCTGACGTTGCGAGATTTGTAAGAATGAATAGCCACGCTCTAAAGAGCGTGGCAATTTAAATAAATTCCAAAATATTTTCTTAAGTTGACGCCAATGGCTAACTGGCGGAGAGTGAAACAATCTCATCGCGAAAATAGACAAAGATTGATTCGTCGTCCCCACTTTTTCAAAA
>CAZMRE010000195.1:0-4197 GCA_964568545.1 uncultured Deferribacteres bacterium | reverse complement strand
GCTTCTTCCAAAACATCGGCCTCGAAAAAACTCATTCTGACAAATGTCCGGGAAAGAATAAACTGCTGCTTTACAAAATAGCTAACCCGTTTGAGAAGCTTTTGCCTTTCCCACTCCTTCGGGGGAACCATAATATCCAATCTGTTTCTTTTTAAAAAATCCGTATGCAAAAGCTTAAGCATTTTTTCTTCAACTGCATCAATGCTTCCCAATTGGGCGTACATCCCTCCGGCAATAGAACCGGCACTCGTTCCCGTAATAATTTGAATTGGAATGTGATTGTCTTCCAGCACTCGTAATACGCCGAGATGAGCAAACCCTTTGGCTCCGCCGCCGCCAAGCGCTAAACCCACCCTTACAGGTTTTCCTAATCCAAACATGGTTCTATTTCCTTTTTTTCATGTTTTTTCGGATAGATTCACCTTTTTCTCGTATTGTTGGTAAAAACCATCGCAAAAACCGATTCGATTGCACACCATAAAGCGCATCACGCAACACCCAGTACATTTCGGGATCGTTAACCAGGGCACCCAATGTGCCTTTGCCCGAATCGATTTTCGCTGTAATATTTTTGAGCGACTGCAAAGCATCTGCCAAATTCTGTGCAACTTCCTTGCCGTATGTTGGGTCATTCAACAATTTTCCTACTAACGATTGCGAATTCTCCAATTGTTTCGACACGCGGTCCAGGCGATCGCTGGTTTCTCGTAGGTTTTTAACCGTTTGGGCAATGTTTACGGTATCGCTCAGCATGTAGCCAAGAGCGCCTTTTCCTGTTTTGGCTTGAACAAGAAGCTCTTGCAAATCGTGACTGGTTCTCTTCAAATTCGACAGAGTTTCTTTGAATTCCGGGTTTGGCTGCGTAATAAGATTTCCCAGAAGCCCCTTGCCTTCGGAAATATTCGCTACAATTTTTTGCAAATCACCGGTGATATTGCCAACTTTTTCAATTACCACGTCACTGCTGTTCAGCACATCCTCATAACCCACAGCTCTTGCAGGCCGAATATACGAACCCGGAGGGAGAACCGGACTGGCAGCACTTCCCATCGAAAGACTCACAAAACGCGTGGTTACTAAAGATAATGAACCAATCTGCGCTTCTGAATCTTCTCGAATCCGGTCTTGAACCTTTTTCTGCACACGAATAGTGACTTCGATACTCTGCTTGGATAGATCCTCCGGAAATTGGATCCGTTCCACATATCCCACATCAACTCCGTTAAGCATCACTGCATCCCCCTGGTTAAGCCCTTTTACGCTGTGAAACAAAATCTTATACTGAACTTTTTCTCCAAATACTTTTTGGTGCTGACCCACCGAAAAAATACCAACAATAAGAATAACAAAGGCTACCAGGATCAAAGCACCTACCCGAGATTCCCTAACAAATCGTCCATTCATTGAAGCTCCTGTTTATTTAAAAAAATCTCTGTTGTTGTGATTTTATATTTTCATTCTTTATAAGTATTCAAATGCAAAGAAAAAGAAATTTTTCCGCTTCTCTGCAAAGGTGATAAATCAAATCCCTCAGCTCTCAATAAATTCTCTCACAAGCGGGTCGTTGGTTTTCTTGGTTTCTTCAACCGTGCCCAAAAACCGAATTTCACCTTTGTATAAAAGGGCAATTCGATCGCCTACGGTAAACGCACTCCTAATGTCATGTGTAACAACCACCGAGGTAACCCCCAGAATATTTTGAAGATTCCGAATCATTTCATTTATTTTCTTCGCGATAATTGGATCCAGTCCGGTGGTAGGTTCATCGTACAACAAACCCTTTGGTTCGATTGCAAGCGCCCGTGCAAGACTAACTCGTTTTTTCATCCCCCCGGACAAATCCGAGGGCATCATCTCTTCTGCACCTTCGAGACCCACCAGTCGCAATTTTTCTCTTACGCGAGCGGTAATTTCTTCCTCCGAAAAATTAGTGTGCTCGCGCAAGGCATAAGCCACATTTTCAAATACATTCAAGGAATCGAACAACGCGCCTCCCTGAAAAACCATTCCCACTTTTGTGCGGATAGGAATGAGCTGTTCCTCAGAAAAATCGGTAATATCTTCTCCATCCACAATCACCCGCCCTTTATCGGGTTTCAAAAGCCCGTTAATGTGGCGGAGAAGAACACTTTTCCCCGCACCGCTTCCGCCGAGAACAACAATTGTTTCGCCCTTGGCAATGGACAGATTGATGCCCTTCAGCACCTGATGTTCACCAAAGCTCTTGTGTAAATCCTTGAAAACAATAAAGTCGCTCATTATCCGCCAATGAAAATTACAAACAATTTTGTCAGGAAGAAGTCCGCAATCATGATTAAAATAAAACTGGCTACAACCGTGTTTGTAGTGGAATTACCAACGTCTTCGGCACCATGCCGCACATTAAAACCATTGTAGCAACCAACCATAGAAATGATAATGGCAAAAAAAACTGATTTTACAATTCCAACCGTGATATCCGAAATAACCAGGGCATTGATGGCCGGATTAATGTATTGAAAAGTGCTCATTCTTAAGTTTGATTTTGCAACAACCAACCCGCCTACCATTCCCCAGAAATCACCCATTATTGTGAGAACGGGCATCATAATGAGTGTAGCCAAAAATCGGGGAACCACCAATTTCTTGATCGGGCTTGCCCCAAGTGACCGAATGGCATCGATCTGTTCGGTAACACTCATTGAACCGATAACCGCCGTCATCCCCGAACCCACACGCCCGCCGACCAATAAACCCGTGAGAAGAGGGCCGAATTCCTTCACCAAACCCGCCGCAACGGCTGCCCCTACGATTGTTTTCCCTGCAAAATTGGAACGGGCAAACGCTACCTGAACTGTAATAACCATCCCAAGAAAGAAAAATGTTACCATTACGATTCCATGCGACCCTACACCTAATTTTTCCATATATTCCAGCAACTTATCCCATTCAAAAGGATGGCTAAAACTATATCGCAGCGTATCCCAAAAAAGATAGGCTAAACGCCCTGTGTGATTCCCATATTCATAAACCTTCGCGCGAAAAAATCGCCAGGATTCTTTGATGGCTAATGTTTCTTCTTCAACAAATGTCGATTTCATGGAAAATGATTATTCTTTCTAAGAGTAAAATTTTAACAAAGATGTGGAATATCCCTAATAATAGTTTTGCAAATATTTTATTATTAATTTCACAGTTTCCGAATCTGGGTTTAAAATAACTGTCTTAGTTAATTTCTTACTTTGCCTTTCTGGCAGTAAGCGTTTCAATTTTTCCCTTATCGCTGATAAAAAGGCTCAAAAGAAAACTGATAATACTCAAGAAAATGGCACCAACAAGTGCCGCCCAAAAATTTTCAACTGTAAAACCATTCACAACCTTGGCCGTAATATAAATTAAGAAACCATTAACAATAAAGGTAAAAAGTCCTAGTGAAAGAATATTAATGGGAAGCGTAATCAAAATCAGAAACGGACGCAATACAGCGTTTAAAACCCCAATGACCAATGCCGCTACAAACGGGGAAAGAACACCCTGGAAATTCATCCCCTTAATAATGATTGCCGTCAGGATTAGCGCCAGTGCATTCACAATCCAGCGAATCACAAAACCGCGCATAAGGATACCTCCCTTTGATTAATTAAATATGTTCTTGCATTGTCCATTCCACGATACAATTGCCGAAGCCTGACTACAAAATGAGCTGATCATCACAAAAACGTGTTGCTAATTTCAATTGAAAAAATCCTACCCATTTAAAGATAAAAATTAATCACTGAACAGTCAAGCAATTTATAATGGTTAGGAAAAAGAAGGGAAATACATATTTCAAATTACTCCCTCTGCCTTCAAAAGCTTTTTTTTGATGTCAATCCCGCCGGTGTATCCGCCGAGTGAACCATTTTTTCGCAGAACCCGATGACACGGAATGACAATCGGGAAAGGATTGCGACTCATCACGCCGCCAACGGCTCGCGCAGCCTTCGGATACCCGGCTCTTTCCCCTAATTCCTGATAAGAAACTGTTTCCCCGAAGGGAACCGTTTGTAGGGTTTTTAAAATTTGTATGGCAAAAGGGGAAGAAATAACCGACCAATCCAAAGGAATATCAAATTCTTTTTTTATTCCCTTCCAATAGGCCTGAATCTGTTTAAAAAATGGGGCATTTTTTTGAGAATCCTCTCTGATTTCCAGGCCGGTCTTCGTTTCAAGTTTCTT
>CAZMRE010000194.1:0-4301 GCA_964568545.1 uncultured Deferribacteres bacterium | reverse complement strand
TCAATGGAATAGGCACCTACAAGCAGTTCCACGGCGTCTGTCGGGTAATAGCTGATTTCAGGAAAGACAACAGTTGCGTAGCTGTCACGCACGTGATTCCAGTCGTGGACTTCAACGGCAGTGGCCAGCCGTAGCTTTAAATCGCTGTTGAATAATTTCTTCTCGAGAGCCAGAACAGCATAATCATTGAGATTGTTTTTGCCCTCCTCACCGTAAAAGCCGTGAATAAATTGCCCATTTACATAAATGCCATTTTTGAATGTGTAGTCACCTCCGACCACATATTTTACGTAAGCTTCATGGTCAATGGCGGTTTGGCGGTTGATTTCCACGGCCTGTGGCGTCACCTTTGTAAGCGTCATCGTGACTTTCTCCGGCAGAAAAGTAGCTGCTTCAGCCCAGATACCAATTCCGAATAGCTGGCCAGCCATATCGGCACCAAAAATTTGCTGGCGCGGAAAAATGAGTTGATTGGACACAACTACTGTCGTTTGATTGGTTGGCGTGATGGCAATCCTGTTACACAAGGGCATGTCCCAGCGATTGGCCACATAGCTGACTGACACATCAAAGTTAAAAAGATTACCCGACAATTTAAGACCAACGCTTGAAGTATTTTTTAATTGCCGATCAGGCAATTGGACCAAATTGGTCATTTTCTTGACAGTTGTTCCAGGAGGAAGAGGCAGGGTTCCTCCAGAGGAAAGACTCCAGTCTGGAGGAGGTAGAACAGCCGGCGTAAATACCGGGATAAAAACGCCAGTCAGGGTATAATCGCCCAGGTAATACGAGAGCTTCAGAGCATTGGTAGGCAGTTTCTTCCCAAAATTCAACGGGTCTTCAAGATCTTTTGGATTTAGATTATCTGTAGGATTGATTTTGTCGGCTGTTCCCCAGGCAATACGCTGCTTGCCGATTCTCATATCCAGATTTTGCGTCAGAAATCCGTACAAATCCAGGTAGCCTTCACGCAATTCCCAGCTCCACGGTTCCACTTCTCGTCTGTTCCGATATCCGAGCTGTTCGGTCGATTGTGCCGTTGGAAAACCAAAATTGCGAATCCAAAGTTTTGTGAAAAAATGGGCCTTTTGGGAAAGATTGGACTCGCCTTTCAGCGTCAGTCGATTTTCATTCCAGCTGAATCGGTAGTCCTGCTGAAGACGCACCCGATTGTCCGTTAGAAATTCTCCGCCAATTTTTATCTGTGCAAAAACAGGGATGGAAAAATTGAGACTCAGCAAAAAAATGACTGCGATTTTTCCAACTATTTTCATTTCTTTATTCCTCCAATTCGTTTGATTTATTCGAAAATGGCGAGATCTCATCTCGCCCTGCCGATTCGGTAAATCGTCTTATTCAGAGCGTTTTAAAAATCGTTTGGTGAAAATCGTCTCTTTCAACCCGACGTTATTTTTGATTTCAGATGAAATTAACACTGTTTTGTGCTGTTTCAGCACGTTCTCCATTGTCATTACTTTGGGTGTCCAGTAGCCGTCTATTTTCTCAATGGAACGGTTAGAAAGGATTTTTTGCAGTTTGCCGTTTTTGTTGATGAATTCTATTTTTGTGGGCAGATAGGATTTTTTATCCACCGTCATCACTAGTTTTTTATAGCCCACATTTTTCCCTGGTCTTGGGATCAATTCCATGACAATGGTCGCATCGTCACTTTTCAAAATTTTGGCGGAATATTTTTCCGCATAATTTGATTGCGCCATGTCGTCGTAGGTAAAATCCGTTCCCATGAAGTTTTCATTTTTCACGTGCGAGGCAATTCGACGAATCTTGTGAAATGCCGGCATGTAAAGCCACATATCCTCATCGCTAAGGGACAAGAATGAGACACCTTTGACGTCAGCAGGCGCCAGAAATCGAATGAGGCGTTTGTGTTTGCCTTTTTGGTAGATTTTAATTTGGCGGTGTTTGGTATTTCCGTTTTTGTCAATGATGTCCATTTTCATTATAGCCACTCTATCTTTGGGTGCTGTTAACGCGTCTTCAACTTTCCTGAGAATGGCATTGCCGTTCTGGCTTTGGGCCTCAGCCCTGACACCTGCAAATCCCGCAAATAAAAATGCCAACAACCAGATTAATACTCTCTTCATTTTAATTTCCTCCGTTCATTTGATTTTTTGTTGATATTCCTGATATTTGCTGCGACCTTTTTTCCCATTGCATTTTTTAGATTTTGCCAATTGCCAATAAATCCCGCATGAGTAGCAATAATAAGCGCTGGCAGCACAAAAATAGCGCCTGTGGCACTGGTAAACATTGCCAGAGCTGTCAGCCATCCGAAACGCTGCAGCGGGACAATATCACCCAGTAGCATAACGAGAAAACCCAAACCCACGGCAAGGGCATTAATCAGAATTGCGACGCCCGTCGTGTCGAGCGTTGTTTTCAATGCAGCGTGGACATCCTGCTGGCGTGCTTGCTCTCTCTTAAAGCGTGAGGCAAAATGAATGGAATAGTCAATTCCAATTCCAATGGCAAGCGAGGCAATCATCATAGTGGCGTCATCCATTGGGATATGAAAGAAGCCCATTATGCCAAAATTGATGAGAATGGTCAGCATAACCGGCGTAATTCCGATCAACCCACCGGTAAGAGAGCGAAATTGAATAATCAGAAGAATGAAAACGAGAACCAGCGCCATGCCCAAACTGCTGAGCTGGCTTCGCAAGAGTTGGGAATCCAGTTGCTTAAAAATTGGAGCCATGCCCGATTGTGTGACGGAAAAGCCTGCGCGATTGACCACTTTTAAATCTCGCTGCGTTTCCCAGCGACGAAATATCTGCGAATCTACAAAAATATTATGATCAAACATGGGCCAGATGACGGCCTTCATGTCGCGATCAAAAAAATCCGATTGAGTAACCGAAGCGGGTAAGCGACTTTTCAGGAAAATCAAAATGCGACCCACCAGATAGGAATTGATCTTATTTTCCACTATGGAGGCAATGGATTCAGCCGTACCGCGCAGGCTTTCAGAATCCTCAATGTAGGAGGGGGGGATAGTGCGGCGTAGGAGGGTCTGGATTTTTTCTGTTTGAACAGCATGCCCACTAATGAGATGCAAAAGTCCTCGCTGAACCCGATTTCGAATGACCGGAGAAGCGATGTAAATATCCGACTCATCAGACATAAGATAAGCCGCTCCCAATTGGGAAATCTTCGCCGCAATAGAATCCGGCAGGCTTTTGTTATTGATTTGTATTTTGAGCTGTTCAAGAAAATTTGGGGTCAATTGAAAAGAGCGATCTCGCTTTTGCAACTCCAATCTCAAATTCTGGATCATCTTTTCAAAGAGATAGGCATCTGCTTGCGTTTTTATTGCGTCAGGCAAGGATTCCCGTGAAAGCGTTATGAGTGTGTCCGGCAGCGTGGATAAAAAATGATTCACGCTGTCCACAATCGCAATGATTTCCTGAGTATTCATGGTACCGAGATTCGCTTGAATCTGAGCCTCCTTATTGTCTGGCGTAATAATCTGGGAGAGAATGTCCTGCCCTTCCAACATGAACCAGAGGTTTCCAACGCCGTCTTTGGAGTCGGGTACTATGTACCGATCATTCATGACACGATTCATTTCAGAGATCAAATTGGCGATGGATTGGGGCTTATTTACGTTTGGAATAGTTTCCAGTTTTCGTTCAATGAGACGCATTTCGCGCAATACGGCAGGATTCTTAATGCTTCCCCTGACATGAAGCTGAATAGGAATGGAGCCTCCGAAATATTTTTCCATCAGAGATTCCGACTGTCGAATTTCGCTTGAAGGTTTGAAATATTCCAGCATATTGACATTTCGGGTGATTTTAGGAAAACCCAGAACGCCGAATATCGCTATGATGAAGGTCAGAGCAAGAATGAGTTTTTCATTTTTAAGAATGAATCGGCTGAAACCATCCATCATATGAACAACAAAAGAAGCCTTTTTCTGGCCCCTGACACGGGCAAGGTGGCGTGTGTCGATAGGCATCTCGGATAGAACTCCCGGCAAAAAAGTAATGGAAGCCAGTAGCGCAAAGAGCACCCCAAAAGCTGAGATGAGGCCGAATTGCTGAATCAGGCTGAGGTTGGATGTAAGAAGAGAGAGAAATCCAAATAGCGTAGTCACACCCGCCAGAATAATAGGAATGCCCACCTCGGCCAGGGCCTTTTTTGTGGCTGTCTCAGCATTGGAATCGCTAAGAATATCCTCATAATATTTATTTACCATGTGAATGCCGTAGGCACTTCCAATAGCCAGCATGAGAACTGGAAAAATACCAGTAATAAGAGTAATCTGGTAGCCCAGC
>CAZMRE010000193.1:0-4315 GCA_964568545.1 uncultured Deferribacteres bacterium | reverse complement strand
TTTGCCTTTTTGCACAGTAAGGGAACCCAAATTGTCGATTCCAACGGCCAGGAAGTTTACCTGAAGGGTCTGGGATTGGGCGGCTGGCTGGAGCCGGAGGGCTACATGCTGCATATTCCCGGTTACGGATCGCCCTCGTCCATTCGGCAAAAAATCCTGGATCTGATTGGCCCGGAAGCCACCGATGAATTTTACGTCCGCTATCGGGCCAATTACGTCAACCAAATTGACATTGAGAAAATTGCCTCGTGGGGATTCAATTCTATTCGTCTGCCGTTCAATTACCGCTTGTTGAGTCCCGAAGATCAACCCGGTGTGTTTTTAGAAAGTGGTTTTCGCGTGTTGGATCGGGTGCTGGAATGGTGTAAGGAAAATCACCTCTATTTAATTCTGGATATGCACTGCGCTCCCGGGGGCCAAAACAAGGACAATATCAGCGACAGCGACGGCCAGGAAGCGCGTCTCTGGACGGACCCTGCCAATCAGGATCGCACGATCGAAATCTGGACGAAAATTGCCCAGCGCTACGCCAACGAAGAATGGATTGGCGGCTACGATTTGCTGAACGAGCCCGTTCTTCCGAGCGGTGTAACCAATACCCAATTGCGGGCCTTTTACATGCGGCTCACCCAGGAAATCAGAAAAGTCGACCCCAATCACTTGGTTTTCATTGAGGGCAATTGGTACGCCACCGATTTCAGAAACCTGACGCCGCCCTTCGACGCCAACATGGCGTACAGCTTTCACAAATATTGGAACGAGAACACACAGGTGAGCATCCAGGGCTATTTGCAAATCCGAAATAATTTTCGGGTGCCTCTCTGGCTGGGGGAATCGGGCGAAAACTCCAATCCTTGGTTTCATGAGGCGGTTTCGCTGATGGAGAAAAATGACATCGGCTGGTGCTGGTGGACGCACAAAAAAGTGGCCACGATTACCAGTCCCTATTCGGCACCCCTGAAGCCCGCATACAATCGCATCCTCAAATACTGGCAGGGACAGGCGCCCAGGCCCGATGTGGGTTTTGCCAAGCAAGCCCTTTTTGAGATGGCGGACAATCTGGCGCTGGACAGTTGCAGTTACCACCCCGATGTGGTGGATGCCTTGCTCCGGGATGATTTCGACACCCGCCCGGTTCCCTACAAAGCCCAAACCATCCCGGGAACGCTGGCCTGCGTGGATTACGACATGGGCAATGTGGGCGTCAGCTATTTTGACACGGGCTACGAAAATATTCACGGCCTCGGCAGCGGGGAATGGGGCAATCAGGGAGGCGACTATCGAAACGACGGAGTGGACATTGAAGCCAGTAATGACAGCGAAGGGCCACCTTACAATGTGGGCTGGATTGAGACCGGCGAGTGGCTGAAATTTACGGTCGATGTAGTTTACGACGGAACTTACGCCATTCGTGCCCGGGTGGCCACCCCGCAGGATGGCGGTGCTCTGCGTCTTTTGTGGGACGGGAATGCGGCCGCTCAAGCTCTCGTGGTTCAAAACACCGGCGGCTGGAAAACCTGGACATGGCAGGATTTGCCGGAGATCGCCCTGTCGCAGGGACAGCACACGCTTAAAGTGCAATTTGTCCAGGGGGGATTTAATATCAGCGCGTTACAATTCATTCCAAAATCCAGTGGTGTAAAGGGTTCCTTTTTTGAGCAGGTAAAGCCGGACGTCTGGTTAGGGCAGAATTACCCAAATCCTTTTGCCCGAAGTACGGAAATACCCATTTTGCTCTATCGCCCTGAAAAACTCACTATCAAAATTTACAATATTGCCGGGGAATTGGTAAAAACGGTCTTCAGCGGCGAACACCCGGCTGATTTGAAGCGATTTGTCTGGAATGGGACAAACAACGAAAATCAGCCGGTGGCATCAGGGCGCTACTTCTACCGGATCGAAGCGAATGGTGTTCAGCGGGTGAAAAGCATGGTGCTTTTGCGGAATTAGAGCGTCAACAAAAAGACAAATTACTTTGACGAGCTACAGAAGTTCTTCTTAAAGGATTACGACCGATTTTTTTAAAAAAAGAGGAAGCCGCGAATCCACGAATAATACTTTTCATTCGAATAAAATTCGTGAATCCGCGGCGTGAAAATTCGTGAATTGCGGTTTACAGCACTATGAAAAAAGCAATAGTCATAATTTTTCTTTTTTTATTCATCGGGTTTGCGGATAAACCGGCCATCGCGCAAAACTTCTCGAGCGGATTTTCGTTCTATCTGCCCCCGCAGGATACGACGACCCAGCGCTTTCTGCCATCGTTCCCCGCTCATCTCATCGCTCCGGATGAATTTGTTTGCATTGATAACACCGGCCATTTTTCTGTGAAAGGAAAGCGGATTCGCTTTTTCGGGACGAATGCCGTAACCGGCGGGGCCTTTCCTGACAAATCAAAAGCCTGGTTTGTGGCTGGCAGGCTCCGGAAAATGGGCTTCAATTTGGTGCGGTTCCATCACATGGACAACCATTGGAGCACGGAGAGCCTTTTTATTCGGGGTCAGGGCACGCGCCATTTGAATCCGATTACCCTCGATCGCCTGGAAAAGTTTATTTCCGAATTAAAGCGAAATGGCATTTACGCGGACATTAATCTGCACGTCAGCCGGACGTTTGAGTCAATTGACGGCGTGCCGGATGCGGATTCCATTCGGAATTTCGGAAAGGGGGTCAGCTATTTTGACCCGATTCTGATTGCCCTGCAAAAAGAGTATGCCCGTGAGCTCCTGACACACGTCAACCCCTACACGCACCAAAATCTTGCCCACGATCCGGTCATGGCCCTGGTGGAAATCACCAACGAAAATTCGCTTTTTCGGATGTGGCGGGATGGCAAGCTAAAGCATTTTTCGCAGGGTGGTGACCTGACGATACGCCACGTTCGCATGCTGGACAGCCTGTGGCAAGCCTTTCTCATTGACAAGTACGGAACGACAGACAACCTGCGGGCTGCCTGGGATCAGGGAAGCCATCCTGCAGGCGTTCGGGATTACATTTACGACGGGGGATTTGAAAAAGACCCAACGCTGAGCCGTTGGCAACTGGAACTGCACAACGACGCCACAGGAAAAATGGGTGTCTCCACGGCGGATCCATTTGCGGGACTTCTGGCAGCCAAGGTGTTGGTCACGCAATCAGACGGCATCAACTGGCACATTCAGTGGAAGCAGACGGGGCTGAGTCTGGAGAAAGATTCCCTTTACACCGTGTCTTTTGCTGCACGGGCGGATGCTAATCGGAAAGTAACGGTGGCGGTGATGAAAGATGTGAGTCCCTGGACGACCTATTTGGTGGCCACCCTTCAGGTGAATTCCAACTGGCAGGTTTACACATTGAGTTTTCGCGCACCGGAGGACTGCCGGGGAGACATCCGACTTTCTTTTGAGCTGGGCACTTCAGCGGGAACTTACTGGTTCGATGAAATCCACATGAGAATAAGCGGAATTACTGGGTTGGAATCGGACGAATCCCTCGAAAATCGGAGCGTCCGGCGAATCGATTACGCCACTTGCGCAGCCTTTACCGACGCTCGTGTGGAAGATATGACCGCTTTTTATTTGAAGCTCGAAGACGATTTTTTTGCGGATATGACGCATTATTTGAAGAACAGCCTGGGTGTTCGCTGCCCGATTGTGGGCACCAACTGGAATGTGGGCGTGGGCGATCTGGTTGTCCAATCCAAATTAGATTACGTGGACAACCATGCCTATTGGGATCACCCGCAGTTCCCGCACACGCCCTGGTCGTCCACCGATTGGCTGATCAATAACACGCCGATGGTGACCGATGAGACGGGCGGAACGATTCCTGCTCTTTTTGGAGGCGTGGGTTTTGTGGGAAAACCCTTCACCGTCAGCGAATACAATCACCCCTTCCCAAATCGCTACCAGACCGAGGGAGTGCTGTTTTTGACGGCTTACGGGGCGTTTTACAACAGTGACGCCATCATGTTTTTCGATTATTCGGATGGAAGTAACGATTGGGAAACCGACAAGATTTCCGGCTATTTCAGTCTTCACCGGAACACGGCCATGATGGCCCTCATGCCGTCCTGTGCCCGGGCTTTTCGGGAAGGCTGGATTCAACCCTCCCGCGACGAAATTCACCTGAACTACAGTCGAGATCAGGTTTTGCTTTCGCCCAAACGTGATGCCGGTCATTGGCAGGGGCTTTCTCTTTTCCCCCAAAAAATTGCGCTGGAGCACGCGGTGCGAAATGCGAGCTTCGACAGCCCTGTTCCGCTGGATGCTGGCATGCTGCCGCCAGTGCCGGAGAATCCCTACCGGTCGGACACCGGGGAACTTCTGTGGAACAC
>CAZMRE010000192.1:0-4323 GCA_964568545.1 uncultured Deferribacteres bacterium | reverse complement strand
CGGCCAGGCGCGGGTAGGTCATGTACTCCGCATACTCGGGTGTGGCCACGTATTCCGTCCACAGATTGGCCTGTCCTCCCAGAATGTGCCGGGTTTCCTCGGGCGACAATTCTTTGGGTGTGGGGTCGAATTGGTACACCTTTTCAATGGGCAAATTTCCGCCAATAGCCAGCGGCTCGGATTGCGGATCACCCTGGTAATAATCAAAATAGCAGTAATTGGTGGGGCTCATGACGACGTCGTGATTTTGTTTGGCCGCCGCGATGCCACCCTGCGTACCCCGCCAGGACATGACAATGGCGTTGGGGGCCAGGCCGCCCTCCAGAATTTCGTCCCAGCCAATGAGCCGCCTGCCGTGGGCGTTGAGGAATTTTTCGATTCGCCGGATAAAATAGCTCTGCAACTCGGCCTCGTCCTTCAGCCTTTCCGTCTTGATGCGTGCCTGGCATTTGGGACACTGCTGCCAGCGGTCTTTGGGCACCTCGTCGCCACCAACGTGAATGACCGGCGAGGGGAAAAGCTGCATAATTTCTGTGAGAATATTTTCCAAAAAGGCAAAAGTGCTGTCGTTTCCGGCACAGTACACGTCTTTGTGGATGCCCCATTCCGTGGCCACGTGAAATGGCCCCCCGGTACACGAAAGCTGCGGGTAGGCCGCCAAAGCGGCCTGGCAATGTCCGGGCATCTCAATCTCGGGCACAATGGTCACAAACCGACTTTGCGCATAGGCCACCAGCTCCCGAATGTCATCCTGTGTGTAAAATCCACCGGAAATACGGCCGTCCACTTCGCGGCGCCAGGAGCTGATTTCCGTAAGTTTCGGGTACTTTTTGATTTCGATTCGCCAACCCTGGTCATCCGTCAAATGCAGGTGCAGGTGATTCATTTTGTGCAGCGCCAGATAGTCAATCTGCTTCTTGATGAATTCCTTCGGGAAAAAATGCCTGGACACATCCATCATGAAACCGCGCCAGGGGTAGCGGGGTGCGTCCGCAATTTTTACACAGGGCACCACCCACCGTGCATTTTGAGGATCGGCAGGAGAATAGATTTCGGGAGGCAAGAGTTGAAAGAGTGTTTGCAAACCGTAAAAGAGTCCCGCCGCACGATTGCCCTCAATGTGAATCTGATTGCGATGGATTTCCAATCGGTAGCCCTCCTCCCCCAGAGTGGCATCCGGAACAATCTGGAAAACAACGGCTTGGCGGGCTGGCTTTTGAAGCTTTGTCCCAATGGGCAGATCGAGTCCGGCACTCGTTTGCAAACGCCTGGAAAAGTAACTTACAACACCCGAGATGAGAGAATCCGTTGTGTCGGCCACCACTTCGGTTTTGTTTGAAAAAGCAAAGTGGCCGGGCAGTCGCTCCAGATGTGCAGGCACCGGAATAATGCTGATTTCCGCGGTTTTCGGCGGGGGCACCTGTTTAATGAAAGAACAGGAGACAAACAGTAGCAACAAAGGCAACAGCAAAACGAGCATCTTGATTCGCTTCATTCTTGTCCCTTTCAATTTGAGAGATGGAAAGCAATTGGACATCATTTTTTGGACTTGTAGATCACATATTCCATTAACAGTAAAAACAAAGGAAAAACAATACTCAAAACAATCTGCGAGTCCAAACCAATCACCCGCGCACTTTTAATCGAATTAAGGCCATTAAAGATCAAGAAAATAATGGCCGCCAGCGACAGACTTTGCAAAATCCCAAAAATCCAGAAAATTTTGTCATTCACGACAACCTCCGATTACTCACGTACTTTACAATTCAGTCAAAAAACTTCCGCAATCGTGATTCTGTTCTAATTTTTCACAGCTTTCACCATAATTTTTGAAACGAGATTCTTCGCAGTGGTTATTTTTCCAAAGTCCTTGTTTAACGTGTCGACCGGTGAAAATTGATCGGTGAATCCCAGCAGCTTTGGAACGCTTGACTGACCGGCTTTGGCCACAATTTGTCCCGTGTACACCAGCGATGGCTGGCCGTTACCCACGTCATCCGGCGCCCCTTCTTTTGACCAGTACGGAAAAAAACGGTTAAAATCCGAGGAAACATTCACTTCCACAAAATAGATCCACCGAGTGTCCATCGGAACGCGTGTTGTAACCCGCAGCCAGCCACCTTTGGGCGTGGCACCCGTGACGGCATCAAACGAGGAACGCTTTTGGAATTTCCCCGACAGGGGCCGCCACTGACTTTCCCAAAATGGCAAAGCCACAGGACAATCCAGCTTGCCCACCCAATCATTGGCACCCGCCCGGTGCGTTACAAACACCGTTTTGTAAAACGTCCCGTCCGGGTGTTCCAGCCAAACTGCCATCTGCGGCGGCTCTCCAAAATCGGTGGCCAGGTAGGCGTCCCGGTTCACATAAAGTGAAAAACGCAGTGTGACCGGATTTTCAATAGTTTCGCTTGGCGCGTGCGGAACGGACTTCGACACCGATTCCGTCTTTTTTCCGCAAGAAATCAGAAACATCAGCAAAAGAAGTCCCGGCCAAAAGAATCGAAGGATTCGCATGCCTTTTTGTGTTACCTCTTTGTTCACGCTGCCGGAATTTTCAGCGGCGGGCGCACCTTCCAGAATCCCCGGGTAAAATCAGGAAAATCTACCGGACGGCTCTTATTCGCCACCGAGCGCTCAGAAAGTTCCACCACACTGCTCAAGGCGGCCGCATCGTACACGTCCATGTCCGTGGGCGTCCCGGTACGAAGCGCCTGAATTAGCCGGTAAATCTCCAGAAAATCCATTCCACCGTGGCCGGAACCTTTTGCCAGCGTTTCGAGTTTTTTCCAGAGCGGATGGTCAAATTCCTCGCGGTAGGTTTCCAGCGGCTCCCACTGGTGGTGCGGACTTCTACCTTCAATGTAAATCCGGTCGGGGTAGCCGATGGACATCGCTTTGGTTCCCTGTACCATGTCAATCCGGCTGTAAGGTGTGGGCAAATTGGTGTCGTGATACAGCGTGATGGTCAGACCTTTCAGCGTTTTGATCAGCGAAACATTCACGTCGCCCAGGGCAAACTTGGCCTTCGCATACTTGCTTTGCGGCCCGAATTTTTCCACAGCGTAGTCGTGCAATCCCTCCGAAAGGCTGCTCATGGACACCAGAAAATCAAACCGATCGCCCCGGTTGATGGCCATCACATTGGCCAGCGGGCCTAATCCGTGTGTAGGGTAAAGATTGCCGTTGTACTTGATCGAGTACTTCACCCGCCACTCACCCTCGTAGTAACCGCTTAATTTGTGAGAGCGCAAATCGTGGATGTACCCGCCAGCCCCGTGAATAATGTCCCCGAACACACCCTGGCGCACCATGTTGAGCACCATCATTTCGCGGCGACCGTAGTTGCAGTTTTCCAGCATGACGCAGTGCTTTTGGTACTTTTCGGCGGTTTCCACCAGCTCCCAGGCACCGTCTAGAGTGGTGGCCGCCGGAACCTCCGTAGCGGCGTGTTTGCCGTTTTTCATGGCAGCCACAGCCATCGGCACGTGCCAGCCCCAAGGCGTGGCAATAATCACCAGGTCGATGTCCGCTTCCCGGCACATGCGCTCGTAATCGTGCTCACCCCGGGTGTAAACGGCCGGTTCCGGAAATCCGGCATCTACGACCCATTTTCGCATTCGAGCCGCCTTTTCCGGTACGATGTCGCAAATCGCCTTGATTTGTACGCCTTCCAGTTTCAGGAAATTTCGCACGTGGCCTGCCCCCCGGTGTCCCACGCCAATAAATCCAACTCGCACCGGATCAATGGGCGGCACTTTGGGAAGCCCGGGCTTCGTTGCAAGCTTCTTTTGGGATGTCTCACATCCCTGTGCCACGAAACCCGCGACGGCCGCTCCAACACCGGCCGTGACGCCTAACTTTAGAAAATCCCGCCGATCAAATCTGGACGTGCTTTCAACTTCATTCTTTTTTCCCATTCTTCCTCCGAAATTTATTAATGATCCCTAATTACCCTCCGAACCGCGGATTCACGATGTTGTTGTATATTGAACCAAATGTGTATTCCACACCAACGGAAAAATCATAGTTGTACTGCGTTTCCAATTCGCGCCGGCGAAGGAGAATTTCTTCCGTTGTTGCCTGGCGCTGAGGCAAAGAAAGCTGATCGTGAATCCTTGAAAATTGCCCATCCACATTGAATGAAAATCCCTTGATTAAATGAAAAGACAGACTGGCTGAAAGTCGGATATGATTTTTCATAAAATCGTAAAAATAGTGCGCACCGGACAGATCAGTCTCAATGCTGCCCCACGGTTGTTTTACGGACAGGGCAATGTGCAACGTTTCTTGCAGAAGGGACTCGCGCAGCTTTCCGTAAAT
>CAZMRE010000191.1:0-4324 GCA_964568545.1 uncultured Deferribacteres bacterium | reverse complement strand
GACGCTGCGGATTTGAAGTCCGCGGGGCCCACCAGGGACCCATCCGACCCCAAGAGATGACGCTTAAATATAAACCTTGCTTGCTTGAAAATCAAGGCATTTTCCCAAATGCCATGGCTTTTTATACTAACCAATCCTCAGATTCAAAATCTTTGTCAGGCACTGTAACGGGAATCAATTCATTTTCCGGCCATTCTTCCAGGGGCTCGCCATTTTCAAAAATGCGAACCTGAAAACCAATTTCGTCACCTGTTTTTGCTGCCAATGCTTTGAAGGGGATTTGAGCTTCAATGAAATCTCTATAGGCGCCCCTGGCCGCAAATTCTGTGGCAACCCATTTTGAATCCACTCGTTTCTGGACAGCAACCGTGAAAGTTCCCTTTAATAGTTTTTCGCCGGGGAACACTGCACGCAAGCGTTGGGGTTTCAAGAAATCAAATACAATCGTGAAATCGGGAATTTTATCCGGCGCAAGCTTAGACCTGGGTTCCACGCGGATAAACAAATTCTCAAGATCAAATCCGAACAAAATTCGGGCAACCAGAGCAGAGACCATGTGCATGGATGAACCGGCCGGAACGGCTTCAAAAACACCCGCCCCAAGCCATTCAAAATAATTGGAATACGTTCCATCAATTACAGGATGGATAAAACCCTGCGGATTCCTAATCGCCAGTTTTTCTGCTTTTTCATGATGAATCGGCTCGTACAAATCGGGCGGGACATCCAATTGCAGCAATTCGTAAAGTTTAATCAAATGGCCGCGAAACAGGGAATCGAATTCGGAAGCATTATCAGTATGATGATCGTCGCCAAACCACCAGAACCAGTCCGATCCCTCGGCAATCATGATTTGTTTGAAAGCCAATTCATCTGTTTCTGAAGAAATTCCCTTCGTCCTTGATTTTTCCAGAGCAGACCGTGCCTGATTGAGAAAACTCCAAGCCTTGTTTTCCTCCGGATGTCCGATCCAGATGGAAAAATTATGATTAATCCAGGAACCCGGGAAAATTCTATTGAGCGATGGAGAGGGAGGCTTTTGATCCAAAAACTCAGAGAAGGTGACCGATTGGATTTCCTTTGTCTCAGACAGCCTGGAATAAAGCGCCTCCAGAAAGGGTCTGCCATTCTCGGGATAAAACTCCCAGCAATTTTCACCATCCAGGATAATTGAAACGATAGACGATTTTAATCGCTTTTCTCCGAAATGACTACTAATTTGAGATCGAATATCCAATATCCTTGAGACAAAATCTGCCGCCGCTTCATCGGCCTGCCATTTTTGGTAAACAAATCCAATCAAATCAGAAAGCGTGTGATCCCGGAAAAAAACGTTAATGGGGCCGTTTTTTGTCTGCAACAGGTACGATTGATAAAGTGTACCCATCCGATCTTTAAAGGGTAATTTATTTATTGCTAAGGATTTAAATAATATTTCCTCATCGGTGGCAATCCAGCGAATGCCATTTGCTGCAAAAAGACTCGCTGCGTTGTCACTTACACTTCCTTCGGACGGCCACATTCCTGCCGGTTTATTTCCGAATCTTTTTTGGAAAAAATCCAGTCCACGGTGAATATGTTCCCCGGCATCTTTGGGATATTTGAAAGCGGGAGAGGGGAGCGTTGCGTTTGGCATGGCCAGTTTGGCACTGTCGGTATCGCACAAAAGCGGCACAATCGGATGGTAGAAAGGAGTCGTTGACAATTCAATTTGTCGATTCTCAGATAGTTCGAGATGCTTCGGAATAATTTTTTCGAGAATGGCCTTTTGGCTGCTCAGGAGGGTTTGTTTATCTTCTTCGGTAAAATCATGGTCTTTTTCAATAAGTTCTTTAAACGGAGACTGATTTTTGTGTGATTCTCCCGTCCAGCTTAAATTGTACCAGACCTGTAAATCCAGAAAATCCTGCCGCGAAAAAAATTGAAGAGATCGCTTTAAACCGGATTCTGAAATATCGGTGCCTCGTTTTAGCCAGAGTCTTTTGTAGCCGGGAAAGGGCAAAATTAGATGCTCGGCATTCACCATAAAAAAATATTTGAGTAGATAGAATTTATCCTCCTGCGACAACACCTCAGCAGGGGTTTCGGTTCTCAGGAGAATTTCATCTTTGGCATCATTCTGCACATAATCTTCCAATTGCAGAAGGAGAGAGGGAACCAGATTAAAATTTTGGTGGATTTTTGGGAAAGATTCCAGAACGGCCGCCATATCAAAATAATCCTTCAGGGCATGAAGCCGAACCCAGGGCAAAGTATAAATATCCGTATCGGGGTGTTTATAATAGGGTTGATGTTGATGCCATAAAAAGGCTACTTTAATTGGAATCATTGGAATCTCAAAAGTCTTATTCAATAAAAAAAGCCGAGAAAAGTCTCGGCTGAAATAAAATGGCGGTTGCTAAAGCTGTGAAAGTAGCAATTCCACATCATTTAAAACATAAGCCTTTGGGTATTTCTCTTTAATTATTTCAAGAACACGCCTGGCTTCCTCTTTTTTGCCGGCTTTTTGGTAACACAAGGCGGCATTAAAAAGATTATCCGGTGCGCTGTATACTTTTGAATACTTTTTTGCTGCTTTCTCGAATTCCTTTGCTGCTTCAAGATGCTTTCCCTGAACATCCAGACAGGAAGCAATTCCTGCAAGTGACGCGCTGGCCATAATGTCATCATCGCCGTAATCTTTAAGGTACTTATTAAAGTAGTTTAACGCATTTTTATAATCCTTCTTATTATAATAGGAGTTTGCCAGATAGAATGTCGCAAATCCCGCACTATGCGTACCGTCATATTTATCAACCACTTCCTTCAAAATAGGAATCGCCTTATCATAATTGAGGGATTCGTAATACATCATGGCTTCCGCCAATTTGGAGGATGCCATCTGATTGGCCTGTGTTTTACTGCGCATCATAAAAAATACCAGGGCCGCAACCACCAAAATGCCAACGACAACGCCGGTAACCAGCTTATTGTTTTGATTGATAAAGTCCGTCACTTTGTAGGTATATGTGACCAATTTATCTTCTTTAATTTCTCTTCGGGTTAAATGTCTTTTTGCTTTCATTCTGAAAAAACCAACCTCCTTTAAAATTTGGCCTTTGATTTATTTGTTTAACTAATATAAAAATAATTTCTTTCCAATACAAGATTTTTTTGAATTTCAAAAAATTAAAAAAATATTAACAAAATAAAAAATATTATCTATTTGATGGCATTACCATAATAGTGCCAATTATGAAGCACGGGGCGATTTGACACGCGAATTTGGCGTCTACATTTACACAGTTGCGACTCCGGGTGGAAAAAAAGCTCGGCAAATTTGCTGTGATTCATTAAGAAAAGAAAGGTTCGGTGGGTTCGATTTAAAAAATAGCTTCTAGCGAAATTCCTGTGGGTTATTTCGTTAGACATAAGTTCCTTGTTTTTTTCAAAAAGGCACGGAGTTCTCAACAAGAATATCTATGCGGAACGGATACGGAAGGCAGATAGGCACCCAAAAATTGATTTATTTGCAGTAGGGATTTGGAATTTTAATTTTCCAGCACATCCGGATTCAGAATATTTCCATGCTTGATACGATCAAATGGTATTTCTCCAGTGGCGGATTTTGGTACAGCGAGGGCTGCACGCCGCGCGACGAGGCGATGCCGGTATATTTAATGGGGCCGGATTCCTATCCCTTAGCCGGATTGGCATCGGGAATATATTACGACAATGGAAAATCCAAAACTTTGAGTTTTTATTTTGACCCATATTACATTGATTCCAGGGAGCACGGAGTTGGACTGGTTAAAGATGTTCTGCATTTCTTTGAGAATCCCATTTCCAATGATATGAATAGCCGTTCGGGCGAACAAACTCTTCCTGTAACACGTGAGTGAAACTGCTTTACTGCCAAAGGGATGGCGATGCGACCATTTTGCCCTTCGCATTGCAACAGCTGGGAATTCGTGAGTTCTCTTGCGCGGACCAAAGGACTTCCAGAGGATCACATACGACTTCTTTTTGAGATTTAATTGTAAGTCCATCATGAAAATGCGGCCCATTTCAAAATGACAGCGTTCAGAAAAATCCTGTTTCTTTCTTTGCTTCTCGATTATCGGGATGTCCGCAAACAGGCATCGATACGCCTGACCAGTGAGGGCGATGATAACTGGTGGCCGATTGCCGCCTCGAATGGAAAAAGCAGGGCCTTTGTGGGGTGGGGGGAATGGTAGTAATTTCGAGGGCTGTGTGGTTTACAAATCTGGCCTTGGGCTAAAATCGATTACCTGCTCAATCCATTTGACAATTTGTTTATTCTAAAAATTAAAAATCCTCGAAT
>CAZMRE010000190.1:1923-4334 GCA_964568545.1 uncultured Deferribacteres bacterium | reverse complement strand
ACAGTTCTCCAAACAACCGAATCGTGATAAAAAATCCACCGAATGTCAAAAGGTCTGTAAAGAACAGGTTTAATATATTCGGACAATTCTGAATCGGATAGTGATTGAAGCATCTTCCAGGCTTTCCGAATATCCCAGCCTTTTTTCCTGTTTATCTGAAAAAATTTGTGTAAATCGTCGTCTGGCAATTTGCTATTTTTGAAAAGCCTGATTCTGTTTAATAGGGTATTTTTATCAAAATCAATCACGAAGGAATCCCGTGCCGTTGTCATCCCGACCCCGTTGAGAGGGAATATTTCATTAATTTTCCGCCATTTTAAATAATACTGAATCTCTGACGTGTCCCTTGCAACGAAAAAATAGTAGGGTGTTTTTGGCTGAATTCGCGCATAATTTTTCTTTTTAAAATCATTTTCAGTAAGCCATTTGTACTTCATCTCGCGTAAGCCGTAAAGGTCTTTGTAGTAAACTTTGCAGTCGGCTATGTCCCTGCGCTTCACAAAAATTGAAATGGCTACCCCTTGCCGAATATCAAAAACATTTTCGTCTTTTCCCCCACTCGGAGTGGCCTCTTTTTTGAGGGAATTCCCGTGCAAGTTTAAAATGTAAATTTCATTAAATGTTTGCATCAGACTCTGGCGCATGCCGCGGAAAGTCGGGTTGTCCAGATAGCCATGATTTGTAATCATTCCCACAATACCAAAACCCGCTTTTTGGATTTTCCACTGAGCGAAACGCAGGAATTTTACGTAATCATCCTGCAACCATTTGGGATTTCTCTCCCCGAGTGGCTGGCCGTCCACCTTGTAATAACTCTGTGCTTGATCAATATCCTCCTTTAGCAGGCGCTCCGTCCACTCATTTACGTTGGCAGAAATACCGCTGTAAGGAGGATTGCCCAGAATAACCAGAATCGGCTGTTCTTTTTTCACCATTCCTGCCAAATGGCTTTCTTCGCTCAGAGAGCTTAATCCGGGAATGTCAATCTGCCCTAATTCTTCTATTTCCAATGTGTTAGTCAAATAGAGATTAAAACGCTCATCCTCGGCCAACGGATAGCCCAATTCCTCAAGCAAAAAACTCATTTTTAAATGCCCGATAGCATAAGGAGCCATCATTAATTCAAAAGCAAAAAAATTCGGCAAGATTTGCCGGCGAATGAAATTTTTCTTGCCACCCTCCCCATATTTTTTTGTGAATTCAGTCACGGCCATTCGAATCGCATCTGCCGGAAAAGTAAGCGTACCTGCCGATGGATCCAGGAGAGTAACCTTTTCATTGGCCAACCCGTCGGGCAGATTCAGATCGGATTTGAGCAGTTTATGTAATGAGCGTACAATATAATGAACAACAGGCTCCGGTGTGTAATAAACGCCCCGGCGCTCGCGAATTGTGGGATCGTATGCCTCCAGAAAGGTTTCATAAAAATGGATAATTGGATCTTTCCCTTTCCCCTTCTCAAAATAGTCCTGTAAAATAGTTTTAACGTCTGTCACCCTAAGAACCTCGGAAATATCATCAACAAGAATCTGCAAGGATTTTGGAGAATTGCCCAGAGAAATAAACTGAAAGACGTCTCTCAAAATTCCAATTGTATTTGGAATATAATTGAAAGCCAATTTACGATTAAAATCATCTCCCGCACGGGTTCTGGCAGCAAACAATCCGTACGTAATTGTTTGTGCATAAAGATCGGCAAATTGCTTTTGGGTAAGCGTCCCAATTAGATAGTTCCTGAAGGCTTCATAGAAACCCAAAATAACCTTTTGCTTGCGTCTCTCTTCTTCAGCCAGCTCAATGCTGATGATTTCATCCCGCAAAAACCGGGTGCGTTTGGCTAACTCAATGGCAAGGGCTTTTGCCGACCGAATTACAGGAAGTGAAAATGAAAAGAATTTGTCCAATAATTCAAAAAATTCCTTTTCATGTTCGGCTGGCGGAGCAGTTTTCAATTTTTGGGCTATGGCCGATCGACCGACAGAAACCTGTTTGATGAATTCGCCATTACGGTACAGGCGAAATTCGTAAAAATTGGTCAAGATAATATTTGGAAATGTAGCCCGATAGCGCTTGAGCTGCTCAGTTTCCTGGGTGAAGTCCAGATTTGTCACTATAGGATTTTTTGCCTCGATGTACCCGATTATGTGATTATTTCCGTCCCAGACTCGAAAATCGGGATTCCCGGCTTCTGTTTTCTTTGGAAGAACTGTAATTTCCGTCCTGTAATATTCCCTTTTTTCCGCAAACAAAAGAATCAAATTTTTAAGGTATTCGTAATAGCTTTCTTCCCGCGCGTCACTTCTGTTAAATGTAACCTGAAGATTTTTCAGATAGCCTTCAATCATGTTTCGTTCCCTCTTCTGAATACCTATTTCTTGTGGATTGAACCGCCTTCTCTTCCAGACGATTCC
>CAZMRE010000190.1:0-1823 GCA_964568545.1 uncultured Deferribacteres bacterium | reverse complement strand
GACGATTCCCGAAGAAATTTCCTTAAACTGGTGTAGCGTTCCTGCACGCGGTTATTTCCAATGGCTATTGCCAGCGCCTTTTTGGTTCCAATCAGGACAACCAATTCCTTTGCGCGGGTGATGGCCGTGTAGATCAGATTCCGTTGAAGCATAATGTAGTGGTGCGTGGTAATCGGGCAAATCACCGCCGGATATTCCGACCCCTGGCTTTTGTGGATTGTAATGGCGTAGGCCAGCACCAGTTCCTCGATATCCGAATAGTCGTACTTCACCGGAAAATCGAACATCACCCAGAACTGGCGATTTTCAGGATCGATTCTCTGAATGACACCAATGTCTCCGTTGAAAACGCCCTTTTCGTAATTGTTGCGGATTTGCATCACCTTGTCCCCCTCGCCAAACCCCACCTTTCCGCGAAAAAGCTTTTTTTGTCTCGGATTTAGCGCTTGCTGCAGCAGGCTGTTTAGTCGGTCTACGCCAATCGGCCCCTTGTACATGGGCGTTAGCACCTCAATATCCTGAAGGGGATTGTATCGGTAGCGCTCAGGCAATTTTTTGGCAATTAGTTCCAGAATGAGGTCGGCCGAGGCATCCGGATCGGCTTGCTGAATAAACAAAAAATCCCCGTAATCCTCAATGGGTTTAATTTTTCGACTTGAGCTCAGAACGTTAGCCCCCTGTTTTCGCTCCATATCCGGCATCAGTCCCCTGTTAATTCGGTGGGCATTGACCACAATTTTACTGTTCAGCGCCTGTCGAAAGACCTCCGTCAAATGCACCACTTTTACAATTCCGGATGCGATGATGTCCTGGAGTACATTCCCGGCGCCCACGGAAGGGAGTTGATCCACATCCCCAACAAGAATGAGCTTGGCCCTTAGAGGAAGGGCTTTCACGAGGTGGTAAGCCAGCATCGTGTCCACCATTGAAAACTCATCTACAATGAGGGCATCGACTTTCAGGGGCATCTCTTCATTGTGAGAAAACATGCGGGTCTGGGGGTCGTATTTCAGCAGCCGGTGAATGGTTGAGGCCGGCAGGCGCGTCGTTTCCGAAAGACGTTTAGCGGCACGTCCGGTGGGAGCTGCCAGCAAAATGGACAGTTTGTACGCCTGAAACAGTTGAATAATTCCCCGCACCGTGGTGGTTTTTCCGGTTCCCGGCCCGCCCGTTAGCACCAAAACCTTTTCTTTCATCGCCAGCGCAATCGCCTGTTTTTGCTCCTCGCTGTAGCTGACCTTCTGCACATACGAGAGCTGTTCGATCCGCTTTTGAGTCTCTTCCACACCCAATTTGACCAGATTTACCGAAGCGATCAAAGCCAACTTTTCGGCCAATCCTTTTTCGGCATGATAAAACGCCGGTAGGTAGATTTTTTCGCCGTCGGGCGTTAAGTGATTCACCTTAATCAGCTCGTTGAGAACGGCGGCAATTTTTTCAACAGGAACTGTTAGAATCTCCCGGCTTTTCTCAAGTAATTCCTTTCGCGGCAGATAGGTGTGTCCCTCGTCAAGCCCTTTTTGCAGGGTGTATTTTAACCCGGATTCAATTCGGGCGGGTTCCTCCGCAGAAATTCCCATATTCCGCGCAATTTTATCAGCCGTCAAAAATCCGACACCAAACACGTCGTCGGCTAATTTGTAGGGATTTTTTCGGATGATGTCCAGGGTCTGGGCGCCGTAGGTCTTGGCTATTTTACCCGCCAACACGGGACTAATTCCGTACTGGCTCAGAAAAATCATGATGTCCCGTGCCTGATTTTGCTCCTTCCAGGATTGCAAAATCTGAAAGAGTTTCTTTTCGCCAATGCCTTCAATTTCGAG
>CAZMRE010000189.1:0-4349 GCA_964568545.1 uncultured Deferribacteres bacterium | reverse complement strand
CCCGGATGTCATTGCGAATCTTCTCCGCTATCAGGCATTTCGTACGGAGAAGCTCAGGCGGTTGACGCAAACCATTCGGGCGCTGATTAAAATACATCGGCCGGATTCGCTTGTCTCGGAGTGTTCTCTTTATCCGCCCTTGGCAGACTCCTGTTTGATTGTTCCGCGTGCCCTTTGGGAGCAAAGCCTCTCAAAATTGAAAAAATTGGATTTTATTCTACGTGCTTCTACAAAGGATTCAACACTCCTTTTTCGGCGATCTCGACAAGTGACAGTTACCGAAAATTTCTGGGGGAATCCAAGGCTAACCCTCAGTGGGAAGATTAGTTTCTTGTCTCCGAAACGAGACACGCTTTACACGCTCATCATTCACCGATTAAAAGTGCCCGTCGTCTACCGGCGCAATTTTTGGGGACTCCACGCTACGGCTTTGCTCACGACCGGGCTTTCTGCCAACGGAAAGGGAGGCGGAAATTGGGCGCTGGGCGTTTCCGGCGCAAATTACAGGCGCTTTTTCCTGACGCTTTTTTTGGGGAGAAAAGGATTAGGCGCGGGGGCGGGCTGGCGTTTATTTGCCCATGCCGGCCCTGTTTTAGGCATTCATCAGTCTTTTTCCGGGGTGATTTTCCCCGCCCTGGGTTTTGCCTTTTTGCTGAATTAAGGCTTTTTGGAAGAATCGTATCTCCGTTAATAAGCAAAAAAATAGGGCATTCTCATGTACACGCAATCTAACGACGGAACTCAGCGGCATTTTTTTAAGCGTCCAGGCGCTCTTATTTTATTGGCCGTTTTTCTGTCGGTCACGTCTGTGGCTTTTTCTCAAAAGTCAAGAACTTTCTCATCTGGGGACTCCACACGTGCCGCTCAATACCATTCCAGAGCGAAGCAATTCTTCCAAAAATCCATGTACGATAGTGCGGCTTACTATTCTGAAAAAGCACTTTCCGTTCTAAAAGCAACGCATCAGGAAGAAAGCCTTCGCGGCTCGGACAACTACTCCTTGCTGGGCAATATCAGCTACACACAGGGGAACTATCGACAGGCAATCAATTACTTTAAGAAAGCCATCCAAATAAGAAAGAAACTATCCGGAGAAAACCGAGCAGATGTAGCCTGGTATTACAATATGATCGGGAATGCAAATTATTTAATCGGCAATTTCGACGACGCCCATGACTGCTATCAGCAGGTACTTTTTATTTTCTCGAAAATAACAAAAAACAAAAATATAGCAATTGCATCCTCCTACAACAACATAGGCATGATTTTCTTTGAAAAACGAGACTACAAAAAGGCGATCGAGTATTTCCAGAAAGCATTGACGATTTACCGGCAGCTTAAGGGGCAAGAGGACATTTCAACCACCCCCGCCCTGAATAACATCGGCTTGTGTCATTGGAAATTGTATGAAATCGATGCGGCAATAAAATATTTTCAAAAAGCTTTGACAATCAGGAAAAAATTTTACGGTGAAAACCATCCCTCCGTTGCCTCCAGCTACCACTATCTCGGGGAGGCTTACCGATTGAAAAATGATATGAACTCGGCGCTAGAATATTATCAGAAATCATTAAAAATCAACAAAAATCTTTTTGGTGGGCATCATCCGAAAATTGCTGAAGATTACAATGGCATGGGAACCCTTCTTGAGGAGAATGCCCGCCACGGCGAAGCCCTGCACTATTTTCAAAAGGCCATGATTGCTCTGGTGCCGTCCTTCTCGGATTCCAATATTTTTCACAATCCGCCCATTGAGAACCGGTTATCCGACAAATACTTAATTTACAGCCTGGTGCACAAGGCAAGGGCCTTTTCCAACTGGCAGGACACTCCTGCTCAAAGGCAGAAAAATCTCTTCGCTGGGCTGAAAACAGACGAACGGGCCTCCCAATTAGTCGATCAAATTATTCTCAGTTACCGTTCGGAGCAGTCCAAATTGTTCGTAGCGAAATACGAGGAACAGATTGCCGAAAATGCCATCGAAACCCTGGGCACGCTCTACGCTCTGACCGGCAAAAGCGACTACTGGCACCAGCAATTTCGATTCGCTCAAAAAGCCAAATTTGCCGTTTTGCAGAAGTCCCTTTACGAATTAAAAGCCAGGCGGGTTTCCGGCATCCCGGATAGTTTGTTAGAGCGCCAGAACAAAATCAGGCAGGAACTCTCTGTTGTTGAAACACATCTGCGGAAAGAATTGCGCAAAAAGGGGAACGGGGACAGTCTGAAAATAGCGGATTACCGTAAGAAAGCCTTTGCGCTGAAGCAGGACTACAGAAATCTTATTGATTTATTTGAAAAATCCTATCCCGAATATTACCACCTGAAGTACCTCCCGCGCGAGGTGCGTGTTGCCGATGTGCAGGCCCGCCTGGCACCCGATGAAATTTTGCTCGATTATTTCGTGTCGAAAAAAAACATGCGCATTTTCGCAATCGATCACAAGAATTTTCTCGTTAAGACGGTGGCCGTGGATTCCAGTTTTTTCGAAGGAATCAATGCCTTCCGCAGCCGAATCAAAAAGGCCGATTTGTTTCGCTTTTCCGATGCAAGTTACCGGCTTTACAGGGTTTTGGTACAGCCAGTGGAAAAATTGATTCACAGCAAAAAGAAACTGATTATTGTTCCCCATCTCCAGCTCTACGAAATTCCCTTTGAGGCACTTATCAGTCGTTCAATGGACAAAAATCGCCTGGATTTTTCCCACGCGCCCTATTTGATTGAACGGTTTGAGGTGGCCTATTCGCCTTCGGCGGGTCTGTTTCTGGAAAGTTTTTCAAATCCGGTTCTGGCAAATTCGCGTCGGGCGGAAAGAGCCGGAGGCTTTGTTGGTTTTGCACCGGTTTTCAGCGAAGAGACCGCCGGAAACAGGATGGTTGCTGTCGCTAATTCTCCGGCAGGAAGAACACGAACCCGCAGGTCGGTTAACATTGACGGAAAATATTTTGCGCCGCTGAAGCATTCCAAAGCTGAAGTGGATGGAATTGCCAATCTCTTTTTGCAAAAAGGACGGCCAGCGCTCCGCTATTTTTATTCAGACGCATCTGAAGAAAATTTCAAGCTGGCGGCTCCCAATTTCAAATTTGTCCACATTGCCAGCCATGGAATCATCGACAACGAAAATCCGGGGCTTTCCGGCATTATTTTTTCGCAACCGGCCGATTCCGCCGCCAAAGAAGACGGAACCCTGTATGCGGCCGAGATCTACAATTTGAATTTGCGTGCCAATTTGATTGTGCTGAGCAGTTGCGAGAGCGGGGTGGGCAAGCTGATTCGCGGCGAGGGACTGCTCTCTCTGACCCGCGGTTTTTTGTACGCCGGCGCCAAAAATCTGCTGGTTTCTTTGTGGAAGGTTTCGGACAAGCAAACCAGCGAACTCATGCTTTCCTTTTATCAAAATATGCTGCTGGGGAAAAGCTATTCGGCTTCCCTGCGCCAGGCCAAATTGGAACTGATTAACAATCCGCAAACAGCGTTTCCGAAATTCTGGGGTGGTTTTGTGCTCATCAGCGGGTAATTTTCAGCGGATGGCGGGCACCAGAAACTTGCCAACGGCCATTAATTCTTCCTCTGTTTCCAATTTCCAGTAATACAGCCCGGGCGGCAATTTTCGTTTGAGCGTCAGGCTGTTCTGCTCTGTACTAAGACTGAGCAACTCCCGACCGCGATTATTTAATATTTTTAAAAGAAACGGCCCGGCTTCGGATGTTTTCCACCGAAATTGAATGGTGTTGCCGGTTATTTTTTGCCCGATTTTTGGTGAAAGAATCGTGGTGGCCGCCGATCGTAGATTCGACGCCAGCATTTCTTCGTACGTGGCGGACGGCTCAAAATTCGCCGCAAGAAGAACAGGGGCTTTCTCCTGTTTTTGTTTCCGTGCCTTTGGTTTGGGCTTTGTTTTTGGCGAAAGCGATTGTTTTTTCCCCGCCCGTTCCGATCGGGTTGGGATTTCAGGCAATTTTTGGGAAGCGATTGGCACAGCGGCGGGAAACGGTGCTCTCGCACTTCGATGCCATTTTCCCCAGAAAAGTCCGAGCACGGCAGCAATCAGAAGAAAAGAGGCCAGAGCAAAGACCGGACGCGGCGGAGGAGAAGGAAAAATTTTCTGCAGGAGAGATTTTCCTTTGTTTGTTTCTTTTGAGCTTGATTCAAGCGCTGCCCGTGAAAAAATAGAGGCTCCGTGTTTTTGAATCGTGTCTTTCAATTCCTCGCGCAGGCGCACTTCCCGGTAGCAAATATCGCATTGAAAGAGGTGCTCTTCAAAGGCATCCTTTTCCTTTTGACTCAACCTGCCGCTCAGGTAATCCTCAATGATTTGTTCTCTATTTTTTAGGTTACAACCCATTGTTTTT
>CAZMRE010000188.1:0-4375 GCA_964568545.1 uncultured Deferribacteres bacterium | reverse complement strand
GGGCGCACCCACGCCATCGCTGGAATAATTTGTTGCGATTGTTCAAGCCAATTTGGCCAAAACACACATACATTTTGGTTCTTGCGAAACATGCATATTTTTGTTATTTTCTAAACAAATATTCAAATGAAAATAAATGTTAAAATCAAAAGAGACATTAGCCATTTCAATGGTATAAAATTATCACGTAAGTTTGAAATAGTGTCTAAAAATAGGTTAAAAATTGCGCAATCTTGCGAGGAGCAGCGTTTTATTTCTTTAAGAAAACGCAATTAATTGGGATTGAATTGTAGTAACTTTTTTTGTACTGTCGCCTCAATTTTTTGCGGCAAAATATTAAACCAAATGAACGCCGGGAGTTTTTTATGAAACGTCTTTTTTATCTGTTTGGTAGCCTTTTTTTGATCTTTGTTTTTTCAACGCAAACGAGTGCAAAACCCAAATACGCCATGGCCGTTTACCATTTTAATCTTCAATACGTGGCCGGTGATCAGCGGATTGAACGGAGAATTGTCCGAGAATGCATAAGGCCACTGCTTGCATTTTACGATCAACATCCTACTTATAAAGGAGATTTTGAGATTCAGGCCTGGGCGCTGGATGTGATTCAGGAAGAGTTTCCCGATGTTTTGGAACACCTCAGGCGGCTTATTAACAAGGGCCAACTGGAATTGGTTGTGGCGCACTATTCCGACCAACTCTTTATCGGTTATCCGGCCATTGATATGCAGCGTTCTGTAGAGATGAGCGATGTGGTTCTGAAAAAACTAAATCTAAAGCGCTCACGTGTTTTCTTTGGTCAGGAACTTCAGTATTCTCCGGCCATTGCCTCTGCTTTACACGGGCAGTACGATGTGGTCGTTACCAGCTCCAATCCCTACGGGTACTACCGATCGGGAGAAATGCCTCTTGAAGAATTTGAGTACGATGGCAAGAAAATGCTGATTTTATTGGGAGGCGGAAAGAAAGATTTGCGCTGCTGCAAATGGGATTGGGCATTTTTTGACGATGGTGAGGTATTTAGTACCCGCGACTATGCCAGCAATTTTTACCGCGTTCCAGAGTGGGAGAAAAAGCACATTGACAGGTTCAAACGGATGCAAAAAGAGGGGTACACGTTTGTCACTGTTAGTGAGTTCGTGAATATTTTGAAGAAAAAAAATTACAAAATTCCGAAAATGGCCTACATCCCCGAAGGCACCTGGAATATGGGCGCTGGCGGCCCCTACAATTGGCTTGGGAAACAGGGAAGCGGCAATGAGAAAGACGGACTGACGCGGGCACGCAATTTTATTACACGAGGCTGGGTTTTGGTGGCGGAAACACTCAGCAAATTGGCCCAAAAATTGGGCGCCAATAATGCTCTCATTCGTTCAGTGCTTCGATTATCCTGGAAACACCTGCTGTTGGGAGAGGTTTCCGATTCGTCCGGTTGGTCGCCATTACCTATTGAAGTGCGCTACACGGACGAGGAATGTGCCATTGCCGAACAAGGCTCGCGTGTTTTGATTAAGGAAGTGCTAAATGCGACTAAAATGAGTGATCAAACGGTTCGCGTCGATCTAAAAACAGGGGTCGTGCAACCGGAGAAAAGTACCCCCGAGGCCGTTCCCGTTGCGGTTGATTATTCCCCTGTTCCTGTGGAAGTGCGCGCTGAAAAGTACACAATCACTGTGCAAAAATTTGATGAAAATCTTTACAAATTGGAAATTAACGCCAAGCGTCCTGTTGACGGGATGGTAGAAATTGCTTTCCCGCTGAAGGGAAAGCTTCACTACTATTCGGCGCCAATGGGCGAAGACTCGTTGGTAGCGGTACCGAGTGATCTGCTTCACGACCCTATTTTGTCGCTTTCCAATGGATTGTTTACGCTGGGGAATGGCTGGAATCTGATAAAAGATAATTACGTGGAGCATTTGGCCGGAACTTGGAACTACAAAGCCAATCGTCTGGTTTTTCGGGAAGGAGTGCGGAAGGATTTGCCCGGAACGAGAATGAATTTTTATCTTTACAAAGCATCTCCCCAAAAGGCATTGCAAGTGGCAAACCGCTTGAACGTTTGGCCGGTTTATCGGGTAAAGATTGAAAATGGAACGGTGCTTTTAACCCGGGTTATGCCAGAAGAGCTGTTTGTTAAAAAACAGAATTGACGCCCCAAAAGAGAATATTCTAAAAAGCCATTTTGAGCAGCAGGCGTATTTTTTAATCCATATTTAACCTGAAGAATTCATTGCCGCGAGGACGCGGGGGCACAGATTTTTGATAATAAATGAGATGATAAATCTCTTGAAGATTTTTCAAAAAACTTAATTTTGTATCCATCATTTCTTTAAACATAATATTCTTAGTGATTTGGTGTCTTTGCGGCTAACTTTATGAGCAATACAGGTTAAGTGGTTTTGCCAGAAAAAGTAACTATGGGCACGCATTTAGCGATTAGAAAAAGCAAGGAAAAAAATGAGCAATCAACATGTGAAAGAAGCGCGGATGTTTTGGGCTTTGGTGGTTTTATCGCTTTTTGTATCCGTGATTTTTGCGGCGAGCAGACACGTGTGTTCGGCGGCCTGGCTGCTTTCCCTAAGTGTTTATGTTTTGCTCATAGCAGCGCTTTTCGGGCAGTCAGTAACCCGCTGGGTGGATTCGTGGCGGGCTCGCTTTCGAGGGAAGGCAGCCGCGGGGGCGCTCCCTGTTTTAGGACTTTATGCGATTTATGTGATTTACGCTGCTCTGGCAGGAATGCTTACGAGTACGGCCGCCCTGAAAGGCTTTCTCTATCTGGGATTCCCCTACGGGGTCTTGCTTCTGGATCGTTCGGATGGCCAGCGCTTGAATATATGGAATGCTCTGGTCATTTTGTTAATTTGGCTTCCGGTTGAGTTCAGTTTGATTCCAAAAATATCCGCCCCCATTGTTGCCGGCGTGGACTACTTCAAGTTGGCGGCTATTGTGGAAGGACTTTACCTATTTATTGTATTCAAACCGGTTGAAGGATTTGGCTTTAATTTCCTCTGGACGAAAGAAGATTTGAAAAAAGTAGCCGCCTATTTTGGAATTTTCATTGTCTTTTTTGCAATTCCCATTGGAATGCCATTTCATTTTATTCGACAGACGCCCCACCTGAAACCCTGGTACGAGTGGATTGTTCAGTACATTGCCATTTTTTTGTTTACCGGCATCCCGGAGGAAATCCTTTTTAGGGGAATGATTCACAATTTCCTGCAAAAAACCATTCACGGCAAAAACGGGCTCTGGATTGCATTGGCCATTTCCTCAGTAATTTTTGGTCTGGCCCACGGAAATAATCACAATGCTCCATTCTTTAATATTAATTTTGGTCCGCTCGGCGTATGGCATTTGCCTTGGGTGTATGTGATTCTGGCTGGTATCGCGGGTTGGTATTACGGCCTGACGTACATCCGAACGGGAAAAGTGACAGCAGGCGCGTTAGTCCATGCTTTTGTGGACACCTGGTGGTCGATATTTTTTGGCGGTTAAGCTCTTATTTTCCAATCTTTATGAGAAGGGCGGATGTTGGTGCCGCTCAAAATCACTTAAAGCTGCAACGAAATCTCATTTTTCAACATTTATGAAAGTAGGTATTTTTTTCTTGAATTTATGCAAATGTTTGCTTTAATTTAAGAGGCCGGTTTAATGAAAACATTTTGGCCGGAATTATTGAAATTCAAACTAAAAATTCTTACCAAGCAAAAGGATCAGAAATGATTGATTCAGAGAATGTAAAAGGGGTGGTTGTGCCTCTGGTGACGCCCATTACGGAAGAGGAAAAGGTCGATGAAAATGCATTAGTTAAGCTGATGAATTATGTACAGGAAGCCGGGGTTCATGGCATATTTGTGAACAGCACAACGGGCGAGGGAATTGCTCTGGAGAATTCCCAGCGAAACCGTGCGCTGGATGTGGTTACCAAAATTCGAAAGAAAGACTTGCTTGTTTTTTCCGGAATAAGCGATACGTCCACGCGGCGGACATTGCAAAATCTGGCGCAAGTCGAAGAAAAAGGGGCAGATGTGGCTGTCCTTCATCCGCCATTTTATTATCCGGCCAATAACCAGGAAGAATTGTATCGCTATTACAAGGCGGTCGCAAAAAGCGCCGAAATCCCTTTAATGATTTACAACATTCCCTCCATGACGAAATCAAGTGTGCACATTGAAACGGTTTCCCGGTTAATGGAGATCGAAAATATTATTGGAATTAAAGACAGCTCTGTGGATTATTTGTTTTTGTTGAAACTCATTCGGCTGAAAGAAAAACGCCCCGATTTTATGATTTTCATCGGGAAATCTCATTTCTGGACGGCTGGAATTTTGTCCGGTGCCGATGGCGCTCTTGACGGAATTTCCAATCTCATTCC
>CAZMRE010000187.1:0-4401 GCA_964568545.1 uncultured Deferribacteres bacterium | reverse complement strand
TTGCAACTGTTTTTTAGGCGGTATTTTTACATTTTAAATTGTGATTTTAATTTTTTCGATTTGATTTTGCTTGTTATCAGAATCGCTTTTAAAATGGAATAAAATGGTCGCATTTTTGCGAAGAACCAAAAATAAGTTGTGTAAATTTGTGGGTAAAATAATTTTGTTTGTTTAAACACAATTATTTTAGTGAAATGAAACTTTTAGTGTGATAAATTGTAATAAAAGGAGAAATTAAATCGGGCATTTTAAAATCAAAAAGCTCACGCTCGTCATTCCCAAACAAATGCAAAAATAGGGTTGAGAAGATAGGTTGGCATTGGAGTTAAAAGTCGCTACAAAAAAATATTTTTCAAAAAATAAAATTATTCCCTTTATTTTACTCTCACTTGCTTTTCATCTTTTTCTGCTCTGGATTTACGGCGCAACAGTTCATTTTCAGTTGTTTCCGATTCAAGCCAAACAGGAAGCCCTGAAGAAGGACAAGCAAATCGAATTCCAGTTTGTGGAGACGCCTAAAGCTGCACCTAAAAAGCCAAAAACGGCGCGTTTCTATTCTGACAAAAATTCAGAGGCAGCTAATTCCAAAAAAATGGGCAAAAGAGGCAGACTTCCGTCTTCACGGGGGAACATCCCCAGCCCTGAGATTTCCCAGATGGCGGCAGCTCCGGAAAAACCTTCTGTGGTAAAAAAGCCGAAGGCTGAAGCCAAAAAAGAATCTGAAGAGAAGGTTCTCAAACGGGAGGAATCCCCCCTTTTTTCTACCCGTCAACAAACGTACGAGACGTTTAGTCCCGACAAGCTAACCGGGCAGCGATCTCGTCCCTCAGCTTCGCCTTCAAATCTTTCTTATGAAAATGAGGAATTTAACGTCGATAAATTGGGCGGGCTGGCTTTTAATACCTACGATTGGGATTTCGCCCCGTACATGATTTATCTCAAAAAGCGCATCCAGCAGCACATTTTTCCGCCCCCGGCATTTACAAAATTGGGCTTAATTCAAGGCCATACACTTTTGCGTTTTCGGATTTACCCAGACGGACATCTGGATAAGGTTCAATTGGTTCGATACGAAGGACACAAAACTTTAATGGAAACAAGCGTTAATGCCGTTGAAATTTCGGCCCCTTTTAAACCGTTGCCTCGGGACTTCCCGAAGGATTATCTTGAAATCACGGGCTCA
Organism: uncultured Deferribacteres bacterium; assembly: GCA_964568545.1. Classification (GTDB taxonomy): domain Bacteria; phylum Zhuqueibacterota; class JdFR-76; order JdFR-76; family BMS3Abin05; genus BMS3Abin05. The sequence continues at coordinate 3,218 of CAZMRE010000187.1, read as the reverse complement.
TTCTGGTACATCGTTAAAAAATAGGAGATTCCATTGAACGCATTTGAACAATCCTGGCAGTTTTTTCTAAAAGGTGGAATAATGATGATTCCATTGGCCATTGCTTCGGTCTGGGCACTGGCGATAATTTTGGAACGCCTGATTCACCTACGCCGAAAAAAAATCATGTTACCCGAAATTTCCAACACAATTGAATCACTGAAAGAAGCCGGCGATATTCCACTAGCCATTTCACTTTGTCAAAAATACACCGGGCCTTTTGCCAATCTGACAAGGCTCACGCTCGAGCAGCGCCACCTACCAAAAGAGGATCTAAAAGAGGTAATTGAAGAGCAGGGGCGCCAGGAGGTTCACGCTCTGCAGAGTGGTTTGGGTGCCCTCGAAACCATTGCCGGGGTGTCACCGCTCCTGGGACTTCTGGGCACGGTCATTGGTATGATCAAGGTTTTTAATGTGATTTCGAAAGTGGGTGTTGGACAGGCCAGTGCGCTGTCGGCGGGAATTTCCGAAGCCCTTATTACAACGGTCTTTGGCCTTTCCATCGGTGTAACAGCCCTGATTTTCTACAATTATTTTGATCACAAGGCTGAGAATATTGTTTTGGAGATAGAAAAATATACTGGCGAATTGGTAAGGAAAATTGTTTCGCTTGAGACGAAAATTGGTGTGGAAGACGTTCTGTAGGCTTCGGAACTACCGGTCAGTCGGAAAGAACAGTTACTTCAAAACACCTGTTTTACAAAGACAGGAATCGCTTTGCCTTGCTTTTTCGAAAAAGCGTAGAAGATGGCAACAACAACCAAAAAAATAAATCCGCTGTAGGCGGATTGGGATGATCGACTTATGCACATTGCCATGCAGTCGCGAAAAAAACTTTCGCTTAATATCACGTCACTAATCGATGTTTTATTTATTCTTTTGATTTTTTTCATGGTTACGTCCACCTTTCAGGAACAGCCGGGAATGAAATTGGACCTCCCTGCAGCCAAAACAGCCGTCGTGGAAAAGGTTCAAAAGCTTACGATTTTTATCGACGCCCAGCAGCAAATCTTCCTCAATGACAAACCCTATGCTATTGACCGCCTGGGAACCGCCCTCAAAAAACAGGCAGCAGAGAGCCACCCGAGCACACTGGTTTTAAAAGCTGACAAAACCGTTCCTCACGGCTTGGTTGTGGAGGTCATGGATCTGGTCAAGCAGGCAGGAATTAAAAAGCTGGTCATTGCAACAGAAGTGGAATTGCCTCAGCAGAAATGAGAAAATAGTGATAATTGCCGGAAGAAAATCCTGTCAATCCCGTGTAAAATCAATCAAGGAGTTGGCTTCGCAAATGTGCGTAAACCCACAGGCTGCCCAATCCGGATGGTGAAAAGCGACCGGCATTTTCGTCCAAATATTTTTCGAGGGAATCCCTCCTATCGCTGACCGACACCAAGGAATCGTATTCCCCGGCGTCCGTTGCCTGTTTCGCTTTTTCCCGAATGTCGTCAAGGGACAGGAAAGATTTAGCCAAAAACACAAGCTCCGGCTTGCTTGTTTCGGCATTGCGAATCATGCCGATAATCCGTAAGTCCGGGATTTCCTCGGCAGAAAGATTCAGTTCTTCACGCAGCTCTTCACGAATCCCCGCGCAGGGATCGGGTACACCGTTCACCATGTGTTTGCCCGGCTCAACGTGCCCGCCAAAAACATCCAGCTTTCCCGGATATTCGCCAACCTGCGCACTCCGCTTCATCAGAACGATCTTGTCATCGCCAGTGCGAACCACGGCGCTGATTCCAAGTCCCTGATTCACAAATGCCTCACCGTAATTTTTCAGAATCTGCGTTCGGTGAAAATTGCTGTACATGAAGGCCCGATAGTCTGAAAAGCGCAGGTTCAGAAGAAGCCGGTTCGTTTCGACCCGAAACGATTCCAGCTCCGCCAACGGCCCGTTAAACAGAGTAGCCGCGGGGTGTTTTTTAAGCAGCTCCTTCCAGAAGGCCTTTTCTGCATGTGCAAGGGAAGCGGGCTTCTGAATGGGCTCCGGCTGCCAGGTGACATGAATGGCTGTGCAGGGAAGCTCTCCCATCCAGAGAAGATGAAAGATATTTTGGAAAGAGCTCCGGGGAAAATGGTTCATCCGGGATTTTTGTCCGATTTTTTTGGACAGGATAAACAGGATTAAACAGGATCGCTTGTCCCGAAATCCTGTTAATCCTGTCTCTTAAAATTTATTTTTTCTTGTTTACAAACTCATCAATTCGCTGCTTCCAATCGTCGGTGGTTGAAAGATAGGCAAAGTTATCGGGACTGAGAGCGGCGTACTGCTGAATTTCTGCCCGCAGTTTTTGGTTGAGAATCAGTTTCGTCGCGTAGAGCGCTTCGTCCCCGCCCAGGAGGATTTCCTCAAGAACAGCCTGCGATTTTTCCGGCAAACTTTCCGGCGGCACCACCGCATGAACCAACCCGATGTCAAGAGCCTCGTCTGCCGACACCATTCTTGCGGTCAGCATCAGCTCTTTGCTTTTTGCTAAACCGATGAGCGCCATCACGCGAAGGGAACATCCTACCGGCAAAACAGCTCCGATTCTCACAGCAGGAAATCCTGCTTTTGCCTGGCTGCTCATGATCCGAATGTCGCATCCGGCCGCTAATCCCATTCCCCCACCGAGTGCAAACCCGTTAATAGCAGCTACCGTTGGCCTGGGGAAATTCATGACTGTATCCATCATTTCGTCTACCTTCAATGCGTATTGGCGGGATTTTTCCGCAGTGTCGAATCGAAGCAAATCGCCGAGATCAGCTCCGGTACAAAATGCCTTTTCCCCGGCACCGGTTAAAATAATCCCACGCACAGAGGTATCGTTTTTCAGATGCTGAAAGGTTTCGATAAGCTCATTCATGGTGTCCCAACTGAAGGCATTGTGCTTGCGGGGGCGGTTGATCGTCACACGAGCGACAGAATCCGTTTTTTCAACTGTAATGTATTTCACAGGCGATCCTTTTTTCATTATTTTCACAAATGTCAGGCGTTGGAATCCCCCTCGCAGCAGATTTTCATTCTTGGCAATTGCGCAACTGCAGGCTTTAGGCCTGCGGCTATGGGTCATAGAGTACCGTAAACGGTGCCCGAAAAACAGGGTGCTTTAGCACGCTTCGCATTCTCGGCCCCGTGATTCACGATGGCGCACAATGATCATGAAAGCTGTTTTTGGATATATATTTGTTTCAAATTT
>CAZMRE010000186.1:0-4434 GCA_964568545.1 uncultured Deferribacteres bacterium | reverse complement strand
CTGGAAGAATGCGCTTTTGATTTTGAGTTACACCTTTTTTGTTTTGGCGCTGGCCCGGCCGCAGATTGGCACGAAATTGGAAGAAGTGAAACGCAAAGGTGTCGATATTTTTGTGGCAATGGACGTCTCGCTTTCGATGAAGGCCGAGGACATCAAACCAAATCGGCTGGAAAAAGCCAAACATGAGGTGGGCAATTTGATTGATCATTTGCAAGGGGATCGCATTGGCCTGATTGCCTTTGCCGGAGATGCCTTTGTGCAATGTCCGCTTACGCTGGATTACTCCGCAGCTAAAATGTTTTTGGATATTATGGACACCGACCTTATTCCTAAGCCCGGCACCAATATTGGCAAGGCGATTTCCGTGGCGATGAGTTCATTTGTCCAGAAGGAGCGCAAGCACAAGGTTTTGATTATCATTACCGATGGAGAAAATCTTCAGGGCGATCCGATGAAAATGGCTGACGCTGCGGAAAAAGAAGGCGTGGTTATTTACACTGTTGGAATTGGTTCGCCACAGGGCGTTCCCATTCCGCTTTACGATGCAAATGGAAGGAGCCTCGGATATAAAAAGGATCAAAACGGCAATGTGGTCATGACCAAACTGGACGAAATAACTCTGGAAAAGATTGCCCTGCAAACGGGTGGAAAGTATTACCATGCAACGTCCGGGGAAATGGAATTAAATAAAATCTACGCGGACATCTCGAAAATGCAGAAAAAGGAATTGGCCTCTCGGATTTTTTCTCAATACGAGGACCGATTCCAGTATTTTCTGGGAATTGGGTTGATCTTGTTGATTCTGGAAATGCTCATTCCGGAACGGCGAAAAGTTAAAGCCGAGTGGAAAGGGCGATTCGCATAAAAAAATTAAAAATAAAAAAGCAAAAATAAAAATGAAAAAATCAGCGATTTTACAATTGTTGTTTATTGTGTTGATTTTTGTGTTTGGTACAAGCCTCTACGCGGACACGGCGCGTTCCCGAGTGAAAAAGGGAAATGAGGCTTTTGCCAACAAGAAATTTGACGAAGCTCTGAACAAATATCAGGATGCGTTGCTAAAAAATCCTGAATCGCCGCTCATTCATTTTAATGTCGGCGACGCCCTGTACAAGAAGAAGAATTACAAAGACGCCTTGAAATCGTATCAGAAGGCTTTAAATTCAAAAGATATTCACGTTCAGGAGCAGGTGTACTACAATGTGGGAAACTGTCTTTACAAAATGGGGAAATTACCGGAGAGCATTTTATCGTACAAAGAAGCCCTGAAACTTGATCCAAACGATCACGATGCCAAGTACAATCTGGAATATGTTCGCCGTAAACTGAAAGAAAACGCCAAGAAAAAACCGCAACAACAACAGCGACAGCAGCAACAACAAAAGCAGCAACAGAAACAGAGCGGCCAGAAAAATCAAAATCAACAAAAAAAACAGCAGCAACAACAGGAAAAGCAGAAACAAAAGCAGGGCGATCAGAAAAAACAGAAAGAACAGCAGCAACAGCAAGCGCAGAAAATGAAAAAAAATCAAATGACTAAGAAGGATGCGGAACGGATTTTAAATGCGCTTAAAAATGACGAAAAAAAGCTTCAGAAGAAGCGGCAAATGCAAGTTCGGGGCGGTCGTGCCCGGGTAGCAAAAGATTGGTAATTCTTGTCGGATTTAACTTCCCGACGTTTTCAAAAAAGTGTAGAAAATGCGGGAACCGATTAAAATGTTTGAAGTTTTCAAAATTAGATCCGTCTTCAGAGAAGGGCACAGGTTTCTGGCGGATTGGACAAATTATGGTGTAAGATGAACGGAAGAAGAATTTTTGGCAGTGTCGGACTGATTGCGATTTTACTGGTTTCCCAGGCCTGGGCGGGGAATCTGTCTGTCCGTGCGTATCTGGATCGGAATAATGTGTCTGTCGGGCAGCAATTTTCCGTTTCGGTTGAAGCATCGGGCAGCGGTGCCGGCAAAATATCGTCGCCAAAGCTGCCGGATATTTCAAAATTTGCCGATTTTATGGGAAGCAGCAGCTCGCAAAGTATTCAATTTATTAACGGCAGCATGTCCGTTTCAAAAACTCTAATTTACTATTATCGGGCCAATCGTGCGGGCGCTTTTACGATCCCTCCCATTGTAGTTAAAGTAAAGGGGAAAACGTACAAAACCAATCCCTTAACCATTCTGATTCAGAAAAAGGTGGTTTCCCAACCGCCTCCCGTGGCGGGCCGACAGCCGCCTTCCACAGCGCCGCGGGCAGGTACACAGCCAAAAAGCGGGTTGAGCCACGCCCTTTTTTTGCGGGCTCTTGTCAACCGGCGACAAGTGTACCAGAATGAGCCGGTAGTAGTTACTTTTCGGATTTACACTCGCCTTTCGGTCACTGGCTACGGCATTAAGTCGCTTCCCAAAACGGAGGGCTTTTGGGCAGAAGATATTCCAATGCCTCAACGGCCTCAAACACGAAATGAAATCTTAAATGGCGTTAAATACATTGTAGCTGATCTTAAAAAAATGGCTCTTTTTCCAACGGCTCCCGGGAAAAAGATGATTGATCCGATGGTGGTCACCTGCCAGGTGCGGGTTCCCAATAATCGCCGTTCACGGGATATTTTTGATGATTTTTTTAATGATGATTTTTTTGGCAGGCAGGTAGAGAGAGATATTCAATCCAGACCGATTGCAATTACTGTGCTGCCTTTGCCTGAAGAAGGAAAGCCGGCGGATTTTTCAGGCGCGGTGGGCCAGTTCAACATGACAGCTAAGGTCAGCAAGGATTCCGTAAAGGCAAACGAGGCGGTCACACTCACGGTTAAAATTTCCGGAACTGGAAATATTAAAATGCTTCCGGAACCAAAACTCACGGTGCCACCGGATTTCGAGCGGTACGAGCCAAAAATCACCGAAAAAATTAATCGAACAGCGACGGGTGTTCGTGGCTCCAAAACCTTTGAATATGTGTTGATCCCTCGATTTCCGGGTGAGCAGCGAATTGCCCCCATTTCTTTCAGTTATTTTAATCCTGCCAGAAAGGCCTATCAAACGGTTCACTCACCGGAATTTGTGGTTCACGTCAAACCCGGGGCGGAATCTATCGTGTCGTTGGGCGAAGGTCTTTCAAAAGAAGATGTGCAATTAATCGGAAAAGATATTCGTTTCATTAAAACACAGCCGCCTGAATTTCAGAAAATGAATCAATTTTTCTACAAAATGACGTCTTTTTGGCTGATTGTCTTTTTCCCGCTGATTGTTCTGGGAGGTGCCTTCGGCTACAAGCGTTACCAGGATCGGCTGAAAGAAAATGTGGCCTTTGCGCGCAGCCAGAGAGCGAACCAGGTAGCAAAAAAGCGGCTGCAAAACGCCAAAAAAGTGCTGGGGGTTGACACACAAAAAGAATTTTTTGCGGAGATTTCAAAAGCACTTCTTGGTTTTTTGGGCGATAAATTCAATTTGCCAACCGCTGGAATCATGACGGATGAGGTGGAAAAGCTTATGCGCGACCGCCGCGTGGATGACGAAACGATTCGGAAATATCTGGATTGTTTAAGAATTTGTGATTTCCAGAGATTCGCGCCGGCAAATAGCACTGTGGAGGACATGACGCGGTGTTTCGAAAATGCCAGTCAAGCCATTATTCGATTGGAAAAGGTGATTTAGAAGATGGGAATGAGGCAACTATCACGACGAGTGATTCTCGGTTTTTGGATTCTTCTGGGAGTATCCTCGCTCCTTCTGGCAGATCAGAAAAGCTATTTGTTCCAGAAGGGAAATGAGGCCTACCAGAAGGGGAAATACGAAGAAGCCATTTCCGATTATCAGCAAATTCTCAAAATGGGCTACGAATCGCCGGAGCTTTATTACAATCTTGGGAACAGCTATTACAAGATGCACAAAATCGGGCCTGCAGTTTTGTACTACAATCGGGCACTGAAACTGGCTCCCCGGGATGAAGATGTCCGCCACAATCTGGAATTGGTCAATCTGCGGGTAGTCGATCGCATTCCTTCCATTCCGGAGTTGTTTTACATTCGCTATTTTAAATCTTTCCAGAATATTTTCGGCACGGCTGCCCTTTTCTGGATTACAGCTATTTTTTATGTGTTAACGGTTCTTTTTATTGTGCTGGCTCTGCTGGTTCGAAAGCAAGGCTTCCGCAAATTGTCCCGCCAATTGGCGTGGGCTCTCGGCATTGTGTTCGTTGTATTTGCATTTACACTTGGCACAAAGGCCTGGGTGCAAGCCCACACAGCGGAGGCCGTTGTTTTAGCCCCCAAGGTTGATGTTAAAAGTGCTCCCGCAAAGGACGGCACCCTTGTCTTTTCCTTGCACGAAGGAGTCAAAGTTCGGATTGAGCAGAAGACCAACGGCTGGTTTGAAATTAAATTGGCCGATGGGAAAGAGGGGTGGCTGCCAGCCAAAGCCGTGGGAATTATTTAGCTTTTGT
>CAZMRE010000185.1:0-4495 GCA_964568545.1 uncultured Deferribacteres bacterium | reverse complement strand
TTAGTTTGTTTTTAGTAGTGGCATTTTCCCTAACCGCGATGGCGAATAATGCCAAGAAATATGCGGTCCTGCGTCCTGGCATCCCTGGCCATCAAAGTGACGCGATTTTTATGACTGCTGACGAATTGAATTCCCCGAATTTGGGACAGATGATTCAGAAACGTTTTGCCAAATTAAGCAAGGCAGAGGGAATTATTGACACCCTGAAACATACCTTTAGCGGCGTTAATTTTGGTTTTGCCGATGGCGATACCATGGCTGCTTTCTTCCGTCCCCCCGCCGGCTGTATTGTTAAATCGGTTATTCTTAAATTTTGGAAATGGAGCGGCCAATTGACATCGGCTTTTAACCTTTCTATCTATAATTCTAATTACCATGCGACAGAAATTCCTGCCGACAAATTGTACAGCAATTTCAGCCCGATCAATTTGGGATGGTGGGATGCTTCCGGGAATTGGGTGCCACAGGTTCCCTATAGTTTTTATCCATTAGGCGATTTGCTCTGGGGCGATTTCCCCATTAGCCTGGATCCAAGCAAAGATTCTCAGACAATTGAAACGCCTATGATCTATCTGGGCTATGAACCTGATGTCGCTCATAATGACTTTATGATCGTTGGTCGCCCGGTAAAAGGCAGCGGCCAAGATTACACGGGTATTCCATCTGGTGATGCGGGTGGTAATCCGCAGTATATCGGCTTTAAATGCTATCACACCGGTCGTTCCGGTGAAACGAACACACCTTCCTGGTGGATTCGTGAATATGCCTGGACAGTCTGGGTAGTAGTGGAGTTTTATGAAAACACGAAACCAACTATTCAGAGTATCGCGCAATTGCCCAATACCTACAAAACAGGGCCGTTTACAGTAAAATCGATGATTAAAGATATTGATGCCAACGATGCCAATCAGGCTGGTGTGGCGGAAGCGTACTTGCATTACAGTACAAATGCCACTACTTGGGATTCGGTTAAAATGAGTGGTCCCGCTTCCGGAGGTGAATTTTCAGCGGATATTCCTGCTGTAACTCCTAATACGTATGTTTATTATTACGTTACGGCTAAGGATCCCCCGGGATTGTACACAACTACAGCCGATGCTCCGAAAAAATTCTGGGTTGGACAACCCACGGATGCCTCGATTTTTCTGCTGAATCAGGGTGGAGATTATGGAACTGTTTTTGACTCTGTCTATATAGCCGATATGAAAGCTCTTGGTTATAAATTCGATCATATGTTCGGCACTGTGGATGAATCGGTGCGTCTTCCCCAATATACCACACTGATTATTCCTGCAGGCGGGAGATCGCTGCCAACGCTAAAAGACACATTGGGTGATAATATCCTCAAGTATTTTCTGGATGCGGGCGGAAATCTCATGCTCTGGGCAGATGAATTGATCGGAACCTATTACGGATGGCCAGGTGATACACTGATGACAACCCCAGGATTTTTCCATGACTATCTGCATATATCTGAGGCATTCAGCGATGCACCGTATGACAAGATTCTGGATGTTCCTAATGATGGTTTCGCCGATGCACTGACGGACACCATTCATTTGACATTCCCGTCCGGTGTTCCCAATTATAGTGATGCCATTACGCCCACTTCGGATGCCACTAAGTTGTTCACTTGTACACCGGACACGTTCAATGCCAAAGCAGGCGGAACGGTAAATGGCGCAGGCCTCAAATATGATGGTTCTTACAAAGTGGTATTCCTGCCATTCATTTTGGGTACGGCCAATGCCACCACGCGCCAGGCAATCCTGAAGAGCGCTCTGGATTTCTTTGGTGTGTCGAGTGGCGTAGCTGAGAATGCCGGAACGTCTCCCTACACGTATAAATTGAGCCAGAACTACCCGAACCCATTCAACCCGACCACCAATATTTCTTACAGCGTGGCGAAAGCTGGCCAGGTGAATGTGGCTGTTTACAATTTGATGGGCCAGAAAATTGCTGATCTAGTAAATGGCTACAAGACTGCCGGTTCTTACCGGGTTACTTGGAATGGAAGAGACATGGCCGGTCATAATGTGTCCAGTGGTGTGTACTTCTACAAAATCAAAGCCGGCGATTTTACAATGACCAAAAAAATGGTTCTAATGCGCTAATTTCGTTTGGCTCAACGGTTTTAATTTGATTCCTGTGGCGGAGGGCTAAAACGGCCCTCTGCCGCTTATTTTAATATTGCAAATTTAATACGGCAACTCAGTTTTTCGTGTTTTTGTCCGGATCTGAAATTTTTTTTCTGTAAACAGTGTCTGATAGAAAACCAGCAATTATTGCTGTAGAGCTGTAAGCCGCAATTTAAAAGTATTAACGCCACGAATTCACGAATTTTATTCGAATAAAAAATGTAATTCGCGCATTCGCGGCTAATGCTTTTGAAAAAAACGAAGATCTAACCGGTAATACTATAATACAGGATATTTTCGTTCAGATAGTATTATCCCGCTATTCTCAGCTTGGGAAAATTGATACAATTTTTGACTTGATTCTTTTAGGTTTTCGGGAAAGCATGGAGAATTTATGAAGAATAACTGGCTCTATCGAGGGGTCGGAATTTGGTTGGGAAGTATTCTTTTTCTTGTACAATTATTTTCTGCGCCATCTCTATTGGGCTCTGCAAAAACCATTACACGATATTTTTCTACAGAAAAAATCCAGTTCTCAAGATGGAATCGGTTTGATGTGATTTCTTATCAAGGTGCAGAGGTGACACGGAGGCCGGGCTTTCCGCAGTTGCCGGTTCAAGTGATTCGGGTGCTTTTGCCACCCGACAGCCGAATAATGTCTGTAACCATACTCAAACAGACTATTTCGGAAATTTCCGGCAGCTATCGGGTATTGCCCGCCCAAAAGCCCCGGGTGCTTTCGGATACACGTCCATTTTCATTTATTCAACCCAATCCGGCCGTCTATCGCTCGCATTCCCTTTATCCGGATTCCAGCCTGAGACTTGGGCCAGTGCAGTCTTTTTTCAACCACTCCTTTGTAGAAATTTTTGTTTACCCCATTCGCTTTTTGCCTTCGAAAAAGAAACTATTTTTAACCAAGTCTATCTCAATTAAAATTCAATATGTTGAAAGCCCATCCGCTTATTCCGAACGCTCCTCCGTGGAATTGCCCCCTGAAATTCAGAGGGATCTCAATGGTTTCTTTGAAAACAGCATCCCTTATTCGCCGGTTCAATCGTCGTTAAGAAAATCTTTTGGCGGAAAAAAATATCCGTACCTGATTATTACGGATGATTCTCTTGTCTCGGCATTTCAGCCATTGGCGGATTGGAAAACCAAGAAGGGACTTCCCACTAAAATCCTGACTACGCAGTACATCACCGGGAAATATTACGGGCGCGATCTGGCTGAGAAAGTAAGAAGCTGCATTGGATTTTATCACCAATACAAGGGTACACTGTGGGTGCTATTAGGCGGCGACACTCAATTTGTTCCCCTCCGCTACGCCTGGGCAATGGATTGCGAAGCGCACTATGCCCCCAATGAAAATGATATTCCCGCCGACCTTTATTTCTCTGACCTGGACGGCATTTGGGATGCCAATAAAAATGGGATTTTCGGGGAAGTTAAAGATCGAATTAATTTATATCCGGACGTTTTTGTGGGACGTTTTTCAGTGGATTCCGAGGAACAGGCGCGGGCGTTTGTAGATAAAGTACTGACCTACGAGAAAAATCCCCCCCAGGATTACGAAACCAAAATGTTGTTTTTGGCTATGATTTTGTGGAAAGATCCGTTTACGGATTCCGGAGAGGGAAAGAATTTTATTGATCGGGCGTTTGTGCCCCCGCGATTTGATCCTATCACCAAACTTTACGAATCGCTTGGTAACGAAAGTGTGCAATCGGCTACAGACGCTATGAATGAAGGCTACAATATTATTAATCACGATGGTCACGCCTGGTACAACAGCATGGGTATGGGAGATGGCTACTTTGGTCTCTGGGATGCGGATCACCTGAAAAATGCGCCTCGATATTCTATTTTCTTTTCCATCGGCTGCTGGCCAGGGGCGTTTGATCACAATTGTATGGCAGAGCACCTCACGCGGAATCCCAACGGGGGGTTGGTAGCTTTTATTGGGAATTCTCGCTATGGCTGGGGTTCGCCGGGAAATCCCCAATTTGGTTATTCTGACCGGTTTGATCAGCAGTTTTTCAGGCAGATTTTCAAGAAAGATGTTTTTCACATCGGGGAAGCGCTTGCTCTGGCCAAAGCAAGCCTGGCGCCCTTTGCCCGTCAGGAAAATGTGTATCGCTGGTGCGAATACGAAATTAATCTTTTTGGGGATCCCGAAATGCCCATCTGGACGGATACACCGAGGAAATTAGTGGTTCGACTGCCGGCCGCCGCTTTGCGGGATTCCAGTGAAATCAGCATCACCGTTCAGGATAGCCTGACCGGAAATCCGGTTTCCGGGGCGCTTGTCTGCTTTCAACAAAAGGGGAAATTCTATTTTTCAGGATACACGGACG
>CAZMRE010000184.1:0-4495 GCA_964568545.1 uncultured Deferribacteres bacterium | reverse complement strand
TTGTAATTCTTGTTTCAGGATTAAAGGGATTAGGATAATTCTGCAAAACTTCCCACTGTTTCGGAAGCTGGTTTGAATATAATTTGGAAGCGACATCTGTTAGATCTTCACCTTCAAATACTCGGACATCGTCAATAAACCATCCCATGAAGGGAGGTCCCTGGTGATTATCGGAAATCATTCGAAATTGCAATTTCACGTGGTTGAACCCCGGACCGGTATATGGTGTAAGAGAACGCCTGATTTCTGTCCACTTCGTAGAAACACCCCCGATTTTGTCTCCCAATTGTTCCCAGGTCGCTCCACCATCTGAACTTATCTCAATATAACCAAAATCATGATCAAATTCAAGATAATATTTTGTCCAGAAGCTTAACATGGCTTTTGACGTATGTGAAAAATCAAACTCGAAATTTGTTTCAATAATTGTATATTCATTTAAACCGTATGTTTTTCCAGGACTGTCGTTGATGGAAAAGCTCCCCGAGTGGGCATAGGTTTCGTCCAGTCCCCAGCCAGGTGGATTTTCGAACCAATTGGAAAGCCCGCCTTCAAAATCATCTAAACCAATCAAAAAAGAACTTGTATCAGATAGAGCACGATTTTTCAAGGAGGAGTTATCCACCGCCGAAAACCAGTAGAAAAGCGTATCCCCATAAGCAGCAATAGGGGGAATGGCCCCGGTAAACAATCCTGATTCCGCTTTAAGACTGAGTTCCACGCTATCTTCCGGTGACGATTTGGATCGAAAATGAACAAAAACCGAATTCGGATTCACACCGACATTGTCAGTTATTTTTGCTGTAACAGAAAAGGGATTCTCGCCATTCAACACATTGGGCAATTTTTCGAATGAGATTTTTGGGGCCACTGTATCTGGCCCGACATAAAACTGGTACACATGTTTTGGCGCTCCCGCTGGCGCCTGCCAGTTGTAATAGGTATTTTCTAATTCCAAATAATACTCAATGTGCGCAACCTTGTGGGGTGCAGGGATGGATGCATCAAACACTCTGTCCTTTCGATTCATTGTAACTTTTTGAAATGTGGTTTGATCTCGAAATTTCCAATAGAGGTTTACGCCCTTCAGTCCAATTGTATCGCTTTTCAAAATAGCTTCTACCGGAAATACCACCCCTGTATTCTCCGAATCTTTTAGGGGAGTTACAACAAGAGGATTTAGATAATTTAGCACACGTGCCATTACCGTTTCCCGATTTGCCGTAACTTTTGACGAGTCGCTGACAGACTTTGGTGCATCAATCGCTTCAAAGCCAAAGCCGAAATAGACCACCTTGTAATCCCCAGAATAGCGAACACCCCCAAACCCACCATTTACTTCATATTGCCAAATCGGAAAGGCATCCTTTTCCGGCGATAGGACATCCGGATATTGATTAGTGGCATCCCGTCCCGGCTGGTTAATCTCAAAATTCAAATTGGATCCAATAGGATCCCCAAAAACGCCTTTTACGCGGTAATCATTTGCATCATCTGCCACATAGTCAGCATGTAGGTAGGTTCTAAAAAACTGTTCAGAACTAAACGTATGATTATTACTGCTAGCATCCATCAAATCCCAGCCAATGTCTTGTCCCGAAAGAAAAAGATTACCCCCATTGTTTAAATAGGCCTGGAGTGCGTTCCGGTCAGAGGGATCCAGACTTGGAAATGCCCATTCACAAAACCAGATCACAATGGGAAAATTGGAAAGATATTTTCCGGAAGGGGTTCCCATTTTAGTGTGATCCCAAATCCCATAGTTTGCATGCAATTTTTTTAGGGCTGAAATGTAAAAACCTTCCACATTATTTTCCGCGTCATCATCATCCACCAAAAGGATAGGTGTTTTTCCGATAAGAACGCCAATGGTATCTGCCCGCGAGTACCCCTGATCGCAGGTATATCCCAGGGCCACCTTTGCCATATGCGATTTGGCACTCTTTTTAATCAGAAAAGAAAATTTTTCTGGCAAGTTCACATCTGTTTCTTTGTCTACAAATGCCACATGAATCGGGGAATTCAAGGGCTGAATACTGGAATCACTTCCTACATCCATAAAAAACTGGAGATTAGTGCCGGTACCCATTGAATAATTATGAAATTTGGCTTGAATCGTGATGATTTCTCCCTGCTCAAAAACACCGTTATTGTTTCCTAAACTGGAATCTGAAATATCCGTACTTGTGAGCATAAGCCTGGGCGGATGAGGAGTGGGATTTTTTTCCGTCACGGCTCGATACGCATTTACAACACCGCCTCCCAGCAGACCGGCTACACCGGGATTTTCAGCGTCAATATTATCCGCCGTAAACGCCACCTGCTCCATTAGGCTGTCAGGAGACCAACTGGGATGCTCTGACTTTACAAGAGCCACAATTCCCGCCACAATGGGGCATGACATGGAACTTCCCGATATTCGGCCATATTTATTTCCGGGCAGGGTTGATAAAACCTCATATCCCGGAGCCATCAGGTCTACCGAAACACCCCAGGTCCCCCACGTAGGCTTCCGATTTTGGGAATCTACTACGCCCACACTGAGCACATGCCGAAAGGCAGAAGGGTAATGGGGTTTGGAATTGGGATCATTTCCGGCAGACGCCACCACCACTGCCCCCTTATTATAGGCATAATTCATAATATCCTGCCCGCTCTGTGAATAGTCACCGCCCCCCCAGCTTAAATTGATCACATCGGCGCCATTGTCGGCCGCATAGGTGATGCCTTCATAGCCATTTGTAATAAATCGAGGGGATTTATCCTTCGCGCATTTTACGGCCATGTACCGGCAATTCCAGCTCGATCCGGCAATTCCCACGCCGTTATTTGTTACGGCATCGGCCAATCCGGTAACGTGCGTTCCGTGCGAATAATAACCCTGTGCATCCGGCGGAGGGCTCATTGGATCGGGATCACCCTCCGCAATGTCATATCCATATACATCATCCACAAATCCGTTTCCGTCATCATCTACGCCGGGCTGACCATTTTTCTCGGCTTCATTTACCCACACATTCGCGGCCAGGTCTTCATGCTTGTAATCCACACCGCAATCCACCACGGCAATCACAACATTTGCACTGCCTTTTACTACATCCCAGGCCTGCGGTGCATGGATTTGGGGAAGGTGTTCCTGTTGGGAATACATGGGATCATTCGGCGTAGCTTCCAACACAAACACTGGAACCGGTTCTGCGTAGGCCAGATTTGGATCCGTTTCCAGCTCCTGCGCTACCTGCCAGGGGGGAACATCGGCTGCATATTGAATTTCATAAATTCTATCGATGTCATCCGGAACGCCCACTGGGATGGGTTTATGAAATAGATATTTTTTGACTGTTTTTAAGGCAAACTTTTGCAATTTTTGATCGACGGAAGCCAGACCCGTCGTGGACATCGGTTTACTGAATGTAATTCCTTTCATCATCGAAATGGCTCGAGATTTCACTTTAATCAAAATTTTGTGGGACTGGACATATCCGTGTCCATCGAAAAGGTATTTTTCCGTTTGATTATGTGCGGGCTTTTCAGCAAAACTGCTCATCTGGAACAAGAATGACAAGACAAATACCATTAGAAAAGTTCGTTTCATACCTTTGCGTAACCTCCCATTAAATGATTCAATACTCCCCCAATATCGATAGATGGATACGGGTATTTATGGTCCAATTAAGCCGCTCTATCGTGTCTGAACTAATACAGCCCAAAAATGTAACGTAAGCATCCTGCTTGTGTTGGTTTATCATAAAAAACAAAGTTTACCGTGTTAGTAGCAATTTTTTTATCGATTGATAATGCCCTAAGCGAAGCCGATAAATATAAACACCGGTACTTACCTGCCGATTGTTCCGGTCGCGGCCATCCCAATACAGGCGATAGGTTCCAGCCCCTCGTGATCCGATGGCAAGAGAAAAGATCTTTTCTCCCAGAATATTGTAAATATCGAATTCGCCCCCCCGAACCGCCTGCGGTAAATCATATTGAATTACCGTCCGGCTATTAAATGGATTTGGGTAATTCTGCCTCACCCGAAAGCTTTTTGGTGTGGCTGTATCCTGGTTGTTTACAAATTGAGTTTGAGAAACATCGGTTTCCAATTGAGTGTGAACCGAAACCCCCTCAATATATACACCTTCTGCCACATCGCTTCCATCGCTGACAAAACGAAATTGTACCTGTAGCTGCGTGCCCGGTGGATACTCTGACAGGTCGTAGCCATAGCGTAACCAGCCATTTCCCATTAAAAACGGTTGTAATGCACCGCCACTGCCGATAAAATCAAGCACTTTCCAATTGGTTGCTGTATCCGACTTCACTTCTACGTAGAATCCGTCGGAGCCGTAAACCGCAACATCGTACCAGGCCCAGAATGTCAATTCCGATTTCTGATCCAAAACAAACGGAATAGTGCGTAAATAGGCATCCATATTATCGACATAGCGGTGCGAGGCTTCATCCCCGCAGTACCAGCTCAGGGAATCTCCGTGGACGC
>CAZMRE010000183.1:0-4535 GCA_964568545.1 uncultured Deferribacteres bacterium | reverse complement strand
CTGGAAAACGCCATTGAATATGCCTTTAATATGGCAAAAGGTACGGTTATTGAAGAGACCCATTTGCCCTTCAGTATTCGCAGTTGTGAATGCCGCACGGCAATCATGAATCGGAAAAACCCTCTTTCCGAAAAGGACAACATTCTTAAAATATTAGAAGATGTGCACTGGAATCGCCAAAGAGCCGCCGAACTGCTGGGAATTAGCCGGGTGACGCTCTGGCGGTATCTGAAAAAATATGGGCTTGAAGATGCGTGATCTGCCTAAATCGATTATGCGTGAATCCCAATAGATTATTGACAGGATTACAGGATTCTTTAGAATCCATGCCTTGGTTAGCTCCACGGTTTACCCTGGGACGAATGATTAAGATGATTTTTGCTTGTTTATTTCCTCTTTTTTAATGGCATTCCAGATGTCGTCCATTTCCTTCAGAGTTGATTCCTCGGGAGATTTTCCTCGTGACTTGAGTTCTTTTTCTACCTTTTGAAATCGCGTGCTAAATTTTCCGATGGTGCGACGGAGGGCGTCTTCGGGGTTGATTTTGAGGAAACGAGATAAATTCACCAGAGCGAAAAGGACATCCCCAAATTCATCTTCAATTTTGTCGGTATTTGCCGTTTCAACAGCCTCTTTCAGTTCGGTGCATTCTTCGTCAACCTTTGCCCACACATCGGAAATACTGTCCCAATCAAAGCCCACCTGGGCGGCCTTTTGCTGAATACGCCAGGCGCGGAGCAGGGCGGAAAGTTCTTTCGGAACGCCCTGAATGGCAGACGAACGCCCTTCTTTCTTCTTTAGAAGCTCCCAATTTTTGGTCTGTTCTTCGGCGGTTTCGATAACGACATCTCCAAAAACATTGGGATGCCGCCGAATGAGTTTGTCGCTGATGCCCTGAACCACATCTTCGATCGTAAAATAGCCCTCTTCTTTTGCCAGTTGGGCGTGAAAAACCACCTGTAAGAGCAGGTCGCCCAATTCTTCTTTTAAGGCGGGAAAATCTTCATTGTCCAGCGCTTCCAGAACCTCGTAGGTTTCCTCCAATAAGTATTGCCGCAGGGACTTGTGGGTTTGTTCCCGATCCCAGGGACAGCCATCGGGCTGACGCAGGCGATTCATAATGGATACCAATTCCTCGAATTCTTTTCCGGCCATTTTTTCTCCCGTCGTCTGAAGATTATTTTGGTTCTTTATAAAAATGCGCATTTTTTTCTGATTTTGATATTTTTAATGTTGATAAAATCTTTCATTTGCCCTTTCGCGGCAATGAAAATAGACAATATTATATGAATTTTTCAAACCAATTGCAAACCAATTCCTGACCAAAAATAGCTTGATTATTACTATTGAAATTTTTATATTTATAAGAAATATTTGCTGAATAATCGCAAACTGCTTAACTTGAGAAACCAACTGAAAATCTGAGGAATTCGATGAAATTACGGTACCAGGAAGTGACACTGCATCTGAAACACACTTTTCGATTGCATGGGGGCAGTAAAGAACGTGTTCGTATCTTAATTGCTTATCTGGAACATGATGGTTTGGTTGGAGTGGGTGAAGCGGATCCGTCAAAATATTACGGGGAAACACCTGAATCCGTTGAGGCCGTTTGGGATCAGATTGATTTTTCGGGTCACCGGGATCCCTTTCTGTACGAAACCATTTACAACGATTTGAGGGAAAAATTTCCGGGTGACCATGCGGCTTTGGCCGGTGTCGATATTGCCATGTTCGATTGGGTGGCCAAATATTGGCACATGCCTCTGTACCAATTTCTGGGATTGGACAAATCTTCCATCCCTGAAACCTCATTTACCATTGGATATGCCTCGGAAAATACGCTTATTGAGAAGATAAAAGAAGCCGAACCCTTTCACGTGTTAAAAATTAAATTGGGCACTGATTTTGATGAAGACATCATTAATACGGTCCGAAGCCATACGGATAAACCCATTCGGGTGGATGCTAACGAAGGCTGGACACGGGAAGAAGCGCTGAAAAAAATTGAGTGGCTGGAAGATAAAAATGTGCAATTTGTGGAACAGCCCTTGAAAAAAGAGGATATTGAAGGCCACGTCTGGCTAAGAGAGAAAGTGGCTCTGCCCATTTTTGCCGATGAAAGCGCGCGGCTTCCAGGAGACATTTACAAGCTGCAGGAGGCTTTTGACGGAGTCGTGATTAAATTAATGAAGGCAGGCGGCATCCAAAACGCCATCGAAATGACACGTCTGGCGCATCGCTTTGGGATGAAAACACAAATCAGTTGCTTTTTGGAAACGTCAGTAGCCATTTCCGCAGCAGCTCACATTTCACCGCTTTTTGATTTTGCCGATCTGGACGGCCATTTGCTGGTTGACAATGATCCCTTCAAGGGCCTTTTGTTGGAAAATGGAAAAATCATGGTCAATGACACTCCTGGACTTGGGGTTGAAAAACGGTAGAGCAAAAGCATTTTTCGGTTTATCCGAATGAATTTTTTGAATTTATTATTGCTTTAAATAATATGTTCTTAGTGAGTTAGGGACTTCGCGGTTCAAATTTATCAATAATGCACGTTAAATGAAAGAATTCCTATGCTGGCATTCAGAAAACTGAAATTAATGATCGCCCTTTTGGTAACAGTCATATTTTTTTCCGGCTGTGCGTTCCATCCGGGAGCAGCCTCTCGGCAAATATCGCCTCTGGCAAGGCTTCATCACGAGCTTAATCGGGCATTGAATGACCCTGCTTTTTATAATGGGTATTGGGGAGTCGCTATCCAATCGCTCAAAACGGGTGAGTATTTTTACCTTCGTAATGAAAACAAAAGCTTTCGCCCGGCTTCCAATTTGAAGCTCTTCACCACTGGAACGGCATTGGTAAGGCTTTCACCCGATTTTACGTATCTGACGAAACTCTATCGCACAGGAAGAATTGTGAATGGCATATTAAATGGGAATGTCATCATTCGGGGCTCCGGCGATCCTACAATTACGGGTCGATTTCACGGCGGCAATATGCTTCAGGTGTTTCAAGATTGGGCAGATTCGCTAAAGAAAGAGGGTGTGAAGGAGATTGCCGGGCGCGTTGTTGGCGATGACAATTATTTTTCGGATGAAATCATGGGTGAGGGCTGGGCGTGGGATTACCAGTCCGATTGGTATGCTGCTCAAATCAGTGCGCTTTCGTTTAATGACAACTGCGTGGATATTATTTTTAATGCAGGCAAAGCCATCGGCGATACTGTTTCTTATCGATTGGAACCGCCTACAAATTATGTGCGCGTAATTAATAGAGTGAGTACGGCGCCTATCCATCAGGCAAAAGGAGTCTTTTTCCATAGGCGCCGCGGAAAAAATATTGTGGAAATTACAGGCTCCCTTGAAATCGGCACAAAGGAAAAGCGAGATTGGTTTTCGGTGGAAAATCCGACCCTTTACGCTGCTACCGTTTTTACGGAAACGCTTGAATCGGCGGGAATTCGTGTCAGCGGAAAACCGGCGGATAGCGACAGTCTTCCCGATTTTTCGTATTCTCAATCGGACAGCCTGCAGATTGCAAGTTACCAATCGCCTCCGCTAAGGGAGATTGTAAAAACCATTAACAAGGTTAGCCAGAACCTGTACGCGGAACTTTTATTGCGCACATTGGGTAAAGTTTATATGAATGATGGAAGCGCCCATGGGGGGATTGCAGTAGTAAAGCAATTTCTGGCTTCCATCGGAATTGATACGAGTCGATTTGCCATGTTTGATGGATCCGGACTTTCTCATCTGGATATGGTAACGCCCAAACAGGTGATTACCCTTCTTCGAGCTCTCTACAGAAGTTCTGTAAAGGATGATTTTTTAGATTCTCTTCCGATTGCCGGAGTGGATGGTTCCCTTAAAAATCGAATGAAAATGACGGCTGCCCAGGGAAACGTACGAGCAAAAACCGGCTACATCAGCAACACAAGGTCTCTTTCGGGATTTGTTCAAACAAAAGACGGAGAACCGCTCGTATTTTCACTGCTCGTCAATAATTATTTGGTTCCCACCAGCATGGCAAACAATCTTCAGGATTGGATTTGTGAAAGGTTGGCAAATTTTTCACGATCCGACAATCTTTAAAGTGGGAGAAGTGGTAGATGTTATTCAAACAAACAATCAAGCCTCATAAATTTGAGTACCATCCAATTGTCTATGATCCTAAAAAAGAAGATGAGAAAGAGAAGCATCGAATCCATTTTCCGCGCCACTACACGGCAAAGAAAAGAGGCGGAAAACAGCTTTGGTTAATTTTTTTGCTGATCATTGTAGTACTGTTGATCGAATGGCTGGGTGGCATTCAACGACATCAATCAGTTGAAAAAGTGAAATTCAAGAACGTGCAAGTCGTTAAGTAGTCTCTGAACGAAAACACAAGAAAAGTGTAACGGAAGCATCTCGTTTGCGTTGCTTTTCTATTAGAAACGAAGAATTGACTAAATCAAATTCCATAAGAGGTATGCTTGTGATATGTTGGGGAATTTTACTTAGGTGCGAAAAAATAGATTGTCAGAATATCCCAAA
>CAZMRE010000182.1:2685-4538 GCA_964568545.1 uncultured Deferribacteres bacterium | reverse complement strand
GACGGTAAAACCAACAACAGCAAAGCCATTGATGCAACCATCGAGGCAGCGGCCAAAAAAGGAGGCGGCACGGTCTATTTCCCGGCGGGAGATTATTTGTCCTACACGATTCACCTGAAAAGCAACATTACGCTTTATCTCGACAACGGTGCCCGGCTAATTGGTGCCAAAGAGTCGAACGGCGCCGGATACGATGCGCCCGGGAAAGCCACCTGGTACTCAAAATTCCAGGATTTCGGACACAGCCACTGGCGAAACAGCCTGATTTACGGCGAGGGGCTGCACGATATTGCCATTGTCGGCCAGGGCATGATCTGGGGAAGGGGACTTCACACGTACGACAAACCCAACTTGAAAGGCTCCGGAAACAAGGCAATCGCCCTGAAAAATTGCCACAATGTGACGATTAAGGATATCTCCCTTCTGCATGGCGGTCACTTTTGCATTCTGGCTACGGGCGTGGACAATTTGACTATCGACAATGTGCGTGCCGATGCCGACCGCGATGGTTTCGATATCGATTGTTGCAAAAATGTTCACATCTCCAATTGTACGATTAATTCGCCCACGGATGACGGCTTGTGTCTGAAGTCATCGTTTGCCCTGGGGTACGCCCGCGCCACCGAGAATGTGACCATTACCAATTGTCAAATCTACGGCTACGACCAGGGGACACTATTGGACGGAACTTTCAAGACGGAGTTCAAGGACGAAGAACCCGGGGCCAATCATTGCATTACCGGTCGACTGAAATTTGGTACCGAATCAAATGGAGGCTTCAAAAACATCACGATTTCCAATTGCGTGTTTGAGCATTCGCGCGGAATTGCCATCGAAAGCGCCGATGGCGGCCCCATTGAGGACGTGCTGATCGACAACATCTCAATGCGGGACGTCACCGATACACCCTTCTTCCTGCGACTCAGTGCCCGAATGCGCGGCCCCGAAGGAAGGCCTGTGGGCGTTTTCAGGCGAATTACCATCAGCCATTTGAATGTTTACGATGTGGGCGGAAGACCCAAGTTTCCCGAAGTGGGGGCCGGAATGGTGATGGGGATTCCCGGGCATTACATCGAGGATTTGACCCTGACCCATATTCGTATCTATTTTCGCGGGGGTGCCTCGAAGGAGACGATTGACAAGAAAGTGCCGCAAAACATCACGACGTACCCCGATCCTTACCGGTGGCATTCGCTGCCTGCCTACGGAATATATTTTCGCTATGTCAAGGGGTTGAGGGTAAGCGATGTGGTCTTGCGGTACTTGAATCATGATGAACGCCCGGCATTTTTCTTAGATGACGTGCACCATGCCAGCTTTTGCTCTATCGATGCCCAAAGAGCAAAGGGGGCCCCCTGTTTTATTCTGAAGAACGCCAGCGACATCTCTTTACATCAGGTGAAGGGTGTCCGGGACAGGGAGCTGAAAAAGGTGAAGAAGATGGCTTTCTAATTTCCGAGGCGCTTGCCGGGCGAGAAAGTTTAGTGTGCAGGAAGATTTTGAGGAAGAGCCCCGAAGAAAATGGGCCGGAGGTAGCAGCTGAAGAAGCCATTTGAAACAGATGAAAAAGGCAAAATGAATTCAAGATTCAAGTAGCCCTTGAGCGGGGCATTGGCCAATTTTCAGGTAGCATTTTTGCATTTTAAATTGTGATTTGATTTTTCATTTTTTCAATAAGATTTTGTTCATAATTAAAATAGCTTCTGAAAAATAGAATAAAATGGACGCACCTTTACAAAGAACCTAAAAAATTTTGTTTGGCCAAGAGATGATCAAAAAAGGAGGCGCTATGAATCTATTCAAACAAAGCCTTTTGGGGTGGCTGCTGATGACGATGGCCCTACCAATTGTTC
>CAZMRE010000182.1:0-2585 GCA_964568545.1 uncultured Deferribacteres bacterium | reverse complement strand
TTCAAACAAAGCCTTTTGGGGTGGCTGCTGATGACGATGGCCCTACCAATTGTTCCGGGTGCAGTTCTTTTTGCACACGGGCACGGTCGGGCTTCTGCCAATCCCAATGAAAAACAATCTGTTGAAGAAAGGGTCAAGGAAATGATTGCGCGCATGACACCGGAGGAGAAAATTGGTTTGATTGTCGGAGACGGGAAATTCTTGCCTTCCACCGAGGCGAAAAATGTCGAGGAAGGAAAGGGCATGATCATCACCGACCAGAGGTCTAAGCTCCTGATTCCTCGCCTGAACATTCGTTCCACGGCGATGTCTGACGGCCCTGCGGGCCTGAATCGCCAGGCGCGCAAGGAAGGGCAAACGGATTACCATTACACGACCGCCTTTCCCACGGCCACCTGCCTGGCCGCTACCTGGAACACCGCCCTGGTGGAAGAGGTCGGCAAGGCGTTTGGCAACGAGGCGCTGGAATATGATTTCGATCTGGTCCTGGGCCCGGGCCTGAATATTCACCGAAATCCCAAATGCGGCCGGAATTTTGAATACTATTCCGAAGACCCCTTGCTGACGGGAAAAATGGGAGCGGCGATGGTAAGAGGCATGCAATCGTGGGGAATTGGCGCGACGCTCAAGCATTTCGTGGCGAACAATCAGGAAACGAATCGGAGATACTACAATGCCGTGGTCAGCCAGCGGGCCCTGCGCGAAATCTATTTGAGGGGATTCGAAATTGCTGTGAAGGAGGGGCATCCAAAATCTATTATGACTTCCTACAATCGACTCAACGGTTTTTACACTGCCGAAAAT
Organism: uncultured Deferribacteres bacterium; assembly: GCA_964568545.1. GTDB lineage: Bacteria > Zhuqueibacterota > JdFR-76 > JdFR-76 > BMS3Abin05 > BMS3Abin05. Next base: position 1,781 of record CAZMRE010000182.1, on the reverse strand, counting down.
CCCGAGCTACTCAAAATCGTGACCCGAAAAGAGTGGGGATTTGACGGTTTCTTCATCACTGATTTTGACGGAAGCGGCAGTGCGCTGGCCAAAGTGCGGGCGGGCAGTGACCTATTGATGAGCGGGCATCTCGAGGAGTACAATGAGCTGAAAACCGCCCTGAAACGCAAAACCCTGGATGTGAGCACGCTGGACAATAATCTGGCCTACCTGCTGAAATTCAAATTGAATTCACCGCGGGCCAAAGGGTTTGTGCCCACCTCAAATCCGGATTTGAAGGAACACGCACAGATTGCCCGACGGGCAGCGGCGGAAGGCATGGTGCTGCTGAAAAATGAGGCACATACCCTTCCCCTGAAAGGCAGGGAAACCGTGGCCGTTTTTGGCAAAATCGGCTATGATCTGATTGCCTTTGGCACGGGCAGCGGCAGTGTGCGCAGTTACAAGTACCGGGTGTCCGTTAACCAGGGCCTCAAAGAGGCGGGCTTTAAGGTGTTGAAGGACCTGGAGAAGACGTACACCGATTACGTGGCCAAGATCAAGCGCGAAAATTTGGTGCCGCCCTACTTCGACAATCCCAAAATGCGCAAGGACAACGGAATTGTGGGCAACCAGGCTCCCCCGCATTTCAAAGAGCGGCTGGTGGCGTTCAGCAAAGAAAAACCGCTTTCGAGAAAAGCCATCCAGAAATGGGAATCGCAAGCGGACGTGGCGGTGATTGTGCTGGGCCGGAGCGCCGGGGAAAATTACGAAAACGGCTATTTACCGATCACGCCGGTGGAACGCGATTTGGTACACAATGTGAGCGAGGTTTTTCACGCCGCGGGAAAGAAGGTCATTGTGGTACTCAATGTGGCCGGCGTCTGGGAAACGGCCAGCTGGCGGGATGACGCCGACGCCATTCTATTGGCCTGGCTGCCAGGTCAGGAAGGCGGACGTGCCGTGGCTGACATTTTGAGCGGTGCCGTCAATCCTTCCGGCAAGCTGCCGGATTCCTTTCCGATGAAATACGAGGACGTTCCCTCGGCCAAATATTTTCCGGGAGAGCCCCCGGAGAACCCCATCAATTCTTTCTACAAAGAGGGTATTTACGTGGGGTACCGGTACTACGACACCTTCAACGTGCCCACAGCTTACCCGTTTGGCTATGGGCTCTCGTACACAACGTTCAAATACTCGGATCTGAAATTGAGCCGCGACACTTTTTCTAAAAAGATGAAAGTGACGGTCAAGATAACGAATACAGGCAAAATGGCCGGCAAAGAGGTGGTTCAGCTTTATCTTTCCGCCCCAACGACGGAAATTGAAAAGCCGGCGCAGGAACTCAAAGGTTTTGCCAAAACCAGGTTGTTACAGCCCGGCGAAAGCCAGACGCTTCATTTTGATCTGACCGCACGCGATCTTGCCTCTTTCTGGAGTGGAATCAGTGCCTGGGTGGTGGACAAGGGCGCGTACACTGTGCGCATCGGTGCATCCTCCAAGGACATCCGTCTTAAAGCGAAGTTTCAGGTGCCGGAGCGAATAATCGTAGAAAAAGTGCACGATGTGCTGTACCCGAATTTTTACATGGAGGAGCTCCACCGGACATTGAGAAAAACAATGTGATTGAGGATTTCGGATTAACGATTTTAGATTTAGGAAGTGGGAAAGACTTCTGCAATCGTAAATCCTCAATCCTCAATCTTGACTCGTTTTTATTTACTTCTAACTCTTTCTGTTCCAAGTTGGTTGATTGCCGGAAGTTGCACACCTTCAATATGGACGAGTACGCCGACCAGGAC
>CAZMRE010000181.1:0-4581 GCA_964568545.1 uncultured Deferribacteres bacterium | reverse complement strand
TTCAGTAAATCGTGGATTCGTTTTTCTACGGTGTTTTTATCACCATCGGAAACCAAGATTTTGGCCATTGTGCCGTGGATGGGATGGGGGCCTACTTCTACCTTGAAAGAAATTCCCTCTTTCTGAATTTCCGCCAGGGCTTCCTCAAAGGCACGCCGTGCGGCATCCCATCGAAGCGCCGGTTTGAAAATTTTACCCACGGGTGTGACGGGAATTTCCGGCAAGATAAACACCTGTTTAGGAACCGCTGCGCGTTCTACGATATTTTCCTTAGCATAGGCCATAATTTCATCTTCAGTAGCTGTTGTGTCCTTTTTGAGAGTGACGTACAGCACCGGTACTTCGCCTGCGTAGGCATCCGGTTTGCCCACGGCCGCAGCCAGTGCCACAGCCGAATACCGGTAAATCGGTTCCTCAATAATGGCCGGGTCGATGTTGTGCCCGCCGCGAATGATCAAATCCTTGGCGCGGCCGGTAATCCAGAAATAACCCTCTTTGTCCTGGCGGCCGATATCACCTGTGTTGAACCAGCCCTCCTGCACCCAAATGCCTTCATTGTGCTCTTCTTGTACGTAACCAGGAAATACATTGGCGCCTTTGATTACGATAATCCCCTGCTCGTCCGGTTTGCAGTCGCGCACGTAGTTGCCATTTTCGTCCAGAATAACCGTTTTCATTGGCTGATAAGGGAAGCGAATCCCAATAGAGCCTACGCGGCGTTCGCCATCTTTTGGATTGACGGAACTGGCGCAGGTGCCTTCGGTCAGGCCGTAGCCTTCCAAAATTTTAATGCCGGTTTTCTTTTCAAAGGAAGTAAAGGTTTCGACCGGCATGGGTGCAGCGCCGCAGATGGCATATTTCAGGGAACTGACGTCGGCGTCTCCCATCGGAATTTGAAGCAGGGCTGAGTACACCGTGGGAACAGCACTGAAGAAGGTAACCTTGTACTTTTGCACGATTTTGAAAAAATTCATCATAAAATCGGTGTCGCGATAACCGGCAGCACTGGGCAGCAAAACGGTTGCTCCCTTTGAGAAGGGCGCCAAGCCTGTAATAATCACGCCGTTCACGTGGAAGAGGGGCAGGCCGCACATGAACACATCGGTGGGCGTGGCGTCGGCCACAATGGTGATCGCCCAGGCATCGTGTACTTCCATGAAATGCGTGTGCTTGGCAAGTTTGGGTGTGCCGGTAGTGCCACCCGTGTGGAAATAGGCCGCAATATCGTCCGGTGCAATCTGCCGTCCGCTGTCCAGGTTCATGGGATTATATTTGTCGATAATGGCATCGTAGTTGTAAATTCCGTTGGCTTCATCACCAGGGCCCATCACCTGAATAATGGTTTTCAATGTGGGTACATCCTTGCGAATAGCCTCAACCTTTTGCCAGATGTCGGTTCCGGGAACCGGCCCCAGCGCCACCAGCACCTTGGTTTTGGCCGCATTCATGATGTTTTTAATAGCGGGAGCATCCAGCATAGGGTTAATGGGATTCACGATTCCGGCTGCCTCGCCGCCCCAGATGACAAAGTGCGCATGCGGAATATTGGGCAGCAAAATCGTCACCACATCGTTTGGGCCGATACCAAAATCCCGGAGCATGTTGGCGGTTTGGTGAATGCGTCCCACCAATTGCTGGTAGGTAATAGTTGTAGGTTTCTCGTAATCTTTCCCGGTCAGAAAAAAGGTGAGAGCTGTTTTGGTTTCATTTCCCCTGGCGCCCCGAAGAATCATCTCGTAGGTATTTTTTGCGGTGATATTTTTCTCGATGGGCGTTTTTTCGATGGCTTCAATGTCCTGCAAATTGCGAATCAGCATGGTTCTTCCTCCTGCTTCATTGACATGTTAGATTGGAACAATTTTACGACGGCCGCTTCGTTTCCGGCCAGCGACCGGTTATCTGCAATGTATTTTTGCCACAAAGTCACCAAAACGCCAAGATTTCGAAAGAATAGTTCTTTGTGGCTTGGAGTCTTCGTGGCAAGTCACTCGTTATTAAACCCGTTCAATAAAATCCCGAATCAATTTTGTTGTCATTTCCGGTTGCTCCAGCGCCGAAAGATGCGCTGCTTTTGGGATCACTTCCAGTCGGGCATTGGGGATCCCTTGAACCAGAAAATCGCTTTCGGCCGGCAGGCGCGCCTGATCTTCTTCACCGCGAACCACTAGCGTCGGTACCTGAATGTCCTTCAGACGATCGGACAAATCCGTTCGATCAAAAATGGCCAGGGCTGCCCGGTAAACCCCTTCAACCGGGATGTGTAAGAATTTCTCACGCCAATGCGCCACCAGTTCCGGCTGATTTTTCCGCGTGTCTGAGGAGAAAAAGAGTCCCAGAAGATTGTCCATTATTTTGTCGATTTGGCCGGCGCGCACGAGATTGGCCATTTGAACGTACATGCCGTGCATCTGGGGCGGCTCAGCCTGGCCGGAGGTATCCATTAGTATCAAAGAAGCAACCCGCTCCGGATGCGCCAGCGCAAGCCGGAGTCCCAGCATTCCGCCCATCGAAAGGCCCACCCAGTGGACTTTTTCCAGTCCAAGGCTGTCCAGAAGGGGCACGAAATCTTCGGTCATTTCCTCCAGCGTCCAGTTTTCGTGGGGAGCCAGCCCGGAACGGCCGTGGCCGCGCGTATCCACATTGAGCGTCAGAAATTCATCCGAAAGCGCTTTAGCCTGGTAATCAAACATCTCCAGATCGCACACCAGACTGTGCGAAAGTACAATTGGTTCACCTTTTCCCCTGACTTCGTAGTAAAGCTTGAAGTTTCCAAGATCAAAATACGGCATGGCTTGTTTCCTTTCAAGTTTGATTTGCTTTTTGACTATTTCAAAGTGAGTCTATTCATCAATTGAGTTCAGTCTAAAAAGGGTATCTCCCACGAATCTCAGGAATTATCACGAATTGATGTTATTGCAATGAATTGAAGCAATATTCGCATAATTTGCGTTTTCTATGGCAAATTCATTTTTGCCTGCATTTTAGTTTCCATTTTCAATTTCAATATCATATTTGTCCAATAGTCCCGAAACCCCAAGCAAGGAAAAATTTGCTTTTCTAATTCGATTCGCGTCCGGGTCATATGTAATTGAAGAGCATTTTTTTCGTGATTGCGTCATTTTTTAAGATTCCAAAAATAGCTTAAGCAAAAATTTGCCGGATTGTTGGTTGTTGGCGAAAGAAGTTTCCCCGGATATTTTTATTTGATCATCTGTAAGAAAATGTTGGCAATAAAGATGTTACTACTTGTTGTAAAACAGATGATTCCGGGATTTTTTTTAAATCCTTGCTTTATTTAGCTTCAAGGCTTACCGTGCGGCGACACGGAATCAAATTGAAATAGAGAAAAGTACAAAAATAAGCTACACAAAAAAATCAAAAATGGCAAGCGAAAAATAAAATCCGTATGATTAGGTAAAGCGAAAAATGCACTGGTTTTTCTTGATTTTTGGATGGCGGAGAACTATATTCACAGTGGAAGTTTTTCAATAAATGATACGGCTTGTACAGGTTATATACAAAAATTTGGAGTAAACAGATGAAATTATTTAATCGAAGTTTGTTTGTGATGATTCTTTCCGTGGTATTGTCCATTAATTTTCTGCCGGCTTGGCAGGTTTTTGCACAGACAACGCCTATTACCATTGATGGCTATTTTTCGGATTGGAATTCCAAACAACTGCTTTACACGGACACTCACGGAGATGGCGGATCGGATGGCATCGATTTTGGCCGGCTCTGGGCGGCCAATGACAACCGCTTCCTTTTGCTTTCCGTAGAAATTGGCCGTGAAATTGTTCTTCAAAACGACAATGGCATTTCGCTTTTCATCGACACAGACAACAATCCCGCTACCGGAGAAAAGGTGAGCGGCATTGGCGCGGACGTGCAGTGGAACTTTGGACAGCGGAATGGCTTCCTAATCCACAACGGAAGTCAGAAGGCCATTTTTCACAACGACATTGGACTTGTCACGGCTCCCACTGTTTCTTCAAACCGATTTGAATTCGCTCTGGATCGCCTCTCGAAGGTGGGAGGCGAAGCGGTATTTCCTTCAGACACCATCCGCGTGGTATTTCGCGACGCAGGCGGAGACGAATTGCCCAACGCCGGTTCGACAGTAACGTACATTTGGGGAGAAAACACCCAGCCTCCCATGACTGTGCTTTCCATTCGGCGGACACCTTCGGCTACATTTCGGGCGATGGCGTACAATGTGCTTCACGACGGCCCGTTTGATGTTACCCGCGCTCCCTCTTTTTCCCGTATATTAAAGGCGGTTCAGCCGGATATCATTGGCTTTGAAGAAATTTACGAAAATTCGGCCAATGATGTTAAAAACAAAGTAGCTTCGTTTTTACCCCTTCCTGATGGGGAGCAATGGTACGCTTCAAAGGTCTATCCGGATGTTCTGGCTGTAAGTCGTTTTCCCATTTTAAAAACATTTGCCATTGACGGCAATGGGGCGTTTTTGCTGGATTTGCGCCCGGTGGGTGGCAAAGAGCTGCTTTACATTGTGGCTCATCCGCCGTGCTGCGGAAAGGATGATCAGCGTCAGCGGGAAATCGACCACATCATGGC
>CAZMRE010000180.1:0-4597 GCA_964568545.1 uncultured Deferribacteres bacterium | reverse complement strand
TCAGAAAGCAAATTACGCAGCAGGTGATCAATAGCTTTAACGAGTGCAAGATTCAAATTCAGCAAATGCAAGCCATGCGGGAAAGTGAAAAAGAGGCCAGGGAAGCGGTGCGAATGGCCAAATTGGGATATCAAACTGGAACAGTTACCAATCTGGATGTCATCAATACGCGGAAATTGCTTACAGAAACCCAGGTTAATTATTTAGTATCCACTTACGATTTTTATCTGGCGAAAGCTCAATTGTATCGAGCTATGGGAAGGTTGACGGAGGATTTTTCATGGTTAAAATAAGGCTTATCATTGGATTTCTTTTGATTTGTGGAATACGGGGCGTGTTTGCGCAAACAACAGCACCGGTTTGGGTGAAGCAGGTAAAGGAAATGGATATTTCAGAGAAAATAGAGGGACACGGTGTGATTCAGCCCTATCCCCAAAATGACATTAAAATCTCTCCGATTTCACCCATGCGGGTTCTGTCTATCTTGGTTAAGCCTGGCGAAGTGGTCCATAAGGGTGAACTAATTGTGCAATTTCAGAGGGACCAGGCTATTGACGTGGCCGTAACAAAAGCTAAGATTGCCTTTCAACAGGCCAAGCTGAATCGAGATCGTGCCAAAGTGCTTTTTGAGAACGGTGTCATTCCACGGGTCAAGTATGAGCAAGCACAAACAGAGTTTGAATTGGCAAAAGCCGACTTGGAAATTAAAAAGCGCTCGTTGAATTACGCCATTTCCAATAGCGACGTCAAATCGCCAATTGACGGCATTGTCAGCAGTGTGAGTGGTGCTGTTGGACAAATTGCCGATCCCACGCAGGTGATTGTTCGCATTGTCAGTATCAAGAAACTCATTGCTATCATTGGTGTTGAAATTGAGGATATTGAAAAAATTCATGGGGGAGAACGGGCTCTGATTTCCATTCCTAACCTGTCTTCAAATAATGAATTTTGGGGCAGGGTGATTAAATTGAACAAGGAGATTGATCCCTCGACGCAGTTGGTGCATATCTGGATTTCGCTGGAAAATCCCGAAGGAATTCTTCAGCCCGGCATGTTTGCTGTTGCTAATATTTTTGTCAAGATTGCTCATCAGGCACTGGTAGTTCCCTTGTCTGCTGTGTTAAAGGATGCTTCTGGCAAATATGTGTTTGTTATTGAAGGCGATAAGGCTCACAAAATTTATGTTAAGACAGGTATTCAAGGAGACCGTGCCATTCAAATTTTGAGCGGCGTCAAAAAGGGACAGCAGGTGGTTTTTCTTGGAAATTATGAGTTAGAGGATGGGATGCAGGTCGCCGTTCAGAAATAATAATGAAAATGTATATTTTGTAGGTGTATACTCTAAAAAATGCATAGCCAGGAAGATACAAAGGCACGAAGTTTTGAGACTAAAAAAAATGATAGAATTCGTAAAGATTAAAAACATATTTTGGATTCAGTATGGCTCTAACCATTGTATTTTTATTAATTTGGAGTCTTTGTGGCCCAATTTCATAAATAAATCAGCATAAAAGCCGGAAGGAATGAGATTAGAATGGACGTCGGAAAAATCATGCGAAATCATATTAAGGCCATATTATTTGCGGTCATTGGCTTATCCTTTGCGGGGGTGTTTAGTGCCATGCGTCTTCCGGTTGCGCTTTTCCCGAATATTGCTTTCCCTCGAATTGTGGTTTCGGCCGATGCCGGCGATATGCCAGCCAGCCGAATGATGATCACTGTCACGCGCAAATTGGAAGAAGCCGTCAATTCCATTCCAGATGTGGTCTCGGTGCGTTCTACGACCAGCCGGGGAGCAACGGAGCTGTCCATAAATTTTCACTGGAATGTGGATATGGTTAAGGCTGAGCTGCTGGTCAATAATGCCATTACGCAGGTTAGAAGCGAACTGCCCGCTAATTTTCATTTTCTTGTGCGTCGAATGAACCCAACGGTGTACCCAATTATCGGGTACAGTTTGATTTCAAAGCGCCGCAGCCTGACGGAATTGCGAAATTTCGGCGAATATACCCTTCGGCCCATTTTGACCAGTATTGACGGCGTGGCCAAGGTGGTGGTTCTTGGCGGCCATACACGGGAATATGAGGTCCGTGTTAATCCGGAACGACTTCGCTCCTACCATTTGTCTTTAACGGATTTAGTGCAGGCCATTCAAAATTCAAATGTCATTCAATCCGTTGGCAAAATCGAACAGGATTACAAACTTTTTTTAACGCTTGTGGATGGTCAATTCATAACGGCAGAACAAATTGGCCATACGGTTATCAAAATGCGCAATCAAATGCCTGTTTTTTTGGATGATGTAGCCACAATTCGAAAATCCGTGCGACCCGAATGGACGCGCGTGACCAGTAACGGGCAAGAAGCCGTTCTGCTGAATGTGTATCAGCAACCGGGCGGAAATACAGTGAAAATCGATGGGGAAATCAAGAAAAAACTGGCCTCTATTAGAAGTCGGATTCCGGCTGATATCAAACTCTCCAAATTTTATGATCAATCTGATTTGATTGTTGGAAGCATGAAAAATGTTCGCGACAGCATTTTCGTAGGAATTATTTTAGCCATCATCATCCTTCTGGCATTTCTGCGAAATTGGAAAATTACACTCATTGCTTCACTGGATGTGCCATTGACGATTGCCATCACGATTTTAATTATGTATTCCCTCAAAATGAGTTTCAATATTATGACGCTGGGAGGCATTGCGGCCGCTATCGGGTTGATTATTGACGATGCGATTGTAGTGGTAGAAAATATTATTCGGCATCTCGCTCTGGGGCGAGAGTCCCCCAATGAGGCCGTACATTCGTCCTTAAAGGAAATATTACATCCAATATTAGGGTCATCTTTTAGTACCATTGTCGTGTTTGCACCGCTGGCTTTTTTAACCGGTGTGACCGGGGCCTTTTTTAAATCGCTTTCATTAACGATGGCGGCAAATTTACTTGTTTCCATGCTCCTGTCCATGTTTTTTATCCCGATTTTATCACATCGGTTTATTAGCGAAAAGGATGCGGAGAAACAGGAAAAGTCCGGTTGGCTGTTTGAGCATTTGCATCGCTATTACAAGGTGGCCATTCGATTTTTATTTAAACGGAAAATACTCGTTTATATCTTTGGAATGTTGCTCATTTTTTTCAGCTATCTTCTGTACAAGGGGCTTCCGAGCGGTTTCCTGCCTGCAATGGACGAAGGAACATTCATTTTGGATTACCGAACGCCTCCAGGGACCTCTCTTGATGAAACCAATCGGGTTGTGATGCAAATTGAACGGATTCTGGCGACTATTCCAGAAGTGGTGAGTTATTCCCGGCGCACGGGCCTTCAGTTGGGCGGGGGTCTGACAGAAGCCAATATGGGCGATTTCCTGGTACGCCTCAAGAAAAAACGCAAACGAAATATCCAGCAGGTGATCGATGACGTGCGAAAAAAGGTTCTGCTAAATGTTCCGGGTGTTGAGGTGGAATTTGCGCAACTCATGGGAGACCTCATTGGCGATCTTACGGCGGTTCCTCAGCCAATTGAAATTAAAATATTTGGGGATGATTACAACCAGATCCACAAAATATCAAAAAGAATTGTTAAGGAAATTCAAACGGTTCGCGGTGTAGTGGATATTTATAATGGCGTTACCATTGCAGGCTCTTCCATCTTGATTAAGGTGGATAATCTTCGTGCGGGACTGTTCGGGCTTACGGCCAATGATGTCCAGAAGGAAGTCCACGCAGCCATAAACGGCACGGTTGCTTCAGAAATTCAAGCCAAACAATACATGACAGGCATCCGGGTTCGGTATCCTCTGATGGATCGCCGCGATTTGGGTAAAATTAAACGGCTTCGCATTCATTCCGGAAACGGGGACTACGTATCACTGGCATCCATTGCTGACCTGAAAATATCCGAGGGACAGCCAGAATTAACGCGGGAAAATCTGAAGCAAATGATTGCGGTGACGGCGCGCATCAGTGGACGGGACATGGGAAGCACGCTAAGAGAGATTCAGGCCAAATTGCACAGGGATATTCACTTGCCTCCCAACGTCTTTATTCAATTCGGAGGGCTTTATGAGGAACAGCAAAAATCATTCAAGGGATTGCTTATCGTGCTAATCATGGCTGTTCTGCTCGTTTTTACTGTTCAACTTATTGAATTTGAATCCTTTAAAGTGCCGATTATTATCTTTATGGTGGATATGCTGTCGCTTTTCGGTGTGTTTTTATTGCTTCGTCTGACCCAAGTGGCACTGAATATTTCGTCCATGATGGGCATGATTATGATCATCGGAATTGTGGCTGAGAATGCCATTTTCCTGATTCATTATATTCAACTGTTTCGGGAAGAAGGAAAGCCTTTAGAGGACGCTATTATTGAGGCGGGACAGGTGCGCATGCGACCGATTATTATGACAACCCTTGCTGCCGTGTTGGCTCTGCTTCCGCTGGCTATTGGCATTGGTGCCGGCGCTCAAATGCAGCAGCCTCTCGCTATTGCCGTGATCGGTGGATTTTCGATGTCGGCCTTTTTACTGTTGTTTGTGCTGCCGGTTTTCTTTCTCACCTTTTTTAAGAAGTAGAAACACATCATGGCATAGGTGAGT
>CAZMRE010000179.1:0-4613 GCA_964568545.1 uncultured Deferribacteres bacterium | reverse complement strand
CTATTCCGCTTTACCCTCATTGCAAAACTCTATTCAATTGCTTTACAACAATCGCTGTTTTACCGCCTATTTTCTTTTCCAGCCCGTCACATTCAAATGCAGAATAGTCTGACCCATTTTTTTCAATTCGCACGGATTTTATCTGGTAAGGACGAATGAATATCTCAAATGAAATCCTAAAGACGCCAATTTCCACCGTTACCGTCGCTTCTTTCCCCTCGCTTTCGTAAAATCGCAAAATCCACCCGCGGCCATCTTCCGATTTCTTGAAAGTTGTAAGCACCACATTTTCCGGCGAAACGTTCAAATGGGAGGCATCGGCTGCAAATCCTTTATTTAATCCATTTATCGTGTGCAGCGGATTATTAAAGGCGAAGGCTACCCGGGGACTATGTGCATCTTCCCAACCTCCGTAATGTGGCACAAGCGAGTAGCGAATGGTTTGTTCGCCCTGATCAATAAAATCCAGGCCCGACAAATCATCGGGAATGCCATGAGAATGTTTGGCAAAAATGGGGCTTCTTAGAATGGTCAGGCGCATTTCGCTGTTCAAAATGTCTCCGCCGTATTTAGAATCATTCAAAAGTGAAACACCGTAAGGAATTTCTTCTTCATTTTCATTTTGGTACACCCCGGACACATCCATCCAGCGCTGTAAAGGTTCCTCCGTACCCAACAAAGGTCGTTGAATCGTCCCAAAGGGCACTTCAAATGTTCCTTCTAACTCTTTCTCTGTCAAACGAATAGGAAAGGAAAGCTTGAGCATTTTGAATTGCTCCTGCCAATCAATGGCTAATTCAAAATCGATGCGACGTAGATGTTTGTAGAGAAAAATCGTCTGGTGGGCAAAAGAATTTCCAAAGGCGCTGTCCAGCCGAAGCTTTGCGTAAATAAGGCCATTCTCTTCCAAAATGACCGGCCCCGTTGGATGAAAATTGCCAATTTCGTCTCGATATTCAATCACATCGTGACCCCACGTATCCCAAGGATCATGAATGACAATCAGCCGATTCCCCGGGCGGGACAGAACGTTTACATCATACTCTTTGTCATAAATTTGTTGGATGAGCCCGGTCTTTTCATCAAACGTAACCGTGTAAAAATCCGTTTCGATTTCAGAAACCGGCTTTTCGTTTTCCGGATGCCATTGGTTTTCATTTGGAATCAATGCGTAGCTTTTCTGTCCCAGGGCTGGAAATTCATCTTCAATTGCCAGGTCGATACTCGTTCCCTCTTCCGAATGAATCATGTGTTGAATCTGAAATGGAATTTCCTTGCCTCCGGCATCTTTGATTTCAATGGAAGAAACCATTCCAGGCAAATAGACTTGTGCCGTGGCTACATCTTTTCTTTGCCAGGCCACAGGATTCACGATCAAAAGATGACTTTCCGTTGATTGTCCGGCTGTTACATTCAGCGCATCCACTGATGCTTGAATCACCTGCGCTAAGTCCAACAGGGTTTGTGTCAACGCCTCTTCGGAATCATCGTAGACCTCTGGAATCGATGTTCCGGCGAGAATATCGTGAAATTGGTGAAACAGTACCGTCTGCCAGGCCTCTCTCAATTTGTGCAGGGGATACGGAACATCCGCCTTCACATCTGCAAGCACTGCCATTTTTTCCGCAAAAAGCAACTGAAATTCCAGAATACGATTCCATCGCTTGATATCCGAATGAACGGTGTAGCAACCCGTGGAATGATGCTGCAATTCATCTTCCACCGATTTCAGCGAATCGGCTTTGGAATGAATTGTCTCAAAAAAGGTTTCCGGATCACTAAAAACAATTTCAATGGCTTCTTGCGTTTTCTGCATTCGTCGAATGGAATCCAGATTTTTGCGTGTGGGGCCGCCTCCGTGATCTCCCACACCGTAGAAAAGCATATCATCGCCCACGTCCGGATTCATTCTTCCGGACATAATGGCAATCCGCGAATCAATTTCTTTTCTGGAGGAATTATAATGAAAGCGCGGTCTGGCCGTCAACACGCGTGAGCCATCCGGTGACTTCCACCAAAAAAGCGTTCCTGGCAAGACCTTTTCTTTTGGCTTCGGACGAAAAAACACGTAATTTTCGATACCTGTGTGCTTCAGAATTTGCGGCAATTGAAATGCGTGACCAAAGGAATCCACATTGTACCCGGTGTGGACATCCACACCAAATTTTTCCTGAAAATAGAGCTTTCCATAAAGGGCCTGACGAATGAGCGATTCACCACAAGGAATGTTCACATCCGGTTGAACCCACCAACCCCCGACAATCTTCCAGCGTCCTTCCTTAATTTTCTCCTGAATTTGAGCAAAAAGAGACGGATCAGACTCTTCTACCCACTGATAGGCGGCTGCCTGACTACAGGTGTAAACAAACTCCGGATAGTCTTTCATTAATTGCAGAACGGTCCGACTGGTGTTAATCATTTCTTCACGTGCTTCTTCCCATCTCCAGAGCCAGGCCAGATCAAGATGAGCGTTTCCAATCATGTGCAAAACAGGCTTTGGGGAAGACGACTCCGCCAACATTTAAAAATTCTCCTTTTTCAATTTTTGGTGATTTTTTTACCTGACCTATTTTTCGCCACAAAAACTCAAAGACACGAATAGCATATGGCGTTTGAACGAAAACACCTTAATTTGTGATTTTTTAATTCCTTGGAATCTTGGTGACTTCGTGACTGCAAATATGGCTGCAATCTGTGGATAATCTACAAACCCAGTTGATCTGAAACGGTTTTCATCGCTTCAATGACAAAGGCTATGTGTTCATCCAAATCAACTCCAAGTTCTTCTGCCCCCCTGCGGATTTCATCGCGATTGACCTGACGTGCAAAAGACTTGTCCTTGAATTTTTTCTTTACGGATTTCACTTTCACTTCATCCAGTTTTTTGCTCGGATGAACCAGTGTAACAGCCGTAATAAATCCGCAGAGTTCATCCACCGCGTAAAGTGTTTTGTCCAATTGACTCTCACGCGGGACATTGTGGTAATCATTGTGGGCCAGAATAGCGTGCGTCACCTCTTCAGGATAGCCCATTTCTTGAAGAATCTCAGATCCCCTCAGGGCGTGTTCTTGCATGGTCGGATATTTTTCGTAATCAAAGTCATGCAAGAGTCCCGTAATGCCCCACAGCTCCTCATCCTCCCCAAATTTTCGGGCGTACGCCCGCATGGCCGCCTCAACAGCCAGAGCATGTTTGATGAGACTTTCGTTTTTTGTATACTCCTTCAAAAGTTTGAATGCTTCTTCCCGATTCATGGCACCTTCCTCACAGTTGCTAAAATTTCCATTTATTCTTTATCTGACACCATCAATTCCATAAATTCCGACGCCCGAGCAATTTCCTCTAAATGCCAGACAGCATCTTCGATGACTTTTTGTTTGTGCGAGGAAAATATTGGATTTGCCAGGCTATTGAATTTGATCAACAAATCCTCTTCACTCATCGGCGAACGGTAATCTCCCTTGGGATAATCCACACGTTTTCGGTGGATTTTTCCATCCATTGTTTCAATTTCGATGAGAGCCGCCTTTAATTCAGGGAACACGGCTTCCAATTTGGGATCCGCCACGACATTAATTTTAGGGAGCAGCGCCCAGATTCTTTTGTCCTTCAATTTGTCCGGCGAAAACTGCTCAGGTGTGATTTTGCCATCAACAATAGCCGCCGCAACCACATAAGGCAAGCTGTGGTCGGCTGTTTCTTTGGTTGTCGGCTTGTATTTCGACGGATCTGCCAAAATATCTTTGGCGCGTTCAATGGTGTGAACCACGACTTTTTTCACCTGTTCCGGAGTAATTTTTTCTTCGTGAACCAAATCCAGTGTGGCCGTAATTGGAGAATGGGTTAGCGCTTCCGTCGGAAAAGCCTTCATTGAACATTCCATAATTCTGTATGATTCGCCCAGTCCTTTGGTCAATATATCCAGATCGAACTCACCGCCAAAAGTGTCAACAAACCCTTCTTTCCCCTCAAAAATGGCTTCCGGGCCATGATAGCCTTTTTTTGCCAATTGCGCCGCAAAAACCCCGCTTTGCACCGCCATGGGATCAACCGTATTTTTCATCATGGTGAGCTTTCCGGCCGTCACGGCGCCTGGTGTAAAATTGTGACTTCCAGAGATGCCAATCGCATAAGCCATTTGCTCACCTGTCAAATCCAGCATTTTCCCGGCAGCAATCGGGGAAGCAAATTGGGTCAATGTGGCGTGGTGCCATTTGCGTTCCCGAATCCCCGGGATAGCAAATTCGCACAGACGCATCTCGAATTCGTAAGCCAGAACAATTCCCACAAGAATATCTTTACCAGATTTCCCGTTTTTCTCCGCCGCTGCCAGAACCGCCGGAATAAGATCACTGGGATGGCTGGGATCCTGCTTCCAGTAAATATCGTTATAATCCATGGCACGAACCATCAGACTATTCACCAAACTCGCATTGACCGCAGATGTACGATGCCCGGAACCAATGACAGTTGCCTCCGGATTTCCGCCCATCTCCTCCACTACCTGAAGCATGATTTCAGCATCTTCCACTTTGTAACCGCCAAAGGCACATCCCATTGCATCAAAAAGGAATCGCTTGGCTGTTTGAACCACATCTTCAGGCAAATCTTC
>CAZMRE010000178.1:0-4616 GCA_964568545.1 uncultured Deferribacteres bacterium | reverse complement strand
AATGAAATGAATGGCTTGTTTTGTTTTGAATTTCTCGTATTTGAATTTGTTTCGGATTTCGGATTTTGTGTTTTGGATTTTAAAATATGTCCTTCATTTCTACACAAACAGAATCAGCCTTTTGGAATACATCAAAATATTTGCAAATAGAAAGACTAAGGTTCCAGTTTTCATTTATTTTGGTTTAGATACCAAGATTAGGAGGGAATGCTCATGAACAGGAAGATTATTTCAACCGATAAAGCCCCGGCAGCCATCGGCTCCTACAGTCAGGGTGTTGTGGCGGATGGGAAGCTCATTTTTACGGCCGGGCAAATTCCGATCAATCCAAAAACAGGGCAATTGATTCCAGGCGATATTCAGGCCCAAACGCGGCAGGTTCTTGAAAATGTAAAAGCTGTGTTAAAAGCCGCTGGCGCCGGATTGGGCAATGTGGTCAAAACAACTGTTTTTTTGTTAGATATGAATGATTTTGCGGCCATGAATGAAATTTATGCCGAATACTTTCCTCAGAATCCTCCGGCGCGATCGGCTGTTGAGGTGGCACGATTACCCAAAGATGTCAAAATTGAAGTTGAATGCGTGGCAGTTGCGTAAGAATGAAAAAACCGCCAGAAAAAAGACGTTATTACATTATTCTCAATCCCAATGCGGGGCGTGGTAAAGGGGCAAAACTACGGCCTAAAATTGAGGAGACTCTACTCCGGAAAAACATCAATTATTTTATTGTGGAAACGAAGGGCCAGGGACATGCCGAAAAATTGGCGCGGGAGGCTCCCGCTGAATTTGATGTAATTGTGGCTGCCGGGGGAGATGGCACGGCCAATGAGGTTGCCAATGGCTTGATGAAAAATCCGCGGCCAATGGGACTGATTCCCACGGGCTCAGGAAATGATTTTGCGCGGGCCATGGGCATCCCATTTAACTGGCGTGAGGCAATTGATGTACTGGCGAAAAATCAGCAAAAAAGGATTGACATTGGCTGGGTCAATGACCGCTATTTCCCGAATGGATTTGGCGTAGGATTTGATGCCCTTGTTGTGCTGGAAAGTTCGAAAGTGACCCGCCTGCGGGGGATTTTAATTTATCTCTATTCGGTTTTGAAAAGTATTTTTTTCTATTCCAGTCCTAGCTTGAGCATTCTAATGGATGGGGATCACGAGATCGAGGATCGAATTTTCATGCTGACTGTAGGGAATGGCGTCTCGTTGGGAGGGGGTTTCTTGCTCACGCCGAATGCTCAAAATGACGACGGAATTTTCGATATTTGCGTGATTCATGATTTGAGCAAGCCGCAAATTTTTTGGCATCTGCCGAAGGTTTTCTGGGGAGGACATGTGAAAATTAAGCAGGTCGAAATGCTTCAGGCAAAGGAACTCGTTGTGAAATCGGTAGAGCCGGTGGGTGGGCATGTGGATGGCGAAATTGTGGAGATGGATCGTCAGGAATTCCGCGTAAAAATTTTCCCGAAGGCACTTTCCGTTATCGGA
Source organism: uncultured Deferribacteres bacterium (assembly GCA_964568545.1). Lineage (GTDB taxonomy): Bacteria > Zhuqueibacterota > JdFR-76 > JdFR-76 > BMS3Abin05 > BMS3Abin05. Next base: position 3,126 of record CAZMRE010000178.1, on the reverse strand, counting down.
GGAAATCTCGGTGAATAAGTGCCTTTTTGTGGGAATACTGGTTGGCGTTACGCTGTTGAGCGTCGTTGACCCGCTTAAGGCTCAAAATCGGTTTGACCGGAATTCTTTGGTGAGTGGGAACTCACAGACGCTGGCAGATACGGCAAAGAAGAAACCTTTGCCTCGCTCTCCCAAGGGTGCCTTCTGGCGGGCTCTTCTTTTTCCCGGTTGGGGGCAATGGTACAACGGGAAAAAAGCAAAATCCGTTCTGGTTTTTACAGCGGAAACGGGACTCATTGCGAATGCGATTTATTGGAATCAAAAAGCACAGTCAGCGGCTAATGACTACGATCGGGCGTTTTATGAAAATAATCGAAATCTTTCCAATTGGTGGCTTCTTTTTACCATTTTCATGAGTGTGACAGATGCCTACATCGATGCTCAGCTTTCTAATTTTGACGTGAGTCCGAACCTTTCTTTTTCCGGACCGCGCGAGGTACCTCCGGTTGGCATTTCGTTTCAGGTTCATCTGAAGTGATTGACACTTGGCCGCTTGGTAAACCAACATTAAAAGGATAGATCATTTATTCTACAAGCATTTCTCGCCTAACGGCGCTTTAACTTGAACAGAATCTTCCTGACCTTTGTTTTGTCTCGCATTTAAGTTTTTCTGCAGTTACATTTTTGATTTGTAAAATGCTAAGAAATTCATTATATTTAAAAATAATTTGTGAGTGTATTCCAAAAACCGCTAGTTGCGCAAATTGCACGAATTTCAATCCCGTTAACCCTAATAAAATCAAATGGTGGAAATTCGCGAAATTGGTGGGTAAAATCTTTTTGGAACAGACTCATTTTTTAAAAACCGTGGGGCTTTCAGAATCGTGTTAAATATCAACCCAAAAGCGGAGTGCCGATTTCAATTTTTGGAAAATCACCCGGGGGGAATGCCAACATGAGGATGGCCACACGCAGGAGTCTTTTTTTGCTGGTTATTTTTTTGATTCTTGTACCTTCGAGAGGCCAGGCGCAATTGGGAAAACCAGCCGTAACGAGCACGCCATTTTTGAGAGCGTTCCCGCGGGATTTTTTGCCGGGATGTTCGGGAGATAAATGGATTGCCAATGACAAGTACCGCCATTTCGTGGGCAGTGCCTTTACGGCGGCATTCGGCTATTTGACTATGCGGTACTATCTGAACCAGTCTAAAAAGGAAGCGATTTTGTTTGGGGCAGGTTTTTCCATTTCTTTGGGCTTTGGCAAGGAACTACATGACAAGTATTTTCGCGCAGGTTGTGCCAGTTGGAAGGATCTCACGGCAGACCTTTTGGGGATGGCCTTTGGCCTGATTTTCTACACGGAAAGCATTCGATGGCAGTAGCGATCGGGAATAAAGCAAAGGTCAGGAACCATTTTTTCATTATTTTTTAGGTTGAATTTTTATGCATCGTTGTAAAATCGATTGGGATGCCCCGAAGGAGTACTGCGGCATTGTGGGCGTGTACGGATCCCCGGCAGCATCGGAACTGGCCTACATGGGATTATACGCGCTCCAGCATCGGGGGCAGGAGAGCGCTGGAATTGTCTCCTCAAACGGAGAGAATGTCTTTCGGCATGTGGGAATGGGGCTGGTGGCGGACGTGTTTCCGGATCACTCGGTTCTTAAAAAGCTAAAGGGCCACATTGCCATTGGGCATAATCGCTATTCAACAACAGGTTCCAGTCAATTATTGAATAGTCAGCCCTTGTTGGTAAATTGTAAGGATGGGCCACTGGCGATTGCCCACAACGGCAATCTGATTAATTACAAGGTCCTTCGCAAAGAGTTGGAAGCTCAGGGGTCTATCTTTCAGACCACAATGGACAGTGAGGTTATTTTGCATCTTACGGCGCGTTCGCAGAAGGAAACCCTGACTGAGCGGCTCATCGAAGCCCTTCAGCGCGTGCGGGGGGCGTTTTCACTTGTTTTTTTGACACGAGAAAAATTGATTGTGGCGCGCGATCCCTACGGCATTCGGCCGCTGGCACTCGGGAAAATGAGGAATGTTTACATTGCTGCTTCAGAGTCCTGTGTAATGGATTTAATCGGTGCCGAGTACATCCGGGACGTGGCGCCGGGGGAATTGCTCATCATCGACGAAAATGGCATGCAGTCCTATCGGATTGCCCCAAAAATTAGACCGGCGCACTGTATTTTTGAATTTGTGTATTTTTCCAGACCCGACAGCCGTATTTTTGGAGAATATGTGGACAAGGCCCGTCGGAAAATGGGAAAAAATTTGGCCATGGAGCACCCGGTGGATGCAGACATTGTGATCAGTGTTCCAGATTCCAGTAATACGGCGGCAATCGGTTATTCGCGGCGCACCGGCATTAAATTTGAAATCGGCCTGATCCGAAACCACTACATTGGAAGAACCTTTATCCAGCCCACTCAGGCACTGCGCAATATTAATGTGCGTATTAAGTATAATCCCGTGGGTGGCGTACTCAAAGACAGGCGGGTTGTGATTGTAGAGGATTCGATTGTTCGCGGAACCACACTGAAAAATCTGGTCAAAATGATTCGCAGGGCGGGGGCCAGAGAAATTCATATTCGCGTGGCCTCACCGCCCATTAAATACCCTTGTTTTTATGGAATGGACTTTCCGACGCAGGAAGAGGTGATTGCCTCCCATCATTCTCTTGAAGATATTCGGGAGTATCTGGAGGTCGACAGCCTGGAATATCTTTCGCTGGAGGGGCTGCTGGCATCCGTTCCAAATGGCGACAAAGGCTATTGTACGGCCTGTTTCAGCGGGAATTATCCTATTGCGCTGGAGGAAGACGGGAGTAAACTGTCGATTGACGAATCACTCAAAACCATTGAGATTTAGGCCTCTGCCGTTGCGAGTTTGATGGAATAAACTGGGGTTAAAACCCCCTTGGATTTTATTATGTCGCATGTTCTGATTAATCGAATTTTCCCTTGGTTTGAGGGGGATTGGATGAAATCCTTAGCAAAACCATTTGATTATATTTTTCTCCTACGGCCGGTTCTGTTTTATCCTGTATGGACGGTTTTTCTCGCGGGCGGGGTCTCCGCTCAGGGAGCATCGCAAGGCATCGGATGGCCTCAATTCAAACTGGGTGCGCCGCGTGCAGGTT
>CAZMRE010000177.1:0-4661 GCA_964568545.1 uncultured Deferribacteres bacterium | reverse complement strand
TGAATGGCAGCACCAGCTATTTTTGGTCCATTGTAGCGGATAAAAAGGCGGATAAATTAAAGCGCTACGGAGTCGTTTCGCCGGATTTAGGCAGCGAGCTTGATCCTCTGGTGAACCGCCTCACCGGGTTTTTGAATGAAATCAAGCAAATTCTGAGAAATCCCGAGTGGTAAATAATTGGTTGATTCTTAAGAGGTTTTTTTTTATATTTAGTTTGATTTTCTAATTTATTAAACTGAAAATATTGGCCACGAAGACTCAAAGACCCGAAGAATTCATTTACATTTTGAGATTAAGGAAACTGAATGCAGCCTGAGATTCCAAAGATTTACAATCCGAAGACAGTTGAAGATCGCCTGTACGACTTTTGGCAGAAAAAAGGCTTTTTCCACGCTGAACCGAATTCCGAAAAAATACCTTACACCATTGTGATCCCGCCGCCGAACGTCACCGATATTTTGCACATGGGGCATGCTTACAATAACGCCTTGCAGGATATTCTCATCCGCTTTCACCGAATGAAGGGGTTTGAAACCCTCTGGCTGCCGGGAACTGATCATGCCGGAATTGCCACACAAAATGTGGTGGAACGGCGGCTCCTGCAAGAAGAGGGTCTCACACGCCACGACCTGGGTCGGGAGGAGTTTGTAAAACGGGTTTGGCAGTGGCGAGAAAAATATGGCGGCTTGATTATTAATCAATTGAAAAAACTGGGCGCCTCCTGTGATTGGTCGCGCACACGCTTTACGATGGATGAACCCTACACGCGGGCCGTACGGGAGGTGTTTGTTCGGCTGTACGAAAAAGGGCTCATCTATCGCGGAAAATACATTATTAACTGGTGTCCCCGATGCCACACGGCGTTGTCCGATGAAGAGGTGGTTCACAAGGACGAGCAGGGACATCTCTGGTACATCCGCTACCCAGTGAAGGATTCCGATCGATTCGTGACCGTGGCGACTACCCGGCCGGAAACCATGTTGGGAGATACGGCGGTTGCCGTGCACCCGGAAGACCCGCGCTACAAAGAATTCCTTGGGAAAACGGTCATTCTGCCCATTTTGAATCGGGAAATTCCGGTGATTGCAGACGAGCATGTGGATCCGGAATTTGGAACGGGCGCCGTAAAGGTAACCCCGGCTCACGATCCCAATGATTTTGAGATTGGCGTCCGGCACAAATTGCCTTCCATTGTGATCATGGACACGGAAGGCAAAATGAATGAAAACGCCGGCCCCTACCAGGGAATGGATCGGTTTGATTGCCGAAAAGCCCTGGTTCAGGAACTTGAAAGGCAGGGTCTTTTGGAAAAGGTGGAGCCGCATCAGCACGCGGTGGGTCACTGCCAGCGCTGCAACACGGTGGTTGAGCCGTATTTTTCCGAACAGTGGTTTGTCAAAATCAAGCCCCTGGCCGAGAAAGCGCTCGCAGCCGTGCAGGAAGGTGACATCCGCTTTGTTCCCGAAAAATGGACAAAAGTTTACGAAAATTGGATGACCAACATCCGCGACTGGTGTATTTCGCGGCAGCTCTGGTGGGGGCATCGCATTCCGGTTTTTTACTGCGAGGACTGCGGCCACATGATGGTCAAACGGGAGAAGCCGGACACCTGCGAGAAATGCGGCAGCACGCATATTCGGCAGGATGAAGATGTGCTGGACACCTGGTTTTCGTCCTGGCTCTGGCCGTTTGCCACCCTGGGCTGGCCGAAAAAAACGGAAGACCTGGACTATTTTTATCCGACCAGCGCATTGGTGACGGCGCAGGACATTATCTTTTTCTGGGTGGCGCGCATGATTATGGCCGGACTGGAATTTATGGGAGAAAAGCCCTTTAGCGATGTGTACATTCACGGCATTATTCGGGATGAAAAAGGCCGCAAAATGAGCAAGTCGCTGGGCAACGGGATCGATCCCCTCAAAATGGTGGAGAAGTACAGCGCCGATGCCGTCCGATTTTCCCTGATTATGCTGACGTCCGAAGGGCAGGACGTTAATCTCTCCGAAAGCAAGTTCGAGATGGGGCGGAATTTTTCCAATAAAATCTGGAATGCTTTCCGCTTTATTATGATGAATACGGACGAAACTCTCATCGAGCCCGATTTTGATCCGGCCAAAAACTGGGATTCCCGGGCGGCTGAGCTCAGCGATCGCTGGATCGTCAGTCGGATGCAGCGGGCAGTGGAATCCGTCACAAAGGCTCTGGAATCTTACAAATTTAACGAAGCGCTGACAACCTTCTACAATTTTTTCTGGCATGATTTCTGTGACTGGTACCTGGAGTTGATTAAGCCTCGTCTCTATCAAAAAGAGAACGTCGATGCCAGAAAATGGACGCTCAATCTCAGTTTGTGGCTTTTAAAAAATTCAATGAAACTGCTGCACCCGGTGATGCCGTTTATCTCGGAGGAAATCTGGCAGGCAGTGCGTACCGAGAATGAAGCCGAAAGCATTGCAATTGCTCCGTGGCCCGAAGCGGTGAAAGCGCTCCAATCCCCGGAAGCAGAGGCGGAAATGCTGTTTCTTCAGGAACTCATTAGCGCTGTGCGAAATGTTCGGAGTGAAATGAACGTGCCGCCCAACCGAAAAGCGGAGGTCATTCTTTCGGGTCTCAATCATTCTCAGCAGGGCGCGCTGGAACGGAATCAGGCGTACGTAATCCATTTGGGAGGTGTGGAAACCATCACGATTCACCAGCACTTGCAGGACAAACCCAGGCAGGCCGCTTCAGCCGTTGTACAAGGAGCCGAACTTTTCGTTCCCCTGGGTGGCCTTATCGATCTTGAAAAAGAACGGGAGCGGCTCACCAAGGAAATTACGCGGCTGGAAAATCTCATTCAGCAGGTCAACAAGAAATTAGCCAACGAAAATTTTATCAAGCGCGCGCCTGAGGAAATTGTTCGGAAGGAAGGGGCCAAAAAACAGGCGTACGAAAGTGATCTGGAAAAAGTGCAAAAAAATTTAGTTGGTTTGGAGGACTAATTTGCCTTTGGCGGATGCGGTGTCGTTTAATTCGAATCATTCATTAACCACGAAGGCACCAAGGCGTGATAAGCAAAAAATATTTGAATTTGCATTCAAATGGAAAAAGACTCGAAGCAAACAGATGCTTGATTCGTTGGTCGTCATAATATTAAAAATCTTAGTGATTTAGAGTCTTTGTGGCAAAAAACCTTGAGCGATGCAAACATCTTTTCCGCAGATGTTTGGAAATAAGGATCGAATATCATGAAAAAAATAGCCATTCTTATTGTTTTTCTTTTTTTGATGGCGCCCGTTGCGGGCCTGACGAATGTGGGGAAGAAAAGTGTTTCGGTCACGGTTTACAATACCAATTTGGCGCTGGTGGAAGAAACACGGCCGGTTCTGCCAACCGGTACGAATGCGCTTGTTCGGTGGGAAAATGTCCCCGTGCAAATCGATCCAACATCGGTGCATTTGCACTGGCTTGACGGCTACCAAAATACCATCCTGGAGCAGAATTTTGAATACGATTTGGTGAATGTTCAAAAATTATTTCGGAAATACATCGATCAAAGCGTTCAATTGAAATTGAAAGACCAGTCGGTGCTTTCGGGCAGACTGCTGAGCGCGGGGGAATCGATTGTGCTGGAAACTCCGGACAAATCGATTGTTTCGGTTCGGAATGACGAAATTGTTCAGTACGAATTTCGCGAACTTCCCGAGGGGCTCATCACCCGTCCCACACTAATCTGGACGCTTCAAAAACCGGTTGCGAAAAAACAGTGGATGCAGGTGGAGTATCTGACGTCCGGGATGAACTGGCACGCGGAATACGTCGGTGTGCTTTCGCAGAAAGAAGATCGTCTCGATGTGTCGGGCTGGGTGAGCCTTGAAAATCACTCCGGGGCCACATTCAACCGTGCGGTATTAAAATTAGTGGCAGGACAGCCGCATCGGGTGTCCCGCGCAGCGCCAATGTCTTACAAAAATCGGCTGACAAAAGCAACAGTAGAAGCAGCGATGCCGCGTTTTGCTGAACGGGCGGCATTCGAATATCACCTGTACAACCTGAAGGGGGAGACAACCCTCAAACAAAATGAGACCAAACAAATTCCGCTTTTCGGCTCAAAACAGGTAAAATTTCAGAAGATTTACAAATTTGACGGAGAGCGCTGGGGAAAAGTCGTCAAGGTTTTTTTGCGTTTTCGCAACACTCAAACAGAGGGAATTGGTCAACCGTTGCCTGCCGGTAAATTTCGTATTTATCAAAAAGACAGTCCGCAGAGTTCCATCTTTCTCGGTGAGGATCGAATTAACCACACACCAAAAAATGAAACAGTGACGCTGGAAGTGGGAAATGCCTTTGATATCCGTGGCAAGCGCACGCAAACGGGCGTTAAAAAAATCGCTAAGCGAAAAAGGGAAGAGAGCTATCTTCTGGATATTCGAAATTTTAAGGATCAGCCGGTAACAGTGGAAGCGATTGAACATTTGAACTACCTGGCGCCAAGAAGCCAGTGGACAATTTTAAAATCGAGTCAGAAATTTGAGAAAAAAGATGCACGAACCATTATTTTTCGCATCAAGGTTGGTGCACACAATGTGTCAAAAATAACCTACACGGTTCGCTATGAATGGTAGAAAAGAAGCCTCTTAAAACCTCGATTCGCTTTCTTAGGGGAATTGGCGAAAAGAGGG
>CAZMRE010000176.1:0-4664 GCA_964568545.1 uncultured Deferribacteres bacterium | reverse complement strand
GAATCATTTTTCAATCCAAAAAGCGAAAAATCCGAATAATTTCAATTTTTGGCCAATTCGTCTCACATTTTAGTAGCCTCAAAACCCCAAAGGGGTTTTATTGACCAGCCTGGGGCAACGCCCCAGGGAAAAAATCTTGCCTCGGAATCAGAGCCCTGAAAGGGCGAAATAAAATTGACGAACTCCTGCCAATTTACCCAAAAAATATAGCGCTCATTCAAGGCTTGTTATTTTTCCTCAGATGGTCTTTTGCCCCAGGGCGCTGCCCTGGGCTGTTGTATTTTGGCCATTTGAGTCAAAACCCCAAAACTTCGTAATCCGATTTCCAAAAACGCTTGCAAATTTGAATAATCGTTCGCGGCCTTTTTTATTTCAAAATTCTGTACGCCCCTTTCCCGTACACATTTGTTCGAATGACGATTTTTCTTTCCGCCTTTATAAATTGCCACTCTTTTCCCTCGGTCAGCCTGTTCTCATCCAACCAAATCTCTTTTGGCTTTGCTTCCGAAAAAATGCGTAAAATGTGAGGCTTGTGCACACCTGTAAAATCAATTAGAAGCACTTCTTTTTTATTTTGAACTGCAACCGTCGTCCGGCCGCTGCCATCCGGGTGCACCACGCTAAAACGACTCTTCCCGCCCGGGTAAATCAGAAACGTGAGGTGCCCGGGCGAGGTACTGTCACCAAGCCCTGTGTAAGACCGCGTCACATTGAGCGGGACAATCGCTCCTTCCCTCACAAAAACAGGGAATTCCTCTAAAGGACAGCGAAACGAAACGGTTTTCCCGCCCTCAAAAATCCGTGAATCGTCAAAGAAGTAGCGCCACCGGCCGTGGGGAAAGGTTACCTGCCGCACCAGGGAATCCTGGTAAATTGGGGCTATCAGAAAGGCATCGCCGAAAAGGTACTCGTATTTTCCCTTCACCGGGCGCTGAAGCACCCGGCCGCCTTCGTGAGCCGTCACCACGTAGTGGTACATGTACGGCACCAGCTCCGTGTGAAGCCAGGAAAATTTCCGAATGATTTCCAGCTCCTGCGGACTCCTTTTCCACAAGGCACGCTCGCCGTGGCCGCCGTTCAGAAACAGGCCACAAAAGGTTGAAAATTGCGCCCAGCGGATGTAAAGTCGCGGTGGAATTAAATGGCCGCTGTAGCCGCCCACATCGGAACCGATCACGCTGTAGCCCAGTTTGGCGCTGCTCAAAATGTCGCGCAACGCATCTTCAATACCATTTCCGCCACCATCTGTTTCGTCTGAATTGTTGGAAGATATCTGGCCTGTGTGCGGCGTGCGCCATTTGTGCTCCTGATCGCCCACCCAGTTCACCGGCGAGGCGTCGATCGGGGCAAAACCCTCCGGGTGTGCCCAGCGGGTGTTCACGGCACGAGAAAGGGTGACGAATTCGGAATTCTGCGTAAGCCCAAAGCGGTATTCCTCCCGGTAGTACCTATCCATGTACTGGCGCGTGGTTAGCAACCCCCGGGAAGTTTCCTGGTACGGCACGGGAACGGGACCTATCTTCGATGCAAAGTACGTGGCCGTTCCGTCCAATTTCCAGCCATCGATGCCGAAAGCAAACACTTGCTGCTGGAGGCCGTGCCACCATTTCCGGGCAATCGGATTGGTGTAATCCACAAAACCACCTTTCCCCTTCCACCAATTGATTTGAAATCCGTCCCCGGCCAGGTACCCTCTCTGCCGCGCCAGATTGTACCAATTCTGCGAATTCTTGATGGCCGTGTCCTTGTTGTAACTGTTTACCATGCAGGTCATCCAGAGCACCACCCGGTAGCCCCGGTTCTGCAAATCAGCAAACCATTTTTGGGGATTGGGGTACCGCGTGGTGTCCACCTGGAAATCGTTGTAGCGGGTGCTCCAGGGACTATCAATCACAATGGTCCGCACGGGGATGTCGTACTTTTTGTAGCCTGCAAGAAGTTCGTCAACGCGCGCGGCCGTGTTGACGTCATCTTCCCAGAGCCAGCACTCCAGCGCCCAGGGCGGTGTGAGCGGGGGGTTCCCGTGGCGCTGCCCATTAAAGGGCATTCCCCAAAAAGGGTACAGCCAGAGAAGGTAAGCAGCCAGTACAACTAACAGCAAAACCCCGAGGATCCACTTCCAGGGTGAACGTTTCTTCTTCAACCGCAATTTTTTCCGAATGATTTTCTTTTCCTCCACCGTTCCTACTCCGAAATGAATTTGTAGTACCGTCCCATCCAGTACGGGAGCAACCACCAGACCCCACTGCTCTCCGTCCATCCGCCGTCGCCCTGCACGGCTGCCCAGGGATTTTTGTCCCAGCGCATCACGCCTCGTTCACTCAGGGGTAGCAGGCGATCCGTTTGGATGGATTCCAGTTCTGGCTTTCGCACCAAGTGCAAATCTTCGCGGTGAGAATTGTCGATGCGCCACCGCACCAGATCCAGCGAAGCATCTCGCAAAGCCGCTACGGAAATTCCCGGCTGGGGATTGGTGCCGCTCAATGCTCCGTAAACGAAATCGAAAAAGGGGCTACGGTCGGCTTTGAGACCCTTGTACCACCAGTCCAAACTTTCGCGGTAAATGGCCTTCAGGCTTGGGTCTTTTTCGTACAGGAGCAAAGCCGGAAAGGACAACGCCAGCAGCTCGTCGTCAATGTGCGTGCGCCAGGAAGGTTCGTAGGTTTTGGCGTGGCGGGCGTTTTCCGCGTAATGATGCCTAATGATTAAATCTCTGTAGGTTTTTTCATATTTTGGATTTCCGCTCACGTGGGAAGCCAGCTTCAAATAGGAAAGCATTTCAAGCGAATTGATTCCCCTCTCGGCCGCCCAATCGGGGTCATGGTTGAGTTTTTCCGGCGACCAGACGCCCCATTCCGTGGCTTCGCCGTCGATGTCACGCAGCACAAAGCCGTCGTTAACGATGGTGTCGACGATTTTGCAAATGTGTCGGGCTACGCGTTTTTTTTCGGCCGGATCGGCCACCAGATCGTAGTAAAACAGATAGCCAAACAGGTGGCCCGTAATTTCGTCGCTGCTCGTGTTTCCCTTCCAGCGCCACCGGCCGTCCTTTGAAAGCCTCCAGAGCCGCTCCACGCGCTTCTCACGGGGATTGCGTACTTCCTGCTCTGCCCATTGCGCGTCCGTCCATTTGCGATTGGGATCCGCCATGGTTTTCCAAGTGCTGGGAACGACGGTTCGTGAAACGAAGCCGGGTGTTTGGGTCACGGTCTGCAAAAATTCCAGAGCGTCATACGTCTGTTCGGCCAGCGTTTTCACGCCCGGATCTTTTGTGACGGCGTAGTGAAACGAAAGAGCCGCTAGTGCCATTCCGGTGTACTGGCCGTCATTGTCATCGTCGCGGGGTGCCCAGTGAAGGGTGTCTCCGGGAGATTTCAACAAACACTTTTCGATGAGCCCGGGCTTGCGAATGTGACGCTTCCGGCAAATTCGTTCAAAATAGGCGGCTTTTTGCGAGAGGGTCATTTTGCGATGCCCAATCGCGCTCACCCCTTTGGGCGTCGCGACCCATGCCGTGCCGTCCGGCCCAAAAGCCACGTCCCGAATATCATCGTCCAGAAGCCAGCGGCGGCTGTTTCGGATCGACCAAGTTTTTCCGTCAAACCGGGCCAACCCGAGGCGGGTGCCGACCCACATGCGACCGTCGGGAGCCCGTGCCACACAGGTGGCCCAAGCGGTGGGCAGCCCATCCTTGGGGCGGTACGCTTTCACCCAGCAGGCGTTCCGGTACACGCTCACGCCCCCCAGGCCCGAAGCCCAGACAGAGCCGTCAGGCGCCAACGCCACGCCGGTGACGTCGGCGCTGAGAATCTCGTCGTGCAACTGGTAAAGGTGCACACGGCTCGGAGCCTTGTAGTACAGCCCCATGCCTGTGGCAATCCAGAAGCCGCCATTTCCATCAGACACAATCTGCCGAATATCTCTGGAAAAGGACGAATGGAACGTCACCCATTTTCCGGCCCTGAACTGGTAGGCAGACTCTGGTCCCAAAGCCAGACCGGAACCCTGTGATACGCACACCGCGGCAATGGGGCCTCTAACATTTTTTATTTTTTCGAGATGTCCCTTCCGCACCGCGTAGAGGCCATTCCAGGCGCCCACCCAGAGCACAGCTTTTCCGTCCACGAACAAATCAAAAACGGGGCCGCTAATTTGAGACGCTCCAACAGGCTTCCATTCACCCTTTTTCAATTGAAACAATCCGGCTCGTGTCCCTGCCCAGACAGTTCCCGAAGCATCCACGGCTACGGCGCGAACGTCGTTGGCCTCCACGGATTTTCCAATCGGGTACGCCCGGTGGAATTCCTGCATAAACGGGACATCTACAACCGCAGGCTGGCCAAAGGCTCTAAGCGAAAAGAAAAGGCCAAAAGCCAAAATAATTAGAAGGCAATTCTTCAATTTCATTTTTTCTTTCTTTCGTTTTTAGGGGATGCCAAAAAGCCATTTAACAAACAACCCTCCCTGCTGTCCCCATCCTCGGCAAGAAGGGGATTAAGGTGCGGTTTGATTTATTTTCTACCAACGCCCACCAGTGAATTGGTGGGCTATTCGTCATTCTGTCCCTACGGGACAGGCCAACCTCCCCTTTGTCCCTCCTCGCTAAGTTCTCCATTTCGTAAGTTCTGTTGCATATTTCTCATGGCCGATAGGCTTTGTAATGA
>CAZMRE010000175.1:0-4666 GCA_964568545.1 uncultured Deferribacteres bacterium | reverse complement strand
TCAAACCAATCATATCGCTTTCGGAAACGTCTGTTTCGTCAAAATCGGGTTCGCAGCCAACGCCCTCCTCGTAATCGGGCATGTGATTGCATTCGCCCCGATCGGGTCCCTTGTAATTCAATTCCGTGGGGCCGACACCGTCCAGTCCCACATCGTCGCCTGCGTTTTCGTTGGATTCATAGATGCCGTCGCCATTCAGATCGTTCCCATCCTCCCAATCCTGATCCTCGTCGGCATCCCAGTGTTCGTGCAGGTCTTGCTTTTTGAGATGATAAAAATCCAGGAAATCCTGCAGATTGGCGATGCCCTCCTCCGGGCCGATTTTCTTCGTCGCCGGATTATCCCGCTTTTCGTCAATTAGTCCGTCCTGATCATTGTCGATGCCGTCGTAAGGGCTTCCCGGACTTTCAAGATAGGCAAACCCCATGGTTCCCGTGGGCAGGCCTCCCAGGCCGACCCCATTGATGTCCCACGAATAGGCCATATCAATTTTCGTATCAAAATAGCCGAGTTCATCGTCGTCATTGGGGCCACCGATTCCGTTATCCACCCAGTAGCCAAACGCCACATCGGGAAGATCGTAATCGGAAATATTGGCAATCGTGTATTCCCAGAACAGGGCGTCGCGGGCCTGGGGATTATTCCACTGAAAGCCCCTGGTCTGCACGCGGATACCCAAACCGCCCCAGGGATCGCCTTTCTGAATGGTAACCTGGGGCCGGAGATCGCCAATTTTCACACCCGGCCGGGGATAATATTTCACCCGGTCTTCGGGGCCCAGGTACTCCTGATCCTGGGCATCATTCACTACAAAATAGGTCTCCAGATCCGCATAAATCACACCACGCCCAAATCGGCCGTCCCATTCGCCCGGCCATTTCAGGCTTCTCCCGCGGGCGGGCCAGCCTTCAGGCGGCCAGGAACCGGGCAAATTGCTCATGGCCGGATAATCGCTCGTTTCATTAAAATAACCGAAAACCGGATAAAAACCCCATTTGATGGTTCCGGTGGGATCCGTGTCCATTTCTTCCCGGTATTGCGTCTGCAGGAAGTAAAGCGTGTCGATTTTCCCCTGCGCGGCCAAAAAGCGGATTTTCACGGGATCGGTCACAGGAATGGTATCCACGACGGCATTGGTTTTTTTGATGTAAACCCGTGCGCCCACAAGCAATGCCAGTCCATCTAACATCCTGACACCCCGGTAGTTGTTAGGCCACTTGGAGGTGTTAATTTCGGGCCAGTGGGAAAGCTCTGTCGTATTCTGAAAATAGAGCAAAATGCGATTCCCGTTCATGTAGCCGGCCCGAATGGCTGCAATGTCGCCAGCCGGATCGTCTGGGCCGCGGTATTTTCGACCCTGAGAAAACAACGGCGAAACGACAAATAAAATGCTCCAGAATAGAAAAATTAAACTTTTCACGTAATTCTTCATATTTCATTTTCCTCATTCACTATCCCGAATCTCGTATGCCAAATTCATTTCGATTTAGAATCTTCAGAAAAGAATTCCAAACCCGAGTTTCACCAGACGCGGCGCCGAATACATGGCCGGATTGTGTACCCGATCCAGATAAGTGTTGAAATTGCTCCGTTGACTCAAAATGTCCTGCTCACGAATAATCGCCGTGTACGCTCGCCCCGTTTGGTTGTTCACCCACACCTCATTCAGCCGATCCAGCAGATTGTACACATGAAGGCTGATTTGTCCCTGGATATTTCCCCGGAGTTTTATCGCGTAAAAACCATTCAGATCCACACTGTAGGTGCTGGGTTTCCAGGCATTATTCGGATAAAGATTGACCTTGGAAAGAGGATTCTCCGGGATGGGGGTCCAGGTGTAGGGCGTCCCGGAATTGTAATAGGCCGTTACCGTGGCTCCATAATTGCGAGTATTGTAACCGACCGTCACATTCAACGTGTGACGCTGATCCCAGCTCATCGGGATGAGAATAGGCACGGGGTCCATGCTGTTTCCGGCACGGGTAAAGGTCTGGGTCGGATTGTCGGCATTTCCGCGCGTGTACTGAAGCGTGTAATTCAGGTAAACAGCCAGGGGTCCCTGCCGATAGTCGTATTTGATTTCCAGTCCGCGCGCATTGCCGTAATCTTTATTCCCGTACAGGCCATATTTGATTTGATTGTATGTCGTAATGATTCTGGCGGTTAATAGATCATAAATATCCCGGTAAAAAAGCGTGACCTCCAGCCCCATATTTTGAGCCAGTTCTTGCCAGAGGCCGACCTCATATTGAACCGTTTTCTGAGCGTGGATTTGCGCATTCCCCATCACCGTTACGTAGTTGGTCGGGGCCACGCGAAACGAGTGATTCTGGTACATGGCGTACATGGGCGGCATCTGGAAAAAATGGCCGTAACTAAAATGCAGCAGAGCGGCTTTGCCCAATTGATAAGAAAGCCCAAAACGGGGGCTGATCTGCCATTTGGGATCCGCTTTCAAATATTTGGACATTCGGGAAGGATCGTTTGGGAAACGCAGCCGGTTGGCTGGGTTCCGCCGCTGAGAGGGATACACGGAATTCGGATTGAAATAATCCAGGCGCACCCCTGCGTTGATAACCATTTCATGGAATTCCATTTTATCCTGGATGTAGGATGAAAATTCATACGGCCTGTGATGGTAGATGTCCGTGTAAATGGACGAATCCGGAAAAATAACGGGCTTGTACGCCACGGTTTCGGAATCCGTTCCCGCGTAATAATTCCGAATTTGAAACCAGCGGTGATTCAGATCGTGATTGACATACGAAGCACCCGTTTTCAGACTGTGGTGCTGAGTTACCTGCCAGGTCAAATCAAACTTGGCATTATTGTCCCGAAGCGTGGTTTCATCGTGATCTTTCTGCTGGCCGCCCGTGTAAAATCCCGGCCCATCATTGACCAAAAACCGATCATTCACATAGCGGGGATCAAAGGGATTTTTGTACACATACCAGCCCGTGTAATCGTAAATAGATGAGAGCTTTAATTCGTAGAACATCTTCGGCGACAACATATGATTGATGTGCAAGGAAATCATGTGCGATTGCCGATGCGTGCTTCCTATCCCATCAGGATCGTATTTAAATTCATGATTGTAGGCGTGCCAATTGTCTTTATTGGTAGTGTAAAGCAGGGAGGTTTTAAAGTTGGGAAAAGGTTTGGCGGTTAGTTTCCCAAAAAACGATTGATCTTTTGTTCGATTCATGGGCACATAGGCATTGTCCCCCGTGTGTTCGGAGTACCATTGCGTAGAATCGTTGGAAGAAAAATAGCTGTAATCCCAAACATGAAATCGGCGAATGCCGTTCAGATAATTTTTGTTGTCCTGCAAGCGGGCGTTGGTGAAAAACGTGACCTTCTTTTTCCAGATGGGGCCACTCAGTTGAATTTTGTAATCCTGATTGCGATTCAACTCCGAGTTTTTAAGTCCGATAAAAATATCATTGTGGCCGGTGAGGTAATTTGCCCAAAGTGCGGAAAGAGAGCCGTGGAATGTTTCGCTCCCTTCCTTTGTTACAATGTTGACCACTCCGCTCATCGCCTTACCGTATTCCGCATTAAACGTGCCCGTAATGACTTCCAGGTCCTTGATGGCATCAGGCTCAAGGTCCACCGAGCGGCCCGTTCCACTAAAGGTGTTAGTTACCTGAACGCCGTCCACCATGTAGGCCACTTCTCCCAGACGCCCGCCCCTGAAGTGCCCTTGCACCACCCCGGCTTGCATGCCAATGACACCGGACACATTTTCCACCGGAAGCACCTTAATCTCGTCCGATGAGACGTTTCTCACAGAACTGGTCTGATCCTTCTTCATGGTCACTTTAGGCGCTTCAACCACAACCACCTGCCCCTGAATGACGGTGGGTTTCATTTTCACCGTCACATTTGTGGTACGATTGACCGAAACACGCAGCTTTTCCACCCGAACCGTTTCGTAGCCCAACATCTGCACCCGCAGTGTGTACACGCCGGGGGGCAGATTGATGATGAAAAAATTTCCCTTTGTGTCAGTTGCTGCACCCCGCGTGGTACCCTCCACCAGCACGTTGGCTCCCGGCAAAGGCTGTCCATTCTTTTGATCCATTACTCGGCCAACAATTTTGCCAGTCGTCTGCGCCAATAGGGAATTCTCAAACAAAAATACAAGGGAAACGGCAAGACACAGAAAAATCAAGCCTGTTTTAGCCTTCAACATAACACATTCCTTTTTTCGTCATTTCTCATCAGACGTCGAACGGAAAATCAGCACGGAAAAATATCTTCGGCCGGTCTGATAAAGATAAAAATCAATCCATTTGTTTAATAGCGAAAGGATTCATTCGGACACGCTATAAATTCTGTAGAAAAAATACATTCGATTAAAATAAACCGTGAAGAAAAGGTGAAACCGGTTCATCTGTTTCACCTTTTCTTCACGAGATCTCCATCCCAGTCTATTTCATCAAAATCATTTTTTTGATCTGCGAAAACTGGCCGGCTCTGATCTGGTAGAAATAAATTCCCGAGGGCAAATCTTGAGCAGACACGTGAACAAAATGTTTGCCCGCGGATTGTTTTCCGTTTACCAAAGATTTTACCTTCTGACCCAGTGTGTTGTAAATATTCAGAGTCACCAAGCCCGATTTGGCCAGTGAGTATTCAATTGTTGTCGTAGGATTGAACGGAT
>CAZMRE010000174.1:3112-4766 GCA_964568545.1 uncultured Deferribacteres bacterium | reverse complement strand
GAAGAATTAAAAATTGGTGATGAAATCGAGGTGTACCTGGACACGGTCGAAGATCGAGACGGTCAGTTGGTTCTTTCCCGCAAAAAGGCCGATTTTATTAAAGCATGGGAACAGGTCATAAAGTATTTCGAAGAGGATCGTACCATTGAAGGACGAATAGTCCGTCGGATCAAAGGCGGAATGGTTGTCGACATTATGGGCGTGGATGCTTTTTTGCCCGGTTCTCAGATTGACGTAAAACCTGTTCGGGATTTTGACGCATTGGTTGGCCAAACATTCGAATTCAAAATTGTGAATGTCAATCAGCCTCGCAAAAACATTGTGGTTTCTAGGCGTGTTTTGATTGAAGAGGGATTGAAAGGCCAGCGCGAAAAGATTTTGAATGAATTAGAAAAAGGCCAGATTCTAGAAGGAACCGTTAAGAATATTACCAATTTTGGTGTGTTCATTGATCTGGGCGGTGTTGATGGTTTGCTGCACATCAACGATCTGTCCTGGGGACGCGTGAGTCATCCATCAGAAGTGGTTTCTCTGGATGAGAAAATCAACGTCATGGTCCTTGATTTCGATGAAGATAAAACGAGGATTTCGCTTGGATTAAAGCAGCTTCAGCCACATCCATGGGAAAATGTGGAAGAACGCTACCCGGTCGGCTCTAAGGTTACGGGAAAAGTAGTGAATATTGCGGATTACGGTGCCTTTGTTGAGTTGGAAAAGGGTATCGAAGGACTCATTCACATTTCCGAAATGTCATGGACACAGCATATTCGGCATCCGAGCCAGGTGATTTCTCTGGGTGATACGGTTGAAGCAGTCGTTCTAAATGTTGAAAAAGACGAGCGAAAAATCTCCTTGAGCCTCCGGCAGTTGGAGCCTAACCCCTGGGACGAAATCGAGAAAAAATACGAAGTGGGTTCCCACCACAAGGGTATTGTGAGGAATCTGACCAACTTCGGGGCTTTTGTTGAATTGGAAGAAGGCATCGATGGTTTGGTTCACATTTCTGACCTGTCCTGGACTAAAAAAGTGCGTCATCCAAGTGAAGTGCTCAAAAAAGGCGACGAGATTGAGGTGGTTGTTCTTGGTGTTGATCGCGATAATCGCCGGATTTCACTGGGGTACAAGCAGGTCTTTGAGAATCCATGGGATGCACTGGAGTTGCAGTACAAGCCCGGTACCCGTGTGAAAGGCAAAATTGTACGTCCAATTGACAAAGGCCTGATTGTAGAAATTCCCGAAGATGTTGAGGGATTTGTACCCATTTCCCATCTGGTAGAAATGGACAAGCCCGAAATCAAACACATCAGCGACGTCTATAGTGCGGGCGACGAGATTGAACTTTCTGTGATCGAATTCGACAAGACGAACAAGCGAATTGTGCTGTCTGAACGAAGCCCCGAAGAGTTGACTCCAGAACAAGGCGGAACGGCCGCACCGGGTGAGGGCAAGGGTGAAAAACGGCCTCGCGTTCGACGGGGGGGGGCCAGGCCGGGCAAAAAGGCATCTCAAAAGCCAACAGATGCTTCTAAATCTGAAAAGCCGCCTGAAGGGAAAAAAGAAGCGGCGGAGCAGCCAAAGGCGGAAGTAAAACAGGCGCCCGAAGTGGAAACAAAGGCGGAAGGCTCAACCAAACCGGCCGAAATAGCCGCAGAAA
>CAZMRE010000174.1:0-3012 GCA_964568545.1 uncultured Deferribacteres bacterium | reverse complement strand
GCTCCCGAAAAATCGGAAGATTCTGAAGAAGAGAAAAAATAAACAAATCCGTATGTTGAAAATAGCAGAAAAGAGCCGGTAGTTTTCCCGGCTCTTTTTGTTTGAAAGAATGTTCATGAAAAAAACGGTTTCATTTTACACGTTGGGGTGCAAGCTGAATCAGGCCGAAACGGCAGCAATTGCGGCAGATTTTTCGGCGCATGGATACGAGATTGTTCCGTTCGGAGAACCGGCGGATGTTGTGTTTATCAATACCTGTAGTGTAACGGAGCGGGCCGAACAAAAGTGCCGCCGTATTGTGCGCCAATCTGTCCGAAATGCTCCGGAAGGGAAAATTGTGGTTGCGGGCTGCTATTCACAGCTTAAGCCGGACGTGATCGCCGGAATTCCTGGCGTTGACCTGGTTCTTGGCACGCAGAACAAATACGACGCTGTTTCGCTGGTTGAGAAGTTGCCGAAAAATACGTTCCCCGAAAAGGTAGTTAAGCCCTTTTCGCAAAAGGAGACATTCCGCTATTTTGACGGCGGATACCTCGACCAGCACACCCGGGCGTTCTTGAAAATACAGGACGGCTGCGATTACCGTTGTTCGTACTGTTCCATCCCGTTTTCGCGCGGCCCCTCTCGCAGCGATCACCCCCAGGCCATTGTGACACGGGCACAGGCATTGGTTGCCCATGGATTCAAGGAACTAGTGCTGACGGGTGTTCACATCGGCATGTACGGAAGGGATCTGGATCGGAAGGAGAATTTGGTGCGGCTTCTCTGGCGCTTGCTCAAAATTGACGGCTTGGAGCGCATCCGAATCAGTTCTCTTGATCCCCATGAAGTGACTGACGATTTAATTGATCTGGCCGCTTCAATGCCGCGAATCGCACCCCATTTTCACATTGCGCTTCAGAGCGGAGATAATGACATTCTCAAACGAATGAAGCGGGCATACCGGGTTGAAAAATTTCAATCGGCCACAGAAAAAATCCGTTCAAAAATTCCCACTGCGGGGATTGGCGTGGATGTAATCGTTGGTTTCCCTGGAGAAACAGAGGAAAATTATCGCACCACTTGGCAGGTACTGGCGGAAAGCCCTGTGACATTTTTTCACGTATTTCCTTACTCTCAAAGAGCCGGTACACCGGCGGAAAAATTCCCCAATCAAATTCCAAAAGCGGAGAAAAAACGGCGGGTGGATGAGCTAATTCGATTGGGTGAAGAAAAGAAGCAGGCTTTTGAGAGACGTTTTCTCGGGGAAATTTTGCATGTTCTAATTGAAAAGCGAAAAAAAACTCGGAATTTGCAGGGAGTGGCCGAAAATTACATCCGCGTATTTTTAAAAAAGCCTGCTCCCGAAAATGAAATTATTCCGGTACGAATCACAGACATCTCCGGCGGAAAGGTTCTGGGAATCCCTCTGTCGAATTCGTAAGGCGATTCGCTAAATCGCCTGCGCGTATTCTTAATTCCTGAATGCGCGGCGATTCGTTTTTGCAATGGCAATCATTTCAAAAATTTTAATTCAATTGTTGCATATTTCCTTAGATTTTCTTATTTTGTAGAAAATTTGGCTAATGCAATTTGCAGAAATTTTAAAAACGTCACGCAATCTGTACAGCGGTGTGTCTCAGGAATTCATTGATTCTTCATTTCTGATATAAAAAAGGAGATTCCGTATGGCGAAAAAAGAATTTAAACCCTATGTTCCAGTGGTAACTTCCTTGCCTGAATTCACGGTGAAAGCTTTATTGCTTGGGGTGGTATTGGCTGTTCTCTTAGGAGCGGCGAATGCCTACGTCGGGATGAAAGCAGGGATGACGGTTGCAGCCACATTTCCGGCCGCTGTAATTGCAATTGCCGTGCTGCGGCCGTTTAAGGGAAGTATTTTGGAGGAAAACCTGGCACGAACAACCGCCTCCGTTGGCGAAGCCCTTGTGGCCGGCGCCATTTTTACCATTCCGGCATTTCTTTTGTCAGGCGTCTGGGATCACCTTCACTATTGGGCAAGCACGGCGATTATGTTCGTGGGAGGTACACTCGGTGTCCTTTTCGTTGTAATTCTAAGGCGAACTCTTGTGGAGGAAGCGGATTTGCCTTTTCCTGAAAGCCTTGCCTGTGCCGAAATTGTGAAAGCGGGACAAAAGGGACAATCCGGTGCCTCTTATGTGTTTGGGGCTATGGGAATTGCTTCCCTTCTGGAACTCTTTAAGAACAGTAGAGGCATCCAGATTTTTGTGGAGAATTTCAGCGGGTTTATTCATTTTAAACAATCTGTTATGCAGCTCTTTAACGGAAACGGTGGCAAAATTGGGAAAGCGGTTACTTACGGAGGCGGCATTTTCTGGAAATCTCCGGCAGCTTCTCCGGCATTGATTGGTGTGGGTTACATTATCGGGCCAAGATTAGCCAACATTACTTTTTCGGGAGGTGTTTTCGGATGGCTGCTTCTCATTCCGATGGCCACTTTTTTTAATACAAATCTAACGTCGATGGTCGGACATGGAGCGGGATTGTCAAATTGGTATTCCATTGGAAATGCTGTCTGGTACTACCAGATTCGCCCCATTGCTGTTGGTGCCATGTTGGTAGGTGCCTTTTACACACTCTGGACACTTCGGGATGCCCTTTTGTCAGGTATTGGCAAAGGCATTGCAGATGCCAAATTGGCCCGTCAGGGTGAAGCAACCGGTAAAAACCGTCTCGAAAAAGATCTGCCCTTTACCCAAATTATTATTGCAATTGTGGTTTTGGCCATTCCAATGATTATTATTTATGATCATTTTGCCGGTAACCTTGGAAGTGCGCTTGTGGCTACTGCCGTTATGCTTGTGTTGGGATTCCTTTTTGCTGCTGTGGCGGGTTATCTGGTTGGAATTATCGGCAGCTCCAGTAATCCTATTTCTGGATTAACCCTGTCCACTTTGATTATTGCAGCATTGCTGATGGTTGCCCTTGGAGTGAAAGGACAGCATGGCGTTGCAGCCGTTTTGGGTGTGGCAGCGGTGGTGTGTGTGATGGCCG
>CAZMRE010000173.1:2835-4876 GCA_964568545.1 uncultured Deferribacteres bacterium | reverse complement strand
GCGACAATATTTTCAGGCGGAACATTTGCCTGAATGTTGTGCACGGGACAAAACACAAATCCCCCGCCCGAAGCAAAAATTTCCATTCGTTCTTTAACGTGGGCGTCAATTTCTTCCGGTGTGGCATTTGGCAAAACAAACTGCGTGTCCGCGCCACCACCCCAGAATGTAAGCCGGTCGCCGAATTCATCTTTGAGTCTTTTCGGATCCATTTTAGCTGCTGAAGTTTGCACGGGATTTAAAATGTCCACGCCCGCGTCGATCAAATCGGGAATCAAATCGTACACCGAGCCGCAGCTATGCAAAAACAGGTACAGGTTGGAGTGCTGTTTTGCGTACTGGTAAATGGTTTTGTGGCGCGGCTTAATCATCTCGCGGTACATGTCCGGTGACATCTGTGTGGCGTTTTGCGTACCGAGGTCATCACCCATTTCAATGATTTGAATGTAGCTTCCAACAGCTTGGAGAAATCCCTCCAAATTTTTCAGATGAATCTCCACCATTTTGTCCATGAGATCTTGAACGAAGGGTTCATTCATGGCCAGATCCACCATGAAATTTTCCCAGCCGCGGAGGCCCTGTCCCCATTCCAGAATGCTTCCCCCAAAACTGCCCATAATCGCAAAGTCGGTTTCTTCGTACAATTGCTTGGCCTTCTGTTCCAGCGATTTTAATTCCTCGTCTGTGAAATAGTACCAATTGTAATTTTCAATGTCTTTTGGGGACGTTGCCTCTGCCAGGGGCCAGTAACATTGGTCGAAGTAAAGGGCGCCTTCCGGCATTCGGGCAACTTCACGGGTACCGTCCGTTAAAACCCAGCCTCCGTTTTTCCGAACCGGGTAAGATGATTTCCAGACCTGTCCCAGCGAGCCGTCGGGCAGGGGCCAGTCTTTCCAGTTTTCGGGATTTTGGCCGAACGTGTTGGTTAAGTCCACTACATCAATCTGAAATCGCTTCAGCAGCCAGGGTTCGGGTTCGGCCAACTGCTGGCCGATGTCGTAAACGCGCGTGTAGCCATCTTGGATGCCCAAATATTTTTTAAGGCGGTTGTAAGCGATGGCCATAATACCCGTGGACCGCATTCCCCCCAGATCAATGGGAACCCGGTCCGGTTTTTCGTGTCGAAGGGTTTTCAAAACCCGCTCTCGGGAGGTCATGTTTGTTTTTCCTAAAAAATGATTGAATTAAAAAAGAATTCAAAAGGAATAAAAAAATCTTGGGAGGAATTCTCGTTGAGGTGTCGAAAAAGTTTCCAGAGCATCAAAATACCGTTCCCAAATCAAGATCGAGAGTTTTGAGCAGAGAAGATCGTAGATGCTCGGATTTTGAAAAGCTTCCCCGCAACTCGTAGCCGTCGATCGTCCAGACAAACACATCAACCGTTTCCTTTTCGGGGTTTGCAATCCAATATTCCTTCACTCCGTAGGCATGATAAAGCTTTTTCTTAATCGTGCGATCCAATTTTTCAGAAAAGGGCGAAGCGACTTCAATGACCAGATCGGGTGCGCCCTGAATATTGTCTTCAGTGATGATAGATTCTCGTTCCCGGGAGACGAAAAGAATGTCGGGCTGAACCACATTGATCGCGGACAAAATGACATCCAACGGAGCTGTGAAGATTTGTCCCAGGGAATGTTCTTCAATAAAGTGGGCTAATTGAATAAACAGATTGCCAACCACTTTCTGGTGTCTGGTTTTGGGTGAAGGCGCCATAATCAGTTCCCCTTCAATGATTTCATACCGTTTTCCATCGCTCGGCAGATTTTTGTAGTCTTCGTAGGTAAAAAGCTCTTGCACGGAAGGTTTTTTTAGGATTTGTTCCATGTTGATCCGTCCTATTATTCAATTCTATTTTAATTTATGAAAGAATCAAAACGAATGCAAGGGATAATCCGAAAAAAGGAAAAGGGTTCCGGGATTTGCTGAAAATGCAATTTTCATGAAATCCTAATATTTTTTCATGTGAGGGACTCAGTTAGCGTAGCAGATTTTCGGAATGGACAATTGCCTTGATTTTTTATCAGAAATGGATTACTTTTAA
>CAZMRE010000173.1:0-2735 GCA_964568545.1 uncultured Deferribacteres bacterium | reverse complement strand
TTGGACGATGGTACTTTTCTGCGTCTTAGAGGGAAAAAAGTTGTGGGCTTAACAATTACGAATGTGAGCAAAAAATTCTAATGATGTTAAAAATATTTTGAGCACGCAATATGAAAATTTCTTTAGTTTAATCGCAGCGACTGCACCTTTTAGGGGACGGCGTTGTCCTCGCGAATTTTTTGGACTTGCAAGAACCCATGCTCCTCAAACCTGTAGATGGTTAAATAAAATAGTCCGATATGCCGTATTTTTTTGGGTTGTGTCAGTCGCAATGTATCCTTTGCATGTGAATGCTCAAAGCGTTCCGGGGGAAATCATTGTTAAGCTGCGTCAGCCAAAGGAAATCAGTGAAGAAAAAGGCGAATTTAAAATTTCTCCGGTCGTTTTTAAATCCGTTCAAAAATCCCTGATAGCGGCCAGTCCTATTTTTAAACCGGTGTCTTCTTCCGGAATATCATTGGCCAAACAGGCGGACGCCTTCAAACAGGTGTTTTTTCTGTTACGAACAAAGGCTTCCGTGAATTTGGATTCTCTACTTCAGGTACTTCGGGCACTACCGCAGGTGGAATACGCCGTCCGCAATCATTTGTTTCGTGTGGATTGGAAGCCGGATGATCCGGATTTGGGCAAGCAGTGGGGTCTCCGGAAAATTCAGGCGGAACGCGCGTGGAACCTGACCCGAGGCGATCCCTCGGTTCTGCTGGCCGTCATTGACACCGGAATCGATTACGATCACCCGGACCTGAAAAAGGCTATCTGGATCAATCCCGGCGAGGATCTCAATCACAACGGTCGGGTGGATTCATCGGATTTCAATGGAGTGGACGATGACCACAACGGCTTTGTAGACGACATTCAGGGGTGGGATTTTGTGGATGCGCCCAACTATCCCGACGGAGGTGATTACCGAAATCGGGACAACAATCCCGCCGATGAACACGGCCACGGGACAGCGGTAGCCGGAATTATTGCAGCAACGGCGGATAACGGAATCGGTGTGGCCGGTGTGGCTCCGAGCTGCCGTGTGATGAATCTGCGCGCCGGAACAAGCCGGGGTTTACTGGAGGAAGACGATGTGGCAGCCGCCGTGATGTACGCCGTCGAAAACGGGGCGCGTGTGATTAACATGAGCTTTGGTGATGTGGCCATCACCCCGTTTTTGCGGGATGTCATTCAATTTGCGTATGAGAGTAATGTGCTTTGTGTGGCTTCGTCCGGGAATAGCGGCAACAGCAAGATGCACTATCCCTCGGGACTGCCGCAAACGCTTTCCGTGGGGGCCTCCACCGATTACGATGCGCGGGCCGGGTTTTCCACGTACGGTATTTCGCTGGATTTGGTTGCACCCGGGCAGCAAATTTTTACCACGCTTCGAAATAACTCCTACGGTGAGGTCAGCGGAACATCGGCTTCAGCTCCCTTTGTCACGGGCAGTGCGGGCTTGGTGCTCTCGCTGCACCCGAATTTTTCCGCCGAAATGCTTAAGCATGTGCTCATTTCAACGGCTGACGATCTTGGTGAAGCCGGCTGGGACTCGACGTTTGGTGCCGGCCGTTTGAATGTGTTTCGGGCTCTCGGAGTAACTGACGCGCCGGTGGCCGAAATTACATCCCCGAAAATGGATCAGGGATTTGCCGGAGGCAAAATCAAAATTATTGGTACGGCTTCATCGCCGTTATTCCAACAGGCAAAAATCAGCGTGGGAATCGGAGACAATCCGACAGATTGGACTCCAATCGCGCTTATTTCCACCTACCAAAAAATTGACACGACTCTTGCCGAGTGGCAGGTGCCGCAGAAACCTGACACCAGCTTCACCATCCGCTTGCAGGTTTTAAATACGGATGGAACGGAAACGGATGATTTTGCTCGGATTTTTGTGGACCACACCGCGCCTGTTGTCACGGATTCCCTGACCCTTCAGCCGATGCTATCGGGTGACAAACGCGTGCTTTTGGGCACATTTTCCACAGATGATGTGTGCGAAGCTGCGCTCTTTTACAGAAGCTTTCCCGGTACAGGTTCATTCCAAACAAAAAGCCTTCCTTTTACGGGGAGAACAAACAGCTTTTTAATTGATCCGACGGCATTCCCCGAACAGGGCGATTTTTACGTAACTCTCCGAAATCGGGCGGGTTTGGTCGGAAGACTTCCCGAGGGAGCCGGGTTGTTTCACTTCGATTTAACCGATGCATTTTACCCCCAAATTCTGGAAGAGCGGCTTCCCGTTTCCGTGCCTTCCGGGTATTTGCTGCCCCGGGTAACGGATTTCAATCAAAATGGAGCGCCTGAGCTTGTGATGGATCAGTATGAAAACGGCCAGTCATTTGGGCATCTGGCAATTTACGAATGGAATGGCCTGGATTTCAGAAAAGCCTATCAAACAAATTACGTGGCGATTCCAAGAGACGCGGGAGATGTTAACGGAGATGGCCGTCCCGAGCTGCTGGCGGGAGCCGGAGGAACTACCTACTTGTTTGCTGCCGGACCCAACCGCTGGCCGTCCCGGTTAGTTTGGTGGGATTCGTCCGATGTGTGGGCGAGCAGACTGGTTGATCTTGACTACGACGGTAGGAAAGATATTCTTGCGCGAAAGGGAAATGTGTTCACAGCGTTTCACAATGCCGGGGATTTCGAGTTTACGGCAACCGACTCTTTTCCGAATCCCACGGCCGGAACCAACGGCACAGGCGTTCCACACGTGGAAATCGGGGATTTCACGCAAAACGGGCAAA
>CAZMRE010000172.1:0-4885 GCA_964568545.1 uncultured Deferribacteres bacterium | reverse complement strand
CTGGATTTGTAAATGAGAACAAATCCCAGCGCCACCAGCGCGTAAACGCTGCCCACCACAAAGCCGGTTACCATTAATTGAAGGAAGAAAATCATAAAAAAACCTCTTTCGCTTCACTTTTCATAAATTCCAATTTCAAATTGGTTCGAATGCGCGCCTCGCGCCCATCCCGGTACTTGACCTGGGCTTCAACCTCGCAGGTCTGCTGATCGCGATAAAGGGCTTCCACCAGATCGCTGTACCGTTCGGCAACAAATCCCCGCCGTACTTTTTTGGTGCGGGTCAGTTCGGCATCGTCGGCGTCCAATTCTTTGTGAAGAATAACAAATTTCCGAAGGTGCGCCTTTTCGGGCAGTTCGCTGTTTACCCGCTCCACATCCTTCCGAATGAGATCGTACACTTCCGGTTTCTGGGAAAGGTCGACGTAGGTGGTGTACGGGATACGGTGCATTTCGGCCCATTTTCCAACATTGGCCATATCAATGTTGATAAAAGCCGTTACGTAATCGCGCCCTTTTCCGAAGGCAACGGCCTCCTTAATGTAAGGACTGAATTTTAGTTTGTTTTCAATATATTGGGGCGAGAATCGGCTGCCGTCGGACAATTTCATAATGTCTTTCACGCGGTCGAACATAATCAGATGTCCGTCTTCGTCGATTTCCCCGGCGTCTCCGGAATGCAGCCAGCCATTCCGCAAGGCTTCAGCGGTGGCCTCCGGATCGCGGTAGTACCCCACAAAAACACTGGGACTGCGGGAAAGAATTTCGCCCTCTTCGGAGATTTTGATCTCGGTTTCGGGAATGGCCTGCCCCACGGTGTTAAATTTGATGTCCTGATCCCGGTGGACGACGGAAATGCCCGAGATTTCGGTCTGCCCGTAAATCTGCTTTAGATTAACGCCAATGGCGTGATAAAAGCGGAAGACATCCGGGCCGAGGGCGGCGCCGCCCGTGTAGGCGTAGCGAATCCGCGACAGGCCGATGCGATCCCTGAGGGCGCGAAATACCAGAAAATCGGCCAGCCTGTGCAGAAATTTCCACCAGAGATTGGGGGTTTGTTTGGAGAATTTCATATCGGCCAGGGGGCGTCCGATCTTCATAGCAAGATTAAAAAACCATCGCTTAAAAGCTGTGGTGTCTGCAATTCTTACCTGAATATCGGACAGAATACTTTCCCAGATGCGCGGCGGAGAAAACATAACCTGCGGAGCAATTTCCCGAATGTTGGCGCGAATCGTTTCAGGCTCTTCGGGGAAATTGACGGTGAAGCCTATTTTCAAAGCACCCGCAACGGACATCATCTGTTCCCCTGCCCAGGCCATTGGCAGGAAGGAAACAAAATTGTCCCTTTCGTTCAGCGGATCCACTTTTATCGATAGATTCTCAGCCATTTTGATCATATTTTTGTGGGTCAGCATGACCAGTTTGGGCCGGCCGGTTGTTCCGGAAGTTGTCAGAAAAAGTGCAATGTCCTCGCCTTTCCCCGGCGCCACCTGCCGCTCAAATTCCTCCGGATGCCGCTTTTTGTAGGCGGCGCCCAGCTTTTCGATTTCCTGAAAGCTCATAAGCAGGGGATCGTGGTAGTAGCGCATTCCCTTGGGATCCCAGTAGATGAATTTTTCCACACCCGGCAGCCGATCTTTAATCTCCAGCAGCTTGTCAATCTGCTCCTGATCTTCGGCAATGATGTAACGGGAATTGGAGAAATCGGCCACAAATTGGACTTCTTCCGGCGTGGAATCCTGGTAAACACCCACTGCCACGCCGCCCAATGCCTGAACCGCCAGTTCGCCGTACACCCACTCCGGCTCGTTGTCGCCAACAATCGAAACCTTGTCGCCGCGGTTAAATCCCAGCGTCAGCAGCCCCAGAGCAAAATCCTCCACATGCGTCAGGTACTCTTCCCAGGTCACGTTGTTCCAGATGCCGTAATCCTTTTCCCGAATCGCAATTCGTTTTCGGCCGTATTTTTGGGCTTTCTCAAGCAGAAGTTTCGGAAATGTGTCGGGAGCGGTCATCGGGCCTCAGCCTCCTCACCCAGATAAGCGCGAATTACATTGGGATTGTTTTTTACGATTTCAGGCGTTCCCTCGGCAATTTTTCGCCCGAAATCCAGAACACACACGCGATTGGAAATGTCCATCACCACGCCCATGTCGTGCTCAATTAAAACCACCGTAATGTCCCACTCCTCGTTGATGTCGATGATAAAACGGGCAATATCCTCTTTTTCTTCCATATTCATGCCTGCCATGGGCTCATCCATCAGAATGAGTTTGGGGCGCAAAGCCAGTGCCCGGCCAATTTCCAGACGTTTTTGCAATCCGTAGGAAAGCGTCCCCACAACCTGATTTCGAATGTGCTCAATTTCTAAAAAATCAATGATTTCTTCGATAAACTTCCGCTCCCTGATTTCTTCCTTTTCAGCAAAGCCAAAATAAATTCCTCCAAAAAGCGCCCCCGATTTTAAGTGCGTGTGCGATCCCAGCATCAGATTGTCCAGAGTGGTCATTCCCTTGAAAAGCTCAATATTCTGAAATGTTCGGGCAATTCCAAGCTGCGCCCGCTTGTATGAAGGGAGGTGCGAGATATTTTTGTCGTCAAAATAGATAGACCCATGTTGAGGGTGGTACAATCCACTAATGGAATTGAGAAGGCTGGTTTTGCCGGCACCATTGGGCCCGATAATCGCGTAGATTTCACCGGGATTTACGGTCAGGCTAACATCAGTGAGAGCATTTACCCCCCCAAAGTGCAGCGATAGATTCCGTACTTCTAAAAGCGCCATAAGATTATTGAATTATTT
This sequence comes from uncultured Deferribacteres bacterium, assembly GCA_964568545.1. Classification (GTDB taxonomy): domain Bacteria; phylum Zhuqueibacterota; class JdFR-76; order JdFR-76; family BMS3Abin05; genus BMS3Abin05. The sequence continues at coordinate 2,080 of CAZMRE010000172.1, read as the reverse complement.
TTGTTTACAAGATGGGACTTTTTCCCGGAATCCCTATTTCCGCCTCGCACCTGATTCCGGTTAATCTATTCTGAAACTGCCCGAATATTTTAATTCGAGCATGCTTGCACTGCTCCAATATTACCATCGGACGTCCCGCTGAGAAGGGGCAACAAGTTGAAAAGGAAATGAACAAACAAAAAAAATATACCTATTTTGATTTTTATTGTCAAGCAAAAATTGGAAAAGACCATTCCAATTCTATTTTTTACTTGAAAATGATTCAGGAGTGTTGTAATTTTGAACAGAATTGAATTTTTTAGAGATTCCAATGACTACTCAAATTCCCCCGATTTTGTCTCATCGGCCTTATGAAGGGCTTGTTTTTGATGTACTTTACACCCTGGTGGATGATGCCGGCTTCCCCAGGGATATCATTCTGAGGTTTCTGGAAGAAAGCGGCGTTCAGGTCGACCGGGAGGCGTACAACCGGGAATATGAGTCCTATCGCAAGACCCTGTTTGACTGGCCGGCCATTCACCCGTTTGTTCGGGTTTGGGATCTTCACCGGCGCAGGCTTCAGCATTTTTACGATTTGTATTCCGTTGAGCGAAATGTTGAAAAGGATCTCGCAAGAGTGTGGGAGTACATGGGAACCAGCGCTATTTACCCCGACGTTCCGGAAGTTTTGCCGCAGCTAAAAAAGAAATTCAAAATCGGCCTGCTTTCAAATGCAGACAAAGACGATCCACTAATTCGAAAATTAATCGGCCGGGGATTTGAATTCGATACCATTCTAACCTCCGAGGAGGCAGGCTGCTACAAGCCGGATCGCCGCATATTTGAGCTAATGAGCGAGAAAATGAATCTGCCTTTGAACAGGCTTCTTATGATAGGCGATTCCCCCAGCGCCGACCTTGTGGGCGCCCACCGCGCCGGAATGGATGTAGCCTGGATGAACCGGGACGGAAAGAAATTACCCCCCGGGGTATATCCGCCGAATTACGAATTTTCAAATCTTAAGGAGCTGGTAGCGTTTTTAGACGACTAATTTCTGCGGTAACTCTCCTTCCGCGAATTGTAACCGCACCGGTGTAAAGCCTGCGGTTACGCGGTTTCTACGCATCTTCTTGCAACAACGATTCAATTTCCTGAAGTTCTTCCTTCGTCAATCGCCAGCCGGCAGCCCCGACGTTTTCTTCCACCTGTTGAACATTTCTGGCGCCGACAATGGCAGACGTCACAACCGGATTTCTAAGCGTCCAGGCAACGGCCAGGTTACCGACTGTTTTCCGGTGCCTCTCGGCGATGGGGCGCAATTTTTCTACGAATGTCAGAATTTTGGAGAGCTTCGGCTGCCTAAAATCCGATACCTTGCGCCGCCAGTCGTCCGGGGCCAATCGGTTGGGATCAAATTTGCCCGTAAGCAGACCCGACGCCATCGGACTGTAGGCCACCACGCCAATGCCATTTTCCTCGCAAAACGGCAAAATAGTTGCTTCAATTTCACGCCGCAGCAGATGGTAAGGCGGCTGAAGCGATTGCACCGGCGCGATTTTTAGACATTGTTTCAATTGGGGAACGTTAAAATTGCTGACCCCAATGGTGCGGACTTTTCCTTCCTTTTTTAGTCTGACCATGGTTTGCCATGCCCTTGCCAGCGAGGCGTTGGGATCGGGCCAGTGAATCTGGTAGAGATCGATGACATCGGTCTTGAGGCGGCGAAGGCTGTCTTCGGCCTCTTTTCGGATGCTTTCCGGACGGAGATTGTTTTTCACCCGGCCCCGGTCGTCCCAGACCAGCCCACATTTTGTTGCTAAGAAAACCTCTTTTCTCCGGCCTTCGATGGCCTTTGCCACTACCTCTTCGGCATGGCCCAATCCGTAGCTGGCCGCTGTGTCAATCCAGTTGATTCCAAGCTCCAGGGCCTTCCGGATGGCAGCGATGGAATCCTCATCGTTTTGTTTCCCCCAGCCCCAATCCCAGGGACCGCCGATGGCCCAGGTGCCCAGCCCGATTTCCGTTAAAAAAGGCCCATCCGTGCCCAATTGCCGTGTTTCCATGTTTCCTCCGGTTTTTTGCTTTGTGAATTGTTTTTAAA
>CAZMRE010000171.1:0-4929 GCA_964568545.1 uncultured Deferribacteres bacterium | reverse complement strand
AGCAGTACACTTTCCCGAACGCCATGGCCGCTGCTTCCATGTAAAGCTGGCCGCTTTGCGTAAGATACGCCTTATCCCCGAAATAATCGGTTTCAAAAAGCGTTGTTGTTCCCTCGCAGGCAGCCGGCGTAAAAATGGGGGCATCTATGAGTGTAAATTTTTTGGAATCAAAAAAATCCCGAATTGCCCGAATAATTTCATGCCGAATTTTCAAGATGGCATTTTGCCGCCGGGAACGAATCCACAGATGGCGATGTTCCATCAAAAATGCGACGCCGTGTTCTTTGGGAGTAATTGGATACTCATGGGCAATTTGAACCACGTTGATGTCTTTGACCCACAATTCATAGCCGCCCGGGGCACGTTTATCGGCATGAACCTGCCCCTTAACAATAAGTGAAGACTCCTGTGTAAGTTCTTCGTAAAGATCAAAAACTTCAGGGGATACGTCATTTTTTGAAATGACTCCCTGAATGATTCCGGTGCCATCCCGCAAAATCAGAAACCAGATTTTTCCACTGGAGCGCTTGTTGTACAACCAGCCATTTAGCGTTACTTCCTGACCATCGTAGGTGCCAACATCCTCAATAAATACCCGATCAATTGCCATAAACTACCTTTCTCACTTGAAATTTTTTTCCCAAAAGTTTGCAGAAACTCCGTGGTTTACAAAAAAAACACAAAGAAGGCTCAAGGATCACAAAGAAAAAATATGCCTTTACTCAAACGCTATTTAACCAAAATAACCGGAATCCGGGCGTTTCGCATAACCTGTTCCGTTGTGCTTCCCAAAATGGCTTCTTTCATTCGGGAATGCCCATAAGCCCCCATAACGATCAAATCGAATTTGCCCTCATTGCCGAAGCGCACAATTTCTTCATCTGGATTTCCCTTTCGCATTTCAACTTTCACAGAAATATCGTAGGCCGACAAATATTCCTTTCCTTCTTTTGCAATCGACTGTGCCGCTTTGAGATCATTGTCAACTGTAAAAACGGTGATCGGTGCCCCGAATTTGGTTCCGAAAAAACCGGCCATGGGCAGGGCTTTGTTTGAATTTCGACTTCCGTCATAAGGCGCCAGAATTTTTTTAATTTCCTTAACCTGTTTTGGCGCAACAAAAAGCGGCTTTTCGCATTGCCGGGAAATCGCCTCCGTGGTTGCTCCCATCATTTTTGTGCCCCAGCGGGCAAATTCGCCGTGCGCACCCAGCACAACCATGTCCGTCACGTTTGCCTTTTCACAAATAACATCCACGGGAGCGCCTTCAACTTTCTCAGTCGTGTAGGAGACACCAGCCTGATCCAGAATTTCCCGGCATTTTCCAAGCACAGAATCTGCCTTTTGGTTCAGCAGCTTTCGAGATTCATCCAGATAAACGGATGACGGAAAAACCGGTGCAAAACCGTCCACACCCATGTAAACCGACCATTCAAAAATACGGACATCAATAATGGTAATCACACGCAGCTTTGCATCGAATGCCCGCGCCATACTTATGCCATATTTGAGAACCGAATCGGTGTATTCCGATCCGTCAACACCAACTAACATAGATTTAATCATCGAATATCTCCTTTTGTCGGATAGTTCTGGCGACTATTTGAACAAAACAATTGGGACTCATCTACCCCCATGTTTCGATTTTTGCGCCTCTTACCATTAATTCGGTTACCGCTTGCTTCGGAGGCTTGTCTTCAAACAAAACCTTGTACACCTGTTCTGTGATGGGCAATTCAACCTTGTATTTTTGCGCCAAATCATGGGCTGACCTCGTTGTACGAACACCTTCAGCCACCATCACCATTTCATCCAAAACCTGCTGAAGGGTTTTTCCCTTTCCAATCTGCTCGCCGAGAAATCGGTTTCGGCTGTGGCGGCTCATACACGTGACGATTAAGTCCCCCATCCCGGAAAGTCCGGCAAACGTCATGGGATCAGCTCCCATTGCCGTGCCAAGCCGGGTAATTTCCACCAGCGCACGGGTCATGAGCGCCGCCTTTGTGTTGTCGCCGTAGCCCACGCCATCGGCAATGCCGGCAGCAATGGCAATAATATTTTTTAGCGATCCGCCTAACTCAACACCAATTAAATCCGAACTGGCGTACACCCGAAAATTAGGTGTCATAAAAATGCGCTGGACGTCTTGCGCCGTTTTCAAATTCTTCGAAGCTGCCACCACTGCCGTTGGAATCTGTCGGCTTACTTCCTCTGCATGACTAGGCCCTGACAAAGTGGCCATCCGACTTTCTGACAACTCCGGGATGCAATCGTGAATCACCTCCGACATTCGCATAAGCGTGTCATTTTCAATTCCCTTGGCAACATTTACAAGAATTGCGTTTCCAAAATCGACCTTACTCAAGCGTGTAGCAACTTCCCGCATATTATGCGAGGGCACTGCCAGAATCAACACATCCCGATTTTTGACAGATTTTTCAAAATCAAAAATAATTTTTATCTTTTCCGGAATGCGAACACCGGGAAGCATGAGCTTGTTTTCCCGGGTTTCCACCAATTCTTTTGCCACATCATGCCGAAACTCCCACAAAATCACATTGTCGTATTTAGATGCTAATAATATCGCGATGGCTGTTCCCCAACTTCCGGCACCCAAAACACTTACGCGAACAGACATTTCAGTGCTCCTTATTAGTCGTTCCTCCGCTTCCCATAATAAAAATAGGGGATTCATTCTTTATTTTCAATAAGAAATTTTGCCCTTGATTCTTGACCTAAATCATTCATTAGCCACTAAAACACAAAAGCACAAGGCTATAATAAACAATAGGGTAATTAAATTTGGATCTAAAATGCTTTACCGTTGCGAGTTTTACTTATTTGATTGATATTAAAACGGTTACATTATACAAAATAATTTTCGACACCCGGTCGCCGAGTGGCCGCCGAAGGCGGACGTATCGAGGCGTTTCATAGTAAATGTGATCGTTTCGATACGATTCGCCAGCTGGCGAATCACTCAACGACCACAAAGACAATCCCGTACACGCTAAACTCGCAACGGCAGAGCTAAAAGGAAAAATGAACAAAACAAAAATAGATTAACCCGCCCCTTTCTAATTAGTGTCTGAACAAAAACGTGACACAAGCCTCCGGCTTGTGAAATCTGATTTAGCCAATTCTTTGTTTCTAATAACAAATTAATGCAAGCAAGATGCTTGCCTTACATTTTTCAAGTGGTTTCGTTCAGAGACTAATCAAAAAGCATTATTCAATTGTGCCAATCATCCAGGTAGTTTCACCCTTCTCTTCGATGGCCTTTTGTATGGCGTCGGCATTTTCGGGAGCAACAACTAAAATCATTCCAATGCCAAGATTAAATGTGCGCCGCATGTCATCTTCCGGCACGTTGCCCAATTTTTGAATCAAATCGAAAATTGCAGGCCTCGGCCACCTTTTCCAGTCAATCTTTATTTTTAAACCCGCCGGAATAATGCGGGAAAGATTGCCAACAATTCCTCCTCCGGTAATGTGGGCAATTCCCTTGATTTCAAAACGGTCAATCACAGAAGAAACAACATTCAGATAACATTTGTGAACAGTTAGCAACGCATCGCCAATGGTTTGGTTAATCTCCTCTACAAATGAATTCACTTTAAGGCCGGCGTGGCCGAAAAGCACCCTTCTGGCAAGTGTAAACCCGTTTGTGTGAAGCCCGCTTGAGGCTAATCCAATGAGGACATCGCCTCTGGCAATTGTTTTTCCGGAGATAATTTTTTCTTCATCCACAATCCCGATAATGGTTCCAGCCACATCGTACTCCCCTGGTTGGTAGAGATCAGGCATTTCCGCTGTTTCGCCCCCAATAAGCGCACAGTTTGATTGTTTGCACCCTCGCACAAACCCGGAAACAATGTCTGCTACCCTCTCAGGAACAACCCTTCCAAGCGATAGATAGTCCAGGAAAAACAAGGGTCTTGCACCGGATGTAAGAATATCATTCACACAATGATTCACCAGGTCTTCACCAATGGTGTTGTGCCGATCCATCAAAAAGGCCACCTTCAATTTAGTTCCGACACCGTCAACGGAAGAAACCAGCACAGGCTTTCGATATCCCTTAAAATTTGCCTGAAAAAATCCCCCGAAAAGCCCGATGTCCGTTAAGACTTCCGGCCCAAATGTTTGTTTGACAAGGGATTTAATTTTTCGAACACTCTCCTCACCGGCCTGAATATCCACACCCGATTCTTTGTAAGTAATTCCACTCATTTCCCAAAATTTCCTTTTTCTAATTGATGATTGTAAATATTGCGAATCTCGCGGAAAAAATTCATGGCAACAGTATCCTTGTAATCCGGATAGGTCCATTCTAAAAAAGTATATTTCCCCGAACGAAAGCGATATTGGAGGTCGCCGTAAATTCCCTTACCCAGATAAATGCGATGGCTGAAATTCTTGGTGGATGCCAAAATCATTTTTGCCAGTTCAATGTACCCGGGATCAAGATTAACGCATCGCTGATTCTCTTGATAGAATTTTTCCTCAATTTTATTTGATTCGCACTTAACGGCGCTTAGTTCATCCGGCATACGAAGCTGTTCAAATGAAACAAATTGCTTTTTAAGTGATTTCCCCATCTCCGCAGCGTAGTAATTTGTGTATGTAAAATCAAATATGGGCGATTCGTGATCAATGCGGCCAAATTGCTTTGTTAGCGCCTTGTGAATTTCGTTCGGATCTATCTCAGACGCAAAAAGAATGGCTGAGAAAAACTTTACGGGAACAGGAACTCTCGCGTGTCCCACAAACATATCCTCTTTTCGGATTGAATGTCATTGCATACTTTTAAAGAAAGACAATTATTTATGAAATTCGCTCTTGACAATTGGGAAAAAATTAATTAAATTTATCCAACATTTGCCGAGGTGGTGAAACTGGTAGACGCAGTGGACTCAAAATCCACCG
>CAZMRE010000170.1:0-4936 GCA_964568545.1 uncultured Deferribacteres bacterium | reverse complement strand
TTGAACGCAATGGTTTGCATAAATTGCATTAAACAGATATAATCGGCTACTGGACGGAACTGAAGTAACCAGAGATAAAAAATCCAAAATTTAAATATTACTTTTTGTCTCTGAATTCCTGCCCAGAATAATTCAAAAATAAACGATTTTACTTGATTGTTTCGCTGATTTTGTTTATAATTAAGTGAAAATTTTCGGGAGGAAAAAATGAATCATCTGCTTCAAGATTTTGGGAAAATTCTTATTATTCTTGGAATTATACTGGCATTGGTCGGTCTGCTTTTAACTGGACTGGGAAAGATTTCTTTTCTGGGACGCCTTCCGGGAGATATTTTTATTCAGAAAAAAAACTTCAGCTTTTATTTTCCAATTACAACCAGTATTCTTATTAGCATTCTTATTAGCCTTATCCTGTATCTCATTTCAAAGAAATAGATTTGTTTTTTTTGAAACAAATGGAGTTTTTATGAAAAAAGCAATATTTCTTTTTCCTCTCCTTTTCCTCTTGAGTTTTTTCTTTGGAAATGCCCAGTCACTTACTTCGAAGAAGCCGGTCTATGTCATTCAGGTAAAAGGGGTTATTAATCCTGTTTCCGCCAAATTTGTAGTGGAATCAATCGACAAGGCGGAAAAAATTAGCGCTCAGTGTCTGGTTTTGGAGCTGGACACTCCCGGTGGTCTGATGGCATCCATGCGGCAGATTACACAGCGTTTTCTGAATAGTAACATCCCAATTATTGTTTATGTCTACCCGCAGGGTGCCCGGGCAGCATCGGCGGGAGTTTTCATAACCTATGCCGCGCATATTGCGGCAATGGCTCCCAGTACAAACATTGGCGCAGCCCATCCGGTCACTATGGGAGGCGGAACCCCTGGGGCACCGGCCGACACCAGTGGTAAATCTACGATGATGGAAAAAATAACAAACGATGCTGTTGCTTCCATTAAATCGTTAGCAGAAAAGCGGCATCGAAATGCAAAATGGGCAGAGGATGCCGTCCGAAAAAGCGTTTCCATCACAGAAAAAGAGGCCCTCAATCTTCACGTGATTAATTACATTGCTCCTACTCTGGATTCGCTTTTAGCACTTGTTGATGGGGAAAAGGTCAATCTCGACGACCATTTCGCTGTTCTTCATACCAGAAATGCTCCAATCATTCGCGAAAAAATGAACTGGCGCTACCGTATTCTGGATAAACTTTCTGATCCCAATATTGCTTACATTTTTCTTCTGTTGGGACTGTACGGACTTATCTTTGAATTGTCAAATCCCGGTTCCATTTTGCCCGGTGTGGCCGGGGTCATTTTTCTCATTCTGGCATTTTTTGCGATGCAAACCCTTCCAATTAATTATGCCGGGCTTTCTCTCATTCTTTTCGGGATCGTTCTTTTCATTCTTGAAATCAAAATAACCAGCTACGGATTGCTTACCATTGGAGGGATCATTTCCATGACATTAGGCTCACTTATGTTATTTGAATCGCCCTACCCGTTTCTGAAGGTTTCGCTGGGGGTGATTGTGCCCGGCGTACTTGTGACGGCACTTTTCTTCCTCTTCGCCGTGGGAATCGGTTTGAAGGCACAAACCAAACGATCAATTACCGGGATGGAAGGGCTGCTCGGCGAAATCGGAGAAGCCATGACCCCCATCGGCAAGTACCCTGGAAAGGTTAAAGTTCACGGTGAAATCTGGAAGGCTGTGAGCGATCAGCCCATTAAAAAGGGATCCGCCGTTACGGTGGATAAAGTCAATCATTTAACCCTGCACGTAAGACAAAGGGAATAAGTAACCCAAAGGAGGAATTATGTATTCTGGAACCATTTTAGCGGTTTTAATCGTTCTTTTTATTCTGGCAAGTGCTATTCGTATTTTGAAGGAATACGAACGGGGCGTTATTTTTCGTCTGGGACGCGCCATTGGCGTAAAAGGCCCTGGTCTAATTCTGCTCATTCCAATTGTTGACAAAATGGTAAAAGTCAGTCTGCGGGTTGTCACGTTTGACGTACCACCTCAGGATGTAATTACCAAGGATAATGTTTCCGTAAAGGTTAATGCTGTCCTCTATTTTCGTGTGATGGATGCAATGAAAGCGGTTGTGGAAGTGCAAGATTTCATGTACGCAACTTCACAACTGGCTCAGACGACGCTGCGAAACGTTATTGGCCAGGCAGAATTGGATGAACTCTTATCTGCACGGGATAAAATTAATGCCAGTTTGCAGGAAATTATTGACACGCACACCGACCCATGGGGAATAAAGGTTTCGCTGGTAGAAATTAAATATGTAGATTTGCCTCAGGATATGCAGCGAGCCATGGCCAGACAGGCAGTAGCAGAACGTGAACGCCGTGCTAAAATTATTAATGCAGAAGGAGAATACCAGGCTTCCACACAGTTGGCTGAAGCGGCAAAAGTCATGTCCACCAATGCCATTACTTTGCAGTTGCGCTATTTGCAAACATTGGTTGAAATCGCGTCTGAAAACAATTCGACTGTTGTTTTCCCAATTCCTATTGAAATGATGAATGCGTTTTCAGAGAAATTTCCACCAACAAAAAAATAAAACCAAACCAGCGCAAAGAGCCACAGATGGAAAAGAAGAAACCCTAAGAGGAAATTGGTTTTCCGTGGTTTTTCCTGTTCTCCCTGCGGCTCTTTGCGTCGCCGGGGAAAAATCGGCTTCTAACATAGGAACTATTTTCACGTGTAAATGTGGAGAATCTGCAGAAAATGGAGTTACATCCAAAGATTGGCATAGTGGCATTTTGCATTTCTCAGAATACCCCCCACCCGGACTATCAGAGAAGTGCGAAACAGGCAACTGAGGAACTGACAAAATTCTTACGCGATAATCAGATCGTAACCATTCACTCAAAAGAATGGTTTCCAAAGGGGATTCAAAATGAAATGGAATTGGCTGAACTTTTCGGCAGGTTTGAAAAGGAAAAGGTAAAGGCCATACTTGTGGAGATGTACGACATTCCGCCCAAAAAATTATTTCTAAAAGCCATGCTTTCCATGCCCGCCCCCTTTGCTCTTTACGGCACGCCTCATTCATCTCTTAAATCCGCACTCGGGCTCATTCGCGGCGGACAGTTCATCTGGGAAAATCTCAAACAGCCTCAAGCCATCAGTTCTCATCGCTTTTGGGGAATCGGTCGTTACCTGCTACGGTGGATTCGCGGAATGTCCGCTTTTTACAATTTAAGAAAAGGTACATTTGTTATTTTTTCCGAAAAAGCAGAAATTTACTCGGAAATTGAATATGAATTTCTAACCCATAATCTTGAAAGCCTTGTAAGTATTGCTGCCATTCAGGATATTCTTAAAATTATTGAGACGATTTCTGAAAAACAGGCTGCTGATTCTTTGGATTTTTTGGTCAGGAACGGACTGAGTCTCGCGGCCGCCAAAAATGTTTCCGTGGAAGATTTACACCATCAGATTAAATTTGTGCTGGCATTCAAACAGTGGGTGTTTTCTTCGGGAATTGAGGGCATCAACGGTGTGGCATTTGACAATACGACACAGAAATTTTTTAAAAGACTCAATCTAAATCTCGGCTTTTTATCCACATTTTTTCCTTATCTAGATCCCGAGAAATCCATCCAAAAAAATTTTCCCATTCTTGGAGAAATAGATGAGACTCTTCTCTTCACCTCTGCCCTGCTCTCAAAAATTTCCTTTCCCGTTCCGGCTTTTTCAGGCAATGTGCACCTGGCGGACAGCCATTCTTTTCTGATTTCAAGCCCCTGGGGCGCGCCCGCTTTTTACGCCAGCGGACTTGCAGAAGGAGCAGGGATTTTTTCAAATATCTCCCTTCAAAAAGATTGCGATTCCCACCGGGGTATTACGCCCGGTTTTGAAGTCTTAACAGGGGAAGCAACTGTTGCCACGCTCGCCAGGTTGCCCGGCAACCGCTACATCATGCAAATGGGAGAAGGCTGGTCACGGGAAATTACGGGAGAAATTCGGCAGACAATTCAATGGGGAACACCGTGGCCGCATCTGGCCATTGATCTTGGCGTACGTCCCTATTTGCTCATTCAAACCCTCGGATCGCCCTTTGTTTCCGTCATCATGAAACGCAATGCCGATGAAATTCAGGCTGTCTGCGAACAGCTTCGGGTACCCGTTGTTGCAATGGATTCGGAATTATCGATTAAAGAATTCCGGGATACTTTCCGAACCGGAAGAGTTTTTTAGCGTTTAGCGGTTATTTTCGTAAATACCCTCACGTATTCTGAAAGGATGATTATGTTAGTGAAGAAACGGTGGACATGAGTTAAAATCTGAAGCACGAAATCGGAAATCCCAAATAAATTCGAATGGCCGAAATTCAAAACGAAACAAAAGAGCCATTTGGTTACTGTTTGAGAAATTAGCTCATTTGAATTTTGGATTTGTTTCGAATTTCGATAGTCGGATTTCATATTTGTTTTGACCAAGAATCTTATGATGCTAGCTGCTTACAAAAATACATAACAGAACTTATGAAATGGACCACTTAGATTTAGGGAATAACAATGCCCAAAAAATTTCACATTCACGTGGTTTCCCACACCCATTGGGATCGCGAGTGGTATTTGCCCTTCCAGAAATACCGCCATCGCCTGGTTCAGATGATGGATTCTCTTTTAAATCTTTTAGAGGAAAAGCCTTCCTTTAAATATTTCGTTATGGACGGTCAAACCGTGGTTCTGGAAGATTATCTGGAAATCCGACCCGAAAATCGGGAACGGCTGAAAAAAGCGATTGAAAGCGGACGCCTTTTTGTGGGGCCCTGGTACGTTCTCCCGGATGAATTTTTGGTGAGCGGTGAATCGTTGGTAAGAAATCTGCTCAGGGGACATAAAATTTCCAGTAAATTCGGACACACGATGAAAATCGGTTATGTTCCCGATCCCTTCGGACACATTAACCAATTGCCTCAAA
>CAZMRE010000169.1:0-4941 GCA_964568545.1 uncultured Deferribacteres bacterium | reverse complement strand
CCGTTCTGATTGAAACCATGCGCCGCGAGGGTTACGAATTCATGGTTTCCAAACCGCATGTTATCACCAGAGAGAAGAATGGAGTAACACTTGAGCCGGTGGAGCACGTGTTTATCGACGTGCCCGAAGGATTTGTGGGCGTCGTAACGGAGAAAATCTCCGGGCGAAAGGGTCGAATGGTAAATATGACCAACAATGGACGCGGCCGTGTTAGTCTGGAATTTCTAATTCCTTCCCGGGGATTGATTGGTTTAAGGAGCCAGTTTTTAACGGATACAAAGGGTACGGGCGTGATGAACACCCTTTTTGAAGACTACGAACCCTGGTTTGGCCCAATTCCGCAGCGAAATACGGGTGCGTTGGTAGCGGATCGTCCCGGGCGCGTTACCACGTACGCCAGCCTGGCAATGGTGGATCGCGGGGAGCTTTTTGTGGAAGTGGGAACGGAAGTGTACATGGGCATGATTATTGGCGAACGAAACCGTACCCGAGATTTGGATGTAAATATTACAAAAGAAAAAAAGCTGACGAATATGAGAAGCTCGACGTCGGATGCCACCGTAACGCTGCGCCCCCCGCGTTTGCTTTCGCTGGATCAGTCCATTGAGTTCATTGCCGAAGATGAATTGGTAGAAGTAACACCAAAGAGTGTTCGTCTGCGAAAAATGGAACTGGACCCCGCAAAACGCGCGGTTAACAGAAAAAAAGAGAACGCTCTGGTTTAGTGGACATTCATGTTTTGTTTTTAAGATGCCGATGAAATCAGTATCAGTTGCCGTAAATTTTGAGAGTTCTTAATGATTAGAGAAATTTTCACGGATATTTTCGAAGTTCGAACCCCGCTAAGCGAGATTTTCGTCAATGCCTATTTGGTGCGAGCGGGCGGCCAGGCGATTCTGATTGATTCGGGTCTGAAAGAAACCGCTTCTGAGATTTTTCAATTACTGGAAGATTTGGGTCTTGAAAAAAGCTGTCTGAAATATGTAATTAACACGCACAGCCACCACGATCACATTGGAGCCAACGGAGAAATTCAGACGCTGTGCGGATGCACGGTTCTTGCCCATGAAAAGGCCGTACCCTGGATTGAAAACCACCGGCTGCAATTTCATGAATTCCTGGGCCAATTTCCAACACTTCTGCCTCCTTCGCAGGAAATGGAGCAGTTTTTCTTTGAAAATTTGGGAGATCCCGGTACAGTAGACCAAACTATTTCCAGCGAGAGCCGTCTGGAATTAGAGAGTTTTCCTGAAATTTGGTTAGTACCGCTGCCCGGCCATTCAGAAGATAGCATCGGAGTTTATTTGAAAGATCGAAATATGCTCATTGCAGGCGATGCCGTTTTGCGTCGGGGTGTTGGAAGCGGCTTTCCTCAGTACGAAGATCGAATGGCCTATCTGGAAAGCATTCAGAAAATCCGTGATTTGAATCTTGATATCCTGTTGACTGCTCATTTTGATCCATTAACAGGAATCGATTTGGAGAAATTCCTGAATCAAAGCGAGGCGGCTGTCTGGGAAATCGATTACCGGATTGCTACGGTGAAGCAGCAATTGGGAGAAAATGCGCCCCTCTGGGATGTGGCGAAAGCCGTTCACGAAGGGGCGGAAAAAGACCTGACGGTTCAGGGTTTGCTCACGATTCAAGCGCATCTTCGTGAGAGCGAAAACGACTAAATACGGATTGAGGATTGTTTTTTGTTAATCCGCCAACTAGCCAACTGGGTCGGCCGAACGAACCGATGGAATATCCTGTAAATCCTGTCAAAAAATTTTTGGGTTGATGCCTATTGACAGCAAGCGGATTACACGATAATCAATGCAAATAGTCACTTCCGTATGCCTAAAAAATGATACAATCAATCAAATCATTTGTAAAAAGATTGGCGAATCTCTGGGTCGTAGTGATTTCCGGGATTGGGGTTTTTGCTTTGATGACCCTGCTTTCGAAAATAGATCAGCGGGCAACCGGAGGCGGTGCCAACGGGATTCTGGGACTCCAATTTGCCTTTTCAGCCGATGTTGCCCGGACGATCATTCGCCTCTGGGGACCTGAAGGGCTTTCTCTAACTGCACACACAATGTGGATTGATTACATCTACCCGCTTTTTTACGCAACATTTCTGAGCAGTACAATTGCCTATTTTTGTGACATCTGGAATATGTTCAGCCAACCCGCCCGCATTGTGTTTGCCATACTTCCCTTTCTTGCCGCTTTTCTAGATTATGTCGAAAACACTCTTCACTTGATCGTTTTTTCACAATTTCCAAACGTGTCCGGGAAATTGGTGTTTCTTGCTTCCATTGCTGCTACGGCCAAATGGCTTCTTGTTGGTTGGTCGATTCTGGTGATTTTGTACCTCATTGTTTATCAAATGGTCAAAGCCCTTTTGTCCCGGTGGATTTCCGAGAAATAAAAAATTGGTACCTCGAAATTTTTGGTCCCTTCTTCCGATTTTTCTCTATTTTCCTATTGCTACAAGCGGCAATTAGAAAATAGTAACGCCGCGCATTCACGAATTTAATTGGAATAAAAAATGTAATTGGTGGATTCGCAACTAATTCCCTTCCAAAAAAAGCGAAGATTTGTTTGGTAATACTATAATTGGCTTGCAACTGAAGAGGAGTTTTTTTATTTTAAAACAGGCTTTTGGAATCAAATTGCTTTTGTGAAATGGGGGAAATTACAGGCTGATTGGTAACGAGCTGTTTTTAAATCATCCACTCGTGAAAATACGTCAAATTAGTGGACAGACACAATATTTACCCGTACATGACCAAGAATACTGGCACATTTCATCCAAAATTAAAGGGAAAACCATTGAAAAATCATTTAAAATTAATTGTAGGTCTTTTTTTATTAATGACATTATTTTCATCGACAAGCACTCTCCAGGCTCAATCTCCTACCGTTTATGCCTGTGTGCTAGCCACTAAAAATTATGTGGTTGGAGCGAAGAATCCCCCGTCAGGTCTGTTTGTGAGCCGGGATGTGGGGAAAACCTGGCAGCACCTGGGCTGGAAAAATATTCGCTGTTTCGGATTTGCAATGGATCCCAATCATGTGGGAAAAACATTTTACCTCGCCAGCGGAAACGGTGTTTTGCGAACAATGGACGGTGGTGACCACTGGAGAATTTTAACCGGTTGGCGCGAAACAGAGATTCAAGAAGTGCTTGTCAATCCGAAAACACCTCGTAAATTAGTTGCCGGAACCCCGTACGGCATTTTCCTTTCAGAGGATGGCGGACGAAGCTGGAAAGCTTCCAATACGGGACTCGTGACCATCGACAATCAATTTGTTTCGGCGCTCGTGATGGATCGAAGCAATCCCGAGCACCTGCTGCTGGGATCGGAATCAGGTTTGTTTGAATCTGAAGATGGCGGAAAAACCTGGAAAAGCAAAGGGTTTACCGGTATTCCGGTTCTGGATCTCAAGCAAGACGCTTTTAATTCTTCTGTCTTTTACGCCGGAACGGAAGACCGCGGCGTTTACCGAAGTGCAGACAATGGCCGCAAATGGATCCGATCACGGGGCAAAATAGAGGGTAAAACGGTGTACGTTGTGGCGCTGGATCCGAATCAAAAGGATGTGCTCTACGCGGGAACATTTGCTAATGGTGTTTACAAGAGTGTGGACGGCGGAAAACACTGGAAACATGCGGCCAGGGGTCTCGAAAAAAAGACGGTTCATGGCTTGGCCGTTTATTCGAAAAATTCCGAGATCATTTTTGCGGGCACCGCCGGAAGCGGGATTTACAAAAGCAGTAACGGCGGCAGGGACTGGCGATGTTCCGGCCTTCCGCGGGCAGAGGTTTGGGACGTTCAAGTCTGGTAAAACCATAAGAATGCTTTGACAGGATTTACGGGATTGGGCAACAAATGATGTGTGCTGAACCATTTATTAGCCGCGAAAACACAAAGACACAAAAATACACTAAGCCAAAAGGCGGATTACTTTTTTCACATTTGAATGAATTCGAAGAGTGGCCAGTTTGAAATGACGGAACGTCTATATTACACAAACAGCTATCAGACCGAATTTGAATCTTCAGTAGAAGAAATTCGGCAGGATGATGACAAAATGTTTGTCCGTCTGGACAAGACAGCTTTTTACCCGACTTCCGGCGGCCAGATGCACGACACCGGCTGGCTAAATGGTGTACCTGTCGTGGATGTTGTCGAGCAGAAGGGTGTGATCTGGCACGAAATTACTGGGGAGTTGTCCGGTGATACGGTGGTTGGAAAAATCAACTGGGAACGCCGGTTCGATTTTATGCAGCAGCACACGGGTTTTCATCTTCTGGCAGGGGCGTTTCTGCATCAATTAAATGCGGAAACACTGTCTTCGCACCTGGGTGAAGAGATTTCCACTATCGATGTAAAACTGACTCGCATTTCTGAAGATGAAGTCGCAGAGGTGGAGAATCTGGCCAATCAGGTGATTGCCGAAAATCGAACCGTGAAGGCATTTTTTGTCAATCCCGACGAGCTTTCGCATCTGGCGTTGCGAAAAATGCCGGAAGTAACGGAAGCAATTCGTCTTGTTGAGATTGACAATTTTGATCTGGATCCCTGCGGGGGGACGCACGTTCGACAAACGGGGGAGGTGCAACTGGTAAAGATCATCCGGTGGGAAAAGCTGCGGGGAAATCTGAGACTCTATTTTTACGCGGGGAAACGGGCAATTCGGCACTGCCAAACCTTGTGGCAAATCGCCAGGAATTTGAATCAGGAATTAACCGCCGGTGAAGAGGAGGTATTGGAACGCGTCAGAGATTTGAAAGCAACTCTGAAATCTCAAAAAAGGGAAATCCGGGAACTCAAGGAATTTTGGACTCAACAACAGGCTGGCGCACTGGCCGATCAGGCCAAAAAGGCAGGTCAATCTTTTGTTCTTCACATTTTTAATCAGGTCGATTTTACAGACGCAAAACAGGTG
>CAZMRE010000168.1:0-5029 GCA_964568545.1 uncultured Deferribacteres bacterium | reverse complement strand
ATATTCGAATTTCAGATTTATTTTGACTCCGGATTGCAGAATGGAATTTTTACAAAAAATATGTACCAAAACTTGTAAAATACACTACTTAGTAGCGGAGGAGTAACCATGTTTGTTGTGATGAAAAAAGGAGCCCCAGAGGCTCAGGTTGAAGAGGTTGTTGCGCAAATCCAGGCCTTTGGATTTAAAGCCCACGTGGTGCAGGGAGAAGAGAGGGTAACCATCGGTGTGCTGGGTGATGACCGGCACGTGTCCAAGGAAAAAATCGAGCTTCTGCCCGGAGTGGAACAAATCATTCCCATTTTGAAGCCCTTCAAATTAACATCACGTGATTTTCACCCGGAACCCACGCTGGTACCCGTTAACGGATACAAAGTTGGAAAGGGATTTGTGGTGATTGCCGGTCCCTGTTCGGTGGAATCCCGCGAGCAGCTTCTGGAAACGGCCCATTTTGTCAAGGAGCAGGGTGCCAGCATTTTGCGGGGCGGAGCGTTTAAGCCGCGAACGTCGCCTTACAGCTTTCAGGGACTCGGGCTTAAGGCACTGGAATATTTGGCCGAGGCCAAAGAACAGACCGGCCTGCCCCTCATTACCGAAGTCATTGCCGCCCAGGATGTGCAGATGGTAGCCGATTATGTAGACATTCTCCAGATTGGCGCGCGAAATATGCAGAATTTTACCCTGCTCCGTGCTGTAGGCAAGGTGCGCAAGCCGGTGCTTCTGAAGCGCGGCATGATGTCCACGATTGAAGAATTTCTTCTGGCGGCCGAGTACATCATGAGCGAGGGCAACCCGGACGTTATTCTGGCCGAGCGCGGCATTCGCACGTTCGAAACCTACACTCGCAACACACTGGACATGAGTGCCGTCCCGCTGGTCAAAGAGCTTTCCCACCTGCCGATTATTGTGGATCCCAGTCACGCGACGGGGAAGCGCAGCCTGGTGGCACCCCTGGCCAAGGCAGCTCTCGCGGTGGGAGCCGACGGTGTGATGGTAGAAGTGCACCCTGATCCCAAGGTGGCGCTTTCCGACGGGCCGCAAAGCCTGACGTTCAAAGATTTCGAAAACATGATGCACGACATTCGTGAAATCGCCAAGGCCCTGAAAAAAGACGATTTTTTCAAGCCGGCGCACACCCGTCCTGAAAAATTGAATCGCGCGGCCGGGTAGCATTCTGTTTCAACGGACATATTTCAACGGTCGAAAAATCGGAATTTCAAAGGACAAAAAAGAAAAGACCCACCGCAGGGATGCGAAGACGCAACGATAAGAAAACGTTGCAGTTTCCTTTGTGATCTTTAAGCCTTCTTGGCGTTCTTTGTGGTTAAAAGTGATTAAGGAGAAAAAATGGCCTACCAGTGGAAGGCGGCATTTCAGGGCGTGCCGGGCGCTTACAGCGAGGAAGCAATTATTAAATATTTCGGACAGGAAGTCTCCACAAAGGGGTTTTCCACCTTTGACGAGGCTTTTGCGGCGGTTCAAAGCGGACAGGCAGAGCTGGGATTTTTGCCGGCGGAAAATTCTACGGCCGGAACCATTACGCAAACCTACGATTTGCTGCTGGATTCTAATCTTTCCATTGTGGGCGAATTTTTTCTTCGCATTCACCACAACCTGCTGGCCTTGCCCGGAACGAAAATGAATGAGGTCAAAAAGGTGTACTCGCATCCCCAGGGACTGGCTCAGTGTCAGGACTTTCTGAAAAAACACAATTTTGATCCGGTGGTTGAATTTGACACGGCCGGCAGTGCCCGAAAAATCCGAGACGAAAACTTGAAGAACGGGGCGGCCATTGCCAGCGCCCGTGCCGCCGAGGTGTACAAATTGGATATCCTGGAGAAAAATATCGAGGATTTTTCCACCAATACCACCCGTTTTTTTATCTTGAGTAAAAAGCAGGCGGAACCGGGGGAGAAAAACAAAACCTCCATTGTTTTTTCCATTCGCCACGAACCGGGCGAACTGCTCCGCTGCCTGGAAGAATTTGCCACACGAAACATTAATCTCACCAAAATCGAATCCCGCCCCGAAAAAGAGCGCCCCTGGCACTACGTGTTTTACCTGGATTTCGAGGGCTACGTGGAGGACCCGCCTGTGGAAAAAGCGCTGGTCAATCTCTTGAAACGGGCGATTTTTGTGAAGGTTTTGGGCTCTTACCCGTTGGGGCGCACGGCATGAAGACTCGTCCCAAATCCGTCGGCATTGTGGGATTGGGCCAAATCGGCGGTTCCATTGGTTTGGCGCTGCGGGAATGTGAGCCGAACCTCCGTCTGGTCGGCACGGAAATCGACCCGGCTCGCGCGAAAAAGGCCCGCTCTTTTTTGGATGCCGTTTCCGAACAGGCGGATGTCCTTGAGGGGGCGGATTGGATTATTCTGGCCGTGCCCGTGCGAACCATTCTTGAGTTAATGCCAGAGTTGTTTGCCCGCTTTCCCGAAGCTGCCTTTTTGGACACCGGCAGCACCAAGCAGGCCGTCGTGGCAAAGGCGCGAAGCCTTGGTGAGGGCTTCCGTTTTGTTGGGGGGCACCCCCTGGCTGGAAGCGAGAAGGCCGGCGAGGCTGGCTGGAATCCGAATCTTTTTCAGGAAAAACCTTTTTTTCTTACTGAAGTTTGGCCCAACGCGGAACTGAATGAAGCGGCCGAACAGCTTGTCACTCTTCTGGGTGCACAGCCTGTGTGGGTGAATCCGGAAACGCACGATCAACGGCTGGCCTATTCCAGCCATTTTGCCTATTTGCTCTCCGCTCTCTATTTGCTTCAGGGGGAAGAAAGCCGCAAATTGCACCCGGATTTTTTGGGAAGCGGTTTTGCCAGTGTGGCGCGCCTGGCAGGCAGTTCTTCGGAGATGGGGCTGGACATGCTGCTCACCAATCCGGAAAATGTGCTAAATGAAATACGCCGGTTTCGAACGGCTCTGGAAAAAATACAAACCATTTTAGAGGAAAATCAGGTGGCAGATTTGGAAAAGTGGCTGCATCACTCGGAATCCCTTTGGAAGGAGGTAAAACCCGGTGGTTGAACTTTTTCCCGCCAAAAAATTGTCCGGCCGGGTGAAAATCCCCGGGGACAAATCGCTTTCCCACCGCTGCTTGATTTTAGGTGCACTGGCGGAAGGAACCACACATCTCGAAAATTTAAGTCCCGGCCAGGATGTGGCCTCCACCTTGCGGGTGCTGCAAACGCTGGGGTGCAGGGTGGAAACAGACGGCCGGACGGTCACACTGCAGGGGCGGGGTGTGCGGGGATTTCAGGAACCGTCAGCCCCTCTCAATTGCGGGAATTCCGGTACAACCACCCGGCTGATGACGGGCGTGCTGGCCTCTCAGCCTATTTTCTCCGTGCTGGTGGGAGACCGTTCGCTATCCCGCCGGCCCATGTCCCGCGTGGTAAAGCCCCTGGAAAAAATGGGGGCCAAAATCTGGGGGCGGCAGGGTAATTCCCGGCTGCCGCTGGCCATTTTGGGAGGCGGACTCCGTGGGGTGGTATACGAGCTGCCCGTGGCCAGCGCACAGGTGAAAACGGCGCTGATTCTGGCGGGCTTGCGGGCTCAGGGCGAAACCGTCGTCACCGAGCCGGCCCAGAGCCGCGATCACACCGAGCGCCTCTTTGCCTGGCTGAAGCTACCCTTTGAAAAACAAAGGCTTACGTACCGGATTCGCGCCGCGTCTTTACCCGGCTTTTCGCTGGCCGTTCCAGGCGATTTCTCCTCCGCGGCCTATTTTCTGGCCCTGGGTGCCATGCACCCCAATGCGGACATCCTGATTGAGCAGGTAAATTTGAACCCCACGCGCACAGGATTTTTGGAGATTTTGCAGGAAATGGGAGCCGCTCTGGAAATCGAAGAGACGGCTTCGGAACCGGAACCCGTGGGCAATGTGCGGGTCCGCTCGGCGCACCTGAAAAATCTAACTGTTCCCCGGGAAAAAATTCCCAATCTGATTGACGAGCTGCCATTGTTGGCGGTGGTGGCGACGCAGTCGGAGGGCATATTAGTTGTTCGCGGAGCTTCGGAGCTGCGCGTAAAGGAATCCGATCGGATTGCAACCATTGTAAACGGCCTGCGCAAAATGGGGGGACAAATAGAAGAATTCCCCGACGGATTTGCCGTAACCGGACCAACCCAGTTAAAAGGGGTGAGGGTTCAATCCTTTGGCGACCACCGAATCGCCATGTCGCTGAGTGTGGCGGCTCAGGTGGCGGAAGGGACCACACGCCTGCGCGGGGATCGTTGGGTGCGCATTTCGTACCCCGGATTTTTTGAAGATTTGGAAAGGCTGGGCGCAGGACGATGAAACTGTTGGGACTGTTAGGTGCTTCGCTGAAACACAGTTTTTCGCCCGGGTTAATGAACGGCCTGGCTCGAAAAGAGAATCTTCCCTTTGCCTATTTCCCGTTTGAAATTCCCGATGAAAAATTGCCCCGATTTGTGGAAGCGGTTCGCCTTTTGCCGATCGCCGGATTCAATGTAACCATTCCGCACAAGGTAGCCATTTTGCCCTTTTTGGATGAGTTGACGCCGGCGGTTCGGGCCATCGGCGCGGCGAACACGGTGCTGAACCGGAATGGAAGATTAGTCGGCTACAACACAGACACCGCGGGGTTCCTCGGGTCGGTAAAGAGACTGTTTGGGGAGAAAGTTTTTCCGCAGAAGGCTTTGATTTTGGGAAGCGGTGGCGCCGCCCGTGCCGTGCTGTACGCCCTGCTCTCTGCGGGGACGAAAACCGTTTACGTGGCAAACCGGAACTCCGCCCGTGCCGAAAAATTGGCGAAAGAATTGGGGGGCCATTTCCCCGATGCGCAGGTTATTTCGGGAGGCCTGGAGGGGGATTTTCTGGCACGGGTTGTCCCGGAGGCAGAACTTGTTGTTCAGTCCACTTCTGTGGGAATGTGGCCGCGGGAAAACGGCGTTCTGCCATTTCCATTTGAAGGCCTCCACCCGCGGCAGAAGGTTGTGGATCTGGTCTACAATCCCGAAGAGACGCGATTTTTACAGGAAGCACGCACGCGCGGGACAGAGGGACTCAACGG
>CAZMRE010000167.1:0-5034 GCA_964568545.1 uncultured Deferribacteres bacterium | reverse complement strand
ATAAAGCTTGCAACAGCATAATTCAAAAACTAATCATACGGAAGCGCAGAAAACGAAGAGAATTTGAGTGGCATTACATCGACTAAATAAAATTTTGTTTTTCGGATTAATCCTTCTTTTTGTCCTTTCAGCTATTTTTACCGGTAAGGCGGTGGCAAAAATCACGCTTGAGAAGGTGGCGGACGGCTATCGGCTGACCTACATCTTGCCGCCCATTCACTTTCAGAAGCAATCGAAATCGGGCAAGAAAATTCCTTCAATCCGGGGTGGGCACTATTTGCCTCAGCCCGGAAAGCCGATCCTGCCAGTGAAAACCTTTTCGCTGATTTTGCCTGGGAATCAATCGCCTGTGATTCATGTTCAGAAATCTTACACCGAAACACTGACGAATGTTGCCATTTCTGCATTTCCTGATTCTGTTAAGCTTGCCCCGAAAGTGAGACTTTCCAATGGTATTCTTCAGGCTGTGGGAAAAACCGAATGGTTTGGCGTGCCCGTTTTTTTGTTTCAGATTCACCCGTTTCAATATGATTCCCTTTCACACACCCTGACGAGTGTTCGAAAACTGGTGGCCGAAATCCGCGTACCCGAGGCCGACTGGACGACAATTCCGCTTCCCCGGCGACTTTCTCTCTGGCAGAAAAATCTCTTGAAAGCGGAAGCACTCAATTTTGATCAGGTGCGTTTTCGCATCCAACCAAAACCCATGAAAAAAGCGCTGGGCACATGGTACAATCCCGCGTACCACTACGTAAAATTTTATGTCAGTCAGCAGGGCATTTACAAGGTAACCCACCACGATTTAGTGGACAGCCTTGGTTTGCCGACAGGTCTGGATCCCCGAAAATTTAAGATTTTTTACAGGGGAAAACAGATTCCAATTGAGGTTATTACGCAGGATTCCACCCAATTTCAGGCCGGGGATTATTTGCGTTTTTACGGGGATTGGAATCGTGGAAAAACAGGGTACTACGATGTTTACACGGATACCTCGGTGTACTGGTTTACCTACGACGGCCAGCCGGGAAAGCGAATGAAATTGAAAGAGCCGGCTTCTCGGGGCGGGATTGAGGCAAACTATTTTTACAAACGGGTGCATTTTGAAGAGGATCACATCTATTATTTCGGCGATAACGATCTGTCGATTTTCAGCTCGGATCTGTCACCCGGAGAGGGCTGGATCTGGGAACGCATTTACGCAGGCGATTCGTTTTCGTACACGCTGGAGGCTGCTCATTTGGTCGATGGCGATCGGCCCGATTCCATTCGAATTCGATTGCGGGGAATAACCGACGATGTTCAAAATCCTGATCACCATATTCGGATTTATTTAAATGATTCTCAAATCGGAGATTTACCCTTCGATGGCGTTCAGGAGGTTCTGTTTAACGCAGCGATTCCGGCAGGCTTGCTCAAGAGCGGATCAAACACGGTTCGAATTCAATCCGTTGGTGACACCGGAGCCAGCCGGGATGCCGTTTATCTGGACTGGATCGAACTGGCGTATAATCGAAGCTACATCGCATCGGACAATTATTTGCTGGCGCAATCTCCCGCTGCCGTGGGCGATACGACCGTTGTTTACCGGGTCACGCTTTTGCACAGTCCCGACATCCTCGTGTACGATCTGACGGACTCTGTCAGGATTAAGCCGACCAAAATCGAAAAATACGCGTCTGATCGCTATTACGTGCAATTTGAAGATTTTGTTCGATCCCCTAAATCTTACTGGATTACCGCAGAATCGGCGCTTAAGCGTCCCGATCGAATGATCGTTGACACGCCTTCTCATCTTCGGGATGAAGGCCGGGGGGCCGATTATGTGATTATTACGGCAGCGCCTTTCGTGGAGCAAGCCCGTCGTCTGGCAGCTTATCGACAAAATCACAATGGGTTTCGCACGGCGGTGATTGACGTTCAGAATATTTTCGATGAATTTTCTTACGGGATTTTTCACCCTCCGGCAATTCGGGATTTTTTAAAATATGCCCACGATCACTGGCTGGCACCTGCCCCCTCGTACGTGCTCTTTTTTGGAGACGGTACGTGGGATTACAAACATCATCTGGGAAACAGTGTCAACCGGAATTTTGTGCCGCCGATTGCTAACCCGGTCTCCGATAACCGGTACGTGGCTTTCAATGATCAGGAGCCTTACGTGCCGCAGATGTTTGCCGGAAGGCTTCCCGTAAAATCACGTGCCGAAGCGCAAACCGTTGTGGACAAGGTAATTCAGTACGAGCAAGAGCCTCCTGCGGCCTGGAAAAAGCGGGTAACCTTTCTGAATGGGGGCGTAAACGATTGGGAGCAAAGTATGTTTAAAACGGAATCCGAATCACTGATCCGTGATTTTGTAATTCCGGCCCCCTTTGGAGGGACGGTTACGCGCATCTACAAAGAAAGCGAAGGCCGATTGGTGGGGGAACTGCGTCCTGAAATTATGAATGCCATCGATAACGGATGCCTCTGGTTCAATTTTATGGGACACGCAGGCAGCGACACCTGGGATCTCATGATTCAAAACGAGGACATCCCCGAATTGAAAAATTCAGGGAAACTGCCGTTCATTACCAGCATGACCTGTCACACAGCCCGGTTTGCCAATCCGTTCATGGACAGCTTTGCCGAAGCTTTTGTGACTGCCCCCAATGGAGGAGCAGTTGCCTTCTGGGGGACCACCGGCTGGGGTTACATTTACCAGGACAATTTTTTGCTCACCACGCTGTTCCAGTTCGTTTTGCAGGATACGCTTCTGGATTTGGGGCCGGCAACCACCCTGGCGCGCGTCCACCTCTGGCAGGAGCTGGGGGATGCGCCGACCAATCGCAGTGCGCTGGATCAGTACACGCTCATTGGAGATCCTGCTCTGCACCTAAGTGTGCCGAAAAAGCCGGATCTTGTTTTGAGGCCGGAAGACCTTTCCTTTTCGCCCGAAGAAATCACTCAAAAAGATTCCCTGCTAAATGTAAAACTGCACGTGACCAATTACGGCCTTTTTGTGGAAGACAGTGTCAGTGCGAGCTTGAAGATTCTGACTGAAGAGGGGAATCCTGTTTCTCAAAAAATGCTGGAGCTGCCTCCCTTCGGCTATTCGGATTCGCTTCGGACAACCCTTGGGCTTAACGGAAAGTCGGGCCGTTTTACGCTTCAGGCGCAGGTGAATCCGGATGGAAAGGTGAACGAATGGGATCTGTCAAACGACAAGGCCTCGCGCCCATTTTTCGTGTATTCCACAGAGATTTCCGTGTCTCTTCCGCCGAACTTTGCTGTTTTAAGTACGGCGGAGCCCAAATTGCAGGTGAATGTTCCGGAGGAGCTCCCCTCCACTCAAGCCGTGACTTACACCTTTGAATTGGACACAACGCGAAATTTTAATTCTCCGGTAAAAATAAGTGCGCAAAACCAACCCGGAAATCGCCTCGTTGCCTCCTGGCAGATACCCATTCATTTGCGGGATGGCGTGTACTTCTGGCGTTCCAGAATGAATTCCGGCGAGGGAACCTCCAATTGGGTGTCCGGCGTATTTCAAATTCAAAAGGATTTTGGAAAGTTTGGATGGGGGCAGTCTTCCCGAACGGGATTCGGGCCGTCAGGCATTTCACGACTCCTGATGTCAAAATCTGGATTTCAATTAGAACCCGATTCAGCTCGTTCCACTTATTTGGAAGTACGTTCTGCGGGCCACGATGACGGAAGTATTGCCTATTTAATCGTAAATTTTGTGGTTATGAATGCAGCTCACTCCCGTGGAATTAATTTACTGGCGCTTAATGGCCAGTCTGGAAAGGCTCTTGCTCCTTTTCGCGTGTACGACACCTACGCGTCAGAAGCCGCATCGGACAGCCTGGCCGATTTCATTCAACATCTTCCGCCGGGCAGCGTGGTGTTGGCCGGAATTATGGACGACGGAAGTTTTCATCTCACGGAAAAAGCTCTCGAAGCGCTGGAATCCATTGGCAGCCGCTACTGCCGGCAAATTGGATTTCGGGATTCCTGGGCTATAATCGGACGAAAAGGCGCTCCCATTGGAAGTGTTCCCGAAAAGCTGGTGCCTGTGGGGGGCGGCTACGCCATTGTTCGGGACACGCTCATGAGCTACAGGGTTCCCCTGGGAGAGATCACCTCGGAGACGATCGGACCGGCCTCGGCCTGGTATACTGCTCACTTTTCCGGTAGCTGGGGTAAAAACGGAACGGCTGTGCGCGTGAAGATTCTTGGGAGGAAGGCCACTGCTGCTGTCTGGGACACGCTGCTTTCAGTGCCGCTTCTGGACAGCACGATTTCACTGGGAGCGATCTCGGCCAAAACCTACCCTGTTCTCAAAATGCAAGCTATTCTCACGAGCAAGGATGACATCCATTCGCCCGAACTTTCTGCGTGGAGCGTGGTTTACGATCCCGTTCCCGATTTAACCACCCGTCCGGCTTTCTGGACGATTCATCCGGATTCCGTCCTGGAAGGAACTCTGGTCACGCTTTCGGGGAAAATCTTCAATATTGGTATGGCGGCTTCGGATTCCAGCAAGATGGGTGTTGGTTTGATCAAGGCAAATGCCGCAATTGATACGGTTGCCACACTCGCTGTGCTGCCAATTCAACCGGGCGGATCTTCAGCACTTTCAACTCAATTTTCAACAAAGGGCTTTGAGGGCGAAACTAAGGTTGTGATTATGATTGATCCGGGGCAGAAAATTAATGAGCTTTCGGAAGCAAATAATACTTACGGATTAAAAATATTTGTTCAAAAAGATACTCTCAAGCCAAGGATTTCAGTGACGTTTGATGATCGGGAAATCTTGCCAGGCGATTGGGTATCTACGCATCCGAAGATTTCTGTTTTTGTTGAAGATAACAGTCCGCTGGCCATTACGGATACCTCTCTCGTTCGTTTGTTTCTGGATTCCAAGCCGCAATACTACGCAAATGCGGCGGGAACCCTTGAATTTCAACCGACGGAACAGAATGGAAAATCGGGGGCAAAAATTCAATTTGAGCCCACACTGAATGGAGGTCAGCACACGCTCGATGTGGTTGC
>CAZMRE010000166.1:0-5058 GCA_964568545.1 uncultured Deferribacteres bacterium | reverse complement strand
CCATGCAAGATGGCGGTGAGTTGGCATCTGGATTTGGAATGAGCCTGAATGATGAGCAGTGGAAAGAAATTACAGAAGAATATTTCAAGAATTATTAATTAAAAAACTAAAAATAATTAAAACCCAAATAGAAAAATTAAGTTGTGTATAGAAAGGAGTGATTAAAATGGTAGCATTATTCGTGGTATTGACGTTCGCAGCATTCATTTTGGTCGACATTGTTGTACAGAAGGTTTCATATGAGAGAGCAAGACAAACATCCGGAGCTTATGAAATGGCCCAGCAAAATGCTGGCGGAGTGAATGGACAAGTGGTTCCGGCATTTGCAGGAATCGATTCCAGAGATTTTAGAGTTCCCAAGGGCGTGTTTTTCGCACGCAATCACACTTGGGCAAAGATCAATGATGAGGGAAAAGTCAGAATCGGTTTGGACGATTTTATTCAGAAAGTGGTTGGAAAAATTAATCGTATAGAATTTGTGAATCCCGGCGAAGAAGTAAAAGCCGGAGATAAAATCATCAAAATTGTACAGGATGGCCGCAGCATTTATCTGAAGTCCCCTGTAAATGGTCGAATTGCGATGGTCAATCGCGAGCTGGAAGCGGATCCGTCAGAGGTTAAAGTTGATCCTTACAAAGCATGGGCTGTTGAAGTGGAGCCCGAACATCTGTCAAGGGACTTGCGGAATATGAAAATTGCGGAATCTGCCCGAAACTGGTTCCAGAAAGAATTGAAGCGTTTTAAGGAATTTGTTTCGACCGAAGTGACAAGCACAAATGGTTTGGTTGGTGCAACGGCACAAGATGGCGGTATTCCAGTGGAAGGTCTTCTGGAAAGAATGGAAAATGGAACCTGGAAAAAATTTGAAACTGAATTTCTTGGCTGATGGAGTAAACAAAATTTATCTTGCAATTGACAAAACTTAGAATAAAAACTTAAGCTTCAGGGAAGGTATTCCCTGAAGCTTTTTTTTGTGTTTTTTTAAAATATCGAAATAATGCTTGACTTTTTTAGCAATTTTTCTAAAATATTAAAAAAGACTTTTGCTAAGAAGTGGTTATTGATACAAAAATATGCAAATAGAAGGAGAAAAAAATGAAGCCGGCAATGTTGATAGACATCACAAAATGTATTGGGTGTGGTGCCTGTGTAAGGGCATGTAAAGAGGCCAATGACTTGCCAATGGAAGTTGATCCCGTGCGAACCTGGCGAACCTGGAAAGTGGTGGAACAACATGATGGATTTTTTGTTCCTACTGCTTGCATGCATTGTGAAGATCCGGATTGTGTTTCCGTCTGTCCCGTTGGTGCGATGGAAAAAACCAAACTTGGCCCAGTTATTTGGCATGGAGATATTTGTATTGGATGTCGGTATTGTGTGCAATCCTGTCCGTTTCAAGTGCCGAAATATCAGTGGGATAGCCCAACGCCTGCGGTGGGGAAATGCATTATGTGTTATGACCGTCTGAAAGAAGGCGAGCAGCCAGCTTGTGCCGAGGTGTGTCCCACAGAAGCCACAAAATATGGTGATCGGGATGCCCTAATTGTAGAAGCCAAGCAACGAATAAAGGATGATCCAAATGGATATGTTCATTATATTTATGGTCTGAAAGAAGCAGGCGGTACATCCATTTTGTATTTGTCATCTGTTCCGTTTGAGAAACTCGGATTTAAAGTGGAGGGAATGGATCACAAATTTCCTGAGCTCACGTTTAAGGTTCAGAAAGAAGTACCAAAAATTTTCAGTACTGCCTTTGTTTTCATGTACGGATTGTGGTGGGTTATTAACCGCCGCGAAAAGTTAGATGGAAAAACACCTGAAGAGATCAAACAACTTGAAGATGAAATTTATGGGTTACATGAAGAAGATAAGGAAGAATAATTAGTAATAAACAAAAAACAACTTAGAATGATTAAAGACTGAAGAGAAATTATCAGGAGGAATTCGGTAATGAATGGCAATAAATTAGAAAGTGTTTTTAAAATCACTTTTTGGAAAGTTGTGGCCGTTATTCTCTGGTCACTTTGGATTTATGCGGCCTATGTGCGATTTTTTCGTGGGCTCGGTTATGCGACCAATCTAACCGATAAATTCCCGTGGGGGTTGTGGATCGGCTTCGATGTGATTTCCGGCGTGGGTTTGGGAGCAGGCGGATTCACAATAACTGCTCTTGTTTATGTGTTTAATATCAAACAACTTAAGCCAATTGTCCGTTCCACGGTCTTAACGGCGTTTCTGGGCTACATTATGGTGATTTTGGGATTGACATTTGATCTTGGAAAATGGTATTACGTGTGGCACACGATTATTTTTTGGAACGAACATTCGCCGATGTTTGAGTTGGCCTGGTGTGTGATGCTTTATACGACGATTTTATTCCTTGAATTTTCGATTAATTTCTTCGAGCGAATGGGCTGGAAAAAGATGGTGGAAATTCACCATTGGCTTACCCCTGCGCTAGTTGCTCTGGGCGTGATGTTTTCCGTTGGACACCAGTCAACACTTGGTTCGCTCTATTTGATTATGCCCGAAAAATTGTACCCATTTTGGTACACACCCTGGTTGCCTGTGCTCTTTTTTATCTCCTCCGTTATGGTCGCTTTTGCCATGACTATTTTCGAATCCTATATGAGCGCCCGGGCATTTCATCGGGAATTAGAATTCAGCACGGTAAAATTGCTGGCTCGAATTCTGTTATTCATGATTGTATTTTACGGCGTTATCCGACTGGAAACCCTCTGGACGGAGGGAGCATTTCCTTACTTAAAGACATTTAATACAGAAACAATCATGTTTTTGATTGAAATCATTTTCGGTTTGGTTGTTCCCTTTGTGATGCTTTGTTTCAAGCGCGTGAGAAATGACAAAACTCTTATCTTTTTTTCTGCCGTTTTGGTGCTTCTCGGATTTGTCATGAACCGAATCAATGTGGCTTTAACGGGAACGGCGCGGGCGGCAGGTGGTTTTTATTTCCCGTCCTGGATGGAAATTGTAACCACATTTTCACTGATTGCACTGGCATTCGCCTTGTTTGGTTTAGCCGCTCGATATTTTCCGATATTTCCGGAAGGCCCATGGGAAGAAGTCGAGAAAAAATTTGGAGCCAAAGCTAAGCTTCCCCAGCCGCCCATCGTGGATTTGAGTTACAAAGCCATATCCATTTTGGGAATCATCATTATTATTGGTCTGGTTGGAGTGGGAATTGGGGTGAAAAAGCAGAAAACAGCTTATTCTCAGCCGGTTGTTCAAAAAAGTGCGTTGAATCCGATTGTTGTTAAACATCGTGAAGAGGTAAAGGTACCGGCGGATTACACCTTCCCAATGGGAGAAGGAAGTCCGGGGCCGGTTACATTCAGTCACGATAGCCATTATGATTATGATAATCCCAATTGTGCAAAGTGCCATCCTGCACATTTTAAAATGCTGGTGCATGGTAAATCGCCAGAGGGGCCCATCACAATGGAAACAATGGATGCCGGCAAAAATTGCGGTACCTGTCATAATGGAAAAATTGCTTTCGATACGAAAGATCCAGATAATTGTTCCATGTGCCATCAGGAACAATAATACATTATTTTGACGGGATTTACAGGATCAGTTTTTAAATTGGAATCGGTTAAAAACTTGGTACCAACCTTGCGAATGTTTTTGGAGGTAAATCAAATCGAATTTAAAAGTGACTATTTTGCCGCATCGTGTAATTTTGCCAGATCACAACCTTCGCAAGGTTAATGTATCCTGTAAATCCTGTCAGAAATAAAATTGAGCGCTAAATGAAAGTAAGAATTTTACAATCTCTCAGTTTTCGCATTTTTTTGTTTCAGGTATTTACATTTATCCTGTTTATTGGATTGTTTGCCTATTTGAGTATTTTTGTGCAGAAGAAGCACCTGCTTTCACTGGAAAATCAGATGATTACTCAAACCAGCGACATCATTAAGCGCTCTATTCACTACGATATGCTTCTTGACCGCCGCCAGGATGCGTACCAGATTATCCGTACCATTGCAGGCGAGAAGGGTGTTGAAGGGATTCGCATCTACAATGATATTGGTGTGGTGACATTTTCAACGGATTCTTCAGAGGTGGGGCACCGGGTCAATATGCAAACCGAGGCGTGCTACATGTGCCATCAACGAAATAAGCCTCTGGAGGATGTTCCCGTCAAACAGCGCAACCGGATTTTCACTTCTCCTAAAGGTTACCGCGTCATTGGTCTCATAAATCCAATTTATAACGAAGCCTCCTGCTCTAATGCTGCCTGCCACGCTCATGCGCCCGACAAAAAGGTTTTAGGCGTGATCGACACGATGATGTCGCTTCAGCCCATCGAAAAAAGTATTGCAGAAAATAAACGCAATATTTTGATGTATGCGGCTCTTATGATTTTGCTGGTGTTGTTTCCTATTTCCGTTTTCATTTACACAATGGTGTACTATCCAATTCAGCAGCTCATTCAGGGAACCAAAGAAGTGGCGCGGGGAAATTTGGATTACACGATTACGGTTCGCGGAAAAAATGAAATTGCTCATCTGGCCTATTCTTTTAATCGAATGACCAAGAGTTTGAACAAAGCTCGTGAAGAATTGACAGGATGGTCGGAAACACTGGAAAAAAAGGTGGAAGAAAAGACGCAGGAGCTCAAGCAAGCACAGGGCCATTTGATTCAGGTGGAAAAAATGGCGTCGTTGGGAAAACTGGCAGCGACGGTAGCCCACGAACTTAATAACCCATTGGCGGGCGTCCTTACCTACGTAAAGCTTTTTGAAAAACAAATCAACAAGAGCTCGCTTTCAGATGAACAGAAAAAAAGCATGATGGAAAATTTGCGAATCATTGAAAGTGAAGTCAAGCGCAGCGGTGATATCGTAAAGAATCTTCTGGTATTTGCCAGAGGAACGGGTGAAAATTTTGAAGAAAAGGACCTCAATTCAATTATTGAAAAAAGTCTTTTGTTGGTTAATCATAAATTAAAAATCAGCAATATTCATCTGGTCAAGCAATATTGCTATGAAAATAGCCGCATCTTTTGCAATGAAAATCAGATTAAACAAATGC
>CAZMRE010000165.1:0-5078 GCA_964568545.1 uncultured Deferribacteres bacterium | reverse complement strand
ACGGCAGAATGGGTATCGTCCTATTCCCTGACAGAGCCGGGATCGGGCTCAGATGCGCTTTCGGCCAAAGCCACGGCCACACTCAGCGATGACGGTAAATATTACATCTTAAACGGCACAAAAATGTGGCTAACTAACGGCGGCTGGGCTGACGTTTACATCACATTTGCAAAAGTGGATGGCGATAAGTTTACCGCGTTTATTATCGACAAGGAAACAAGTGGTGCCACTTTCAGCAAAGAAGAAGAGAAAATGGGAATTCACGGTTCCTCAACAGGCGAACTCATTCTGGACAATGCGAAGGTCCCTGTAGAAAATGTACTGGGTGAAATTGGTAAGGGCCACAAAGTTGCTTTCAATATTTTGAACATTGGCCGCTTCAAATTGGGCGCCGAAGTGCTGGGAGCCATGAAATTGGTGACAACAGACGCCGTTCAGTATGCTAAACAGCGCCACCAATTTGGACAACCCATTTCAAATTTCGGGCTCATTAAACATAAATTGGGCGAAATGGCCATTCGCACCTGGGTAACGGAATCCATGGTTTACCGCACATCAGGATTGATTGATTCCATTCTTGAAAGTGCTGTGCCCGGTACTCCCAATTATGAAGATATTACGCTGAAGGGTATTGAAGAGTATGCCGTTGAATGCTCCATTAACAAAGTTTTCGCGAGCGAAGCCGTGGATTACGTGGTGGACGAAGGCGTTCAGATTTACGGTGGGTACGGCTATTCGGAGGAATACCCCATGGCTCGCGCATACCGCGATGCCCGCATCAACCGCATTTTCGAGGGCACCAATGAAATTAATCGTCTGCTAATTCCTGGAATGCTTATTCGTCGTGCAACCAGAGGCCAGTTGCCGCTTCTGCAAAAAGCTCAGGCCCTAATGGATGAAATTCTGGGTTTTTCTATGCCTGAGGAGACGGGCGAGGAATTTCTGGCAGAAGAAACGAAAATTCTGAGAAATGCCAAAAAAATTGCCCTGCTTTTATTGGGTGGAGCCGTTCAGAAATACATGGACAAGGTCAGGGATGAACAGGAGGTTCTGGGACATATTGCCGATATTTCCATGGAAGTGTACGCCATGGAAAGCGCCTTGAATCGCGTGAAGAAAATGGCAAAGGCAAAAGGCGAGGACAAGGTCTCGATCTATGTCGATATTGTTCGCGCCTATGTGAATGATTCTCTGAACCGCATTAATTTCTCCGCCCAGCAGGCCATGCCTCTGATTGCCGAGGGTGATACGCTTCGCACGTATTTGACGATTCTGCGCCGCTACACCAAGTACACGCCAATCAATACCGCAGCTATTCGTCGAATGATCTGCGACCACATGGTAGAAGCCGAAAAGTACAATTTGTAGGATTGTGAGAGATCAAAAAAACCTCCCGGAGTCAATTTTTCGGGAGGTTTTTTTATATCAGAAAAATATTGGTTCAATTTTATGAGAGATTAAATTTCTTTCTTGTAAATATCTGTATTTTTTCATAAATTAGTTTAAAGAAAATCAGATTCTGGTTATTAAAAATATTTTATCGGTTGTTCTCTTTCTTTTTCTCTGAGGTTCTCTGTGTTATTTTTTTTCAGCTTATACAGAGTTCCACAGAGAGGCTAAGATTTCCAAGGAGATAATTTAATCCCAATTTGGGTTAAGGATTTTTTTCAAGGAATTCGCAAATTAAGGGAAAATGTAGCGTGCCATTACTCTCAATAGAAAATCTTGCTTTCGCAGCCGGTCGCAGAACTATTTTAGATCAATTAAATCTGCAAATTCTTCGAGGAGAAATTCACAGTATCCTCGGTCAAAATGGGACGGGGAAATCAACCCTTGCTTATGTTTTGATGGGGTTAAACGGATTTCGTCCGACGAATGGAAAAATTTATTTTGATGGAGAAGATATTACAACTCTGCCTGCTTATGATCGGGCCAAACGCGGCATTACGCTTGCCTGGCAGGAACCGGCGCGCTTCGAGGGATTGACTGTTGCCGAATATCTGAAGATTTCAAGAAAAAGTGCCCACAATCACATGACCACTCAAGAATGTCTGGAAAGAGTTGGGCTAAATCCTCAAAAGTATCTTATTCGAGCGGTTGACGAAACCCTGAGTGGTGGGGAAAGGAAGCGCATCGAATTAGCCTCAATTTTAGCGATGCAGCCCCGCCTGGCTATTCTGGATGAACCCGATTCCGGAATTGATGCACCGTCCATGGACAACATTATTCAGGTTATTCGCAAAGTGGCGCAAATGGGGGGCGCGGTATTGTTAATTACCCATCACG
Source organism: uncultured Deferribacteres bacterium (assembly GCA_964568545.1). Classification (GTDB taxonomy): domain Bacteria; phylum Zhuqueibacterota; class JdFR-76; order JdFR-76; family BMS3Abin05; genus BMS3Abin05. The sequence continues at coordinate 2,792 of CAZMRE010000165.1, read as the reverse complement.
AAAAGGTGGCAGAAATTGCGGATCGCTCCTCTTTTCTCTGCGGCGGCAAGATTCTAAAAACGGGTGATCCCACCGAAATTTCCCGATTCTTCAGACTCCACTGCGAGGAATGTCCACACGTAAATCGACCCGAAATGGAGATTGCCGAAAATGCCTGATTATTCCAAAGAGTTTGAGGCGATTGTGGATGCCTACGAAAAAAGCGGCGGGGATTCCAAACAATTATTGGACAAATCTTTTGCCAGTCTGGTGGTGAGCGGGAACAAAGTACTGGCTTCGAACTCCATTCCCGGTGTACACATCGAGAGCGAAACCATTCCCGATGGCGTAAGGGCAAAAATTGTCGTGGACGATGGCGTCACGGTTCGCTTTCCGGTGCACCTTTGTTTCGGCGTAATTCCGAGGGATGGCATCCAAAAAATCGAATCCGAGTACATCATTGGAAAAAATGCGTCGGTTTCATTTTTGGCTCATTGCAGCTTTCCCAACGCAGTTCGTGTGCAGCATCTAATGGATGCTCAAATTCAAATTGGGAAAGGGGCATCCTTAAAATATTCTGAAACACATTTTCATGGTACGGATGGGGGTATTGAAGTTCTTCCCAAAACGGTTGTTTCAATCGCCGAGGGAGGCTATTTTAAGACGGATTTCAAGCTGGCTAATGGACGGGTAGGTAAACTCGATCTGGATTATGTCGCGAATCTGGGTGATTCGGCTGTTTGTGAAATGGAAACAAAGGTTTACGGGAAGGAAGACGATTTCATCAGGGTAAAAGAAACCATTAATTTAAATGGTCGGGAGTCGCGCGGGCTCGCCAAAAGCCGCATTGTGGCCAGCGATCGGTCGGTAAGCGAAGTTTTGGGTGAGGTGGTAGGAACCGGTGCGCATTCACGCGGGCATGTGGATTGCATGGAAATCATTAAGGGATCGCAGGCGCGCGCCAGTGCCATTCCCAAATTAATGGTTGTGGGTGAAACAGCCAAACTGACACACGAAGCCGCCATTGGAAGTGTCGATAAAAAGCAGGTTGAAACATTGGTGGCAAGGGGGCTTTCGGAAAACGAAGCCGTGGATGTGATTGTGAAGGGGCTGCTGCGGTAAAGCTTCTTTTTCTTTTCAAACCCACTCCCTGGTTTGTAACAAAATCAGTATTGGTCGATAGGACTTCCTCCTCCCTGAAATCAGGGAGGGGGAGCGAGGGGGTGGGTAAAAAAAGGAAAATAAATAGTTTCTTTGTTTTCATTACGAATTTTGGAAGCTATTTTAAATAACAATCATTTTTCAAGAGTTTTCTGTTGCTAATTTTGCGTTTTAATTCATTTGGATTTTATATTTGTTTTGGTCAAAAACGTTACGATGCTGACTGCTTACAAAAATACGTAACAGAACTAATTAAATAGATCGCTTGGCAAATAACAGGAGGAAACAAAATGAGGCGCCGCTCTCTTTTTTTAGTGCTCATTGCCCTTATCTGGCTGGGTTGTTCCACATCTCCTCAAAAAGGATTCAAGATTGTAAAAGACTCTCGGGGAAATTCGATTGCAGTAGGAGTGATTGGGGAGAAGGATTTGTTGCAACTATTTCCCAAATTCAAAGCCAGCTACGATGCCTATTCGCCGGATTCGGCAGCGGTTTCTTTTTTGCACGTCTTTACAAAACCTGTACAAATTCTTATTGTTTTGGGAACGTGGTGTCCGGATAGCCAGCATGAGGTTGGGCGATTTTTCAAAGCTTTTGATGAAGCAAGAAGCGATTCCATCTCTGTAAAAATGATTGCGGTGAATCGCTCGAAAGATGCCAAGGGGGGCATTCGGAAAAAATACAGCATTGAGCGGGTTCCTACATTTATCGTTTATTACGAGAATAAAGAAATCGGGCGAATTATCGAGCACCCAAAAACCACGGCTGAGGGGGATCTTGTAGCGATACTGCAGGCGATTCATTAAAAATTCCTCTTTTCTTTTATTGTGGATGGCTAAGGGTGAATATTTTTGATTGAATTTAAAGGGCGAACAATGACCGAGAATCGCGGGCGAAAAAAGGTGAAGTCTCCGCAAAAAGAAGGGTCGATGGTTTACACGATTTCTTTCTTTATCGCCAAATATTTGATTGAATTTTTGTTCTCGGGCGAGGGCCGAGGGCAAGAGAATTTTCCCAAAAAGGGCCCTTTTATCGCTGCGTTTAATCACAACAGTTATCTCGATATTCTGACCATGTCGCTTATTGTGAGTTTTCCGGTTCACGGAATGGGGAAGTCAGAATTATTTGAAACTCCCCTGCTGGGGTGGTGGCTGCGGAAGATTGGGGTGCACCCCATTCTCCGCGATTCAGGGGATGAAGAGGGTTTTCGCTATTTTTTGGAACTTTTGAAAAACGGCGCCCGTCTTTTTATTTCTCCGGAAGGTACGCGTAAATGGAAAGACGGAAAGCCTCCACGCCCAAAGACAGGCTTTATTCGTCTGGCGCAGTTGGCGAAGTGTCCGGTTGTTCCTGTGGGAATCAGTTCCACACGGGATATTCTTCCCCCGGGAGCCAATTTTCCACGATTTAAAAAAGTGATTGTTCAGGTGGGAAAACCCATCCATTTGCCACCCGTAGAGGTCACTTTGGAAAATAGGGACGTTCTCCAGGAACAGGCGAACAGGGTGATGGATGAAGTGTACAAGTTAGTTTTAAGGCCTCCGACGAAGAAAAAATTGTGATTCGTTGAGCAACTTCTAGCATTTCGAGTTTGATGAAAAAAGCTATTGGGATTTTGTTTTTGAATAGGAACAGGGAGAGGTTCTTTCCCG
>CAZMRE010000164.1:0-5108 GCA_964568545.1 uncultured Deferribacteres bacterium | reverse complement strand
ATAAAATTCGTGAATCCGTGGCGTACCTTTTTTAATTGCGGCTTGCGGAATTTGTTCAAAGGAAGGTTTGCATCAATAGGCATCGTTCAAAACAAAAATGGAGGAAAATAGAATGAAATCACCCAAGAAATACTGGCAGATCATTTTTCTGACCGTTTTAATAGGTTTCGCGAATCCGGCATTTGCTCAGAAAAAATTATCGAATATTTTGCCGGACACGCCGTGGAGTTTTTTGTCAACATCTGCAACGCATGCGTACCAGTTCATAAAAGCGCATCCCACTTACGATGGTCGGGGCGTGGTGGTTATTGTCTGCGACAGCGGAGTTGATGTGGACACCCAGGGACTGCTGAAAACATCCACGGGTAAGAAAAAAATTATCGACGTACAGGACTTTTCCGGCGAAGGGGATGTGAAGTTGACGAAAGCGAAAACCGGTGAGGAAAACGGTGAGAAGTATTTGAAGGACGCATCGGACCGGAAACTTTACCACTACGACAAATTAGGACTGACACCCGTAGACAGCACCTACTGGATTGGTTTTCTGGATGAATCGAAATTCAAAAATTCCGGTGTTCCGGATTTTAACAACAATGGCAAACGAAATGACAAATTTGGTGTGGTAGCCTTCAAAGTGAAAAAAGACGATAAAACATATTGGGTTGCTTACGTGGATACCGACGCCGACGGTCAATTGGATGACGAAAAGCCGGTTCGGGATTACCACGTGAATTACGACGTCATTCATCTGCGTGGCCGTGACACGAAGAAAAAACCGGAACTTATGAGTTTTGCACTGAATATTCGTGCGGCGAAAAAGATCGCCTCTTTCTTTTTCGCCGACAATGCCCACGGAACCCACGTCTCCGGAATCATTGCCGGCTACCAGATTAACGGCCAGCCGACGCTGAACGGCATTGCACCCGGGGCGCAAATTATCGGATTAAAAATCGGAAACAACACACTGGCGGGCGGTTCCACGACATCAGGCAGCATGAAAAAGGCATTTGAATATGGCGTGAAGTGGGCAAAAGATCACCCTGACAAGGCCGTTGTTTTCAATATGAGTTACGGCATTGGTGCTGAAATTGAGGGTCACAGCGAAATTACAAAATTTTTGGACGGCATTTTGAAGGAAAATGAAAATATCGCAATCTGTCTTGCAAATGGAAACGAGGGTCCCGGCATTTCCTCGGCTGGCAATCCGGCATGCTCTTTCTGGGCCATTTCTTCAGGCGCGATCATGCCCTGGCAAAGTGCAAGGGATTCCTACAGTGCGACCATTAAGCGCCATGTTATTTTACCCTTCAGCTCGCGTGGGGGCGAAGTGCCCAAACCGGATGTTTTGTCACCTGGCGCGGCGATGTCCAGTGTGCCCCCCTACGCCAGGGGTGAGAATTTTTGGGGTACCAGTATGGCATCTCCCCAAACAGCGGGTGCAGTGGCCCTGCTCATGAGTGCCGCCAGGCAGCAGAAACCGGCCATTCCCATTCGCGGGGCGCTGATCAAACGGGCGCTCAAATACGGGGCTGATTGGCTTCCCTACTACACGGCATTGGATCAGGGTGGAGGTGTCGTCAATATTGGAAAATCTTTCCAAATCCTGAAAAAATACGCCAGACGTCACGAGGAAAAAAATCTGCGCGATTACAAGATTACCACCGAAAGTCCCATTTTCCCGGATGATCAGGGGCCGACAGCCTACTGGCGGGCCGGAGGCTATTTTCCCCACGGCACTGAGCAGCAGGTATTTCATGTGAAAGCCATTTTTCCCAAAGACAAAACTCCCGATCAAATCGAGCATTTTTTCCGTGCTTTCAATCTGAAATCCGATTCGCCCTGGCTGGTGGTAAACAAAAAATCCACCTACATTCGCGCCGACGAACGAGCAACCATTCCTGTTTCGTATGATGCCTCAAAACTGACACGCCCCGGGCTTTATGTTGGAAAGGTGATTGCTTATTTAAAAGGCGGTCACGGCGATAAATATTCAAAAGCAAATACAGAATTTGAGCTCTGGAACACCCTGGTGGTGCCTTACGTTTTTTCAAATGAGAATTTGTACCGGCTTCGGCTTCGCCGCGAAATCCTGGAACCGGGAATGATTAAGCGGTATTTTCTGGAAGTTCCGCCGGGTGCCAGCGGTTTTACAGCGCGAATGAAACCTTCCCAGGGGAAATGGGCACGGGTGCGCGCACAGCTCTTTGATCCGATGGGACGGGGATACGCCGCCACGGGTTACGCGACGAGCAAACTCAATAATTCGGTGTCTGTTTCTGTGACAGGCACGGATTTGGTCCCCGGAATCTGGGAATTGGTGACGATTGCAGATTTCAGAAACCCCAAAACGGCCTCTTATGATTTGTCTGTGGATTTTAACGGATTGTCACTTGAGCCCAAAATCGTTAAAAATTTCGCCTACAAAATGGGCGAAAAACCCGAAGGAACGTTCACCGTTATGAATCAATTTAATCGGGTTTTCAAGGGATTTGCGTTGGGAAATGTTTTGGGCTACGAAAAAATTTCGTGCAAAAAATCAAATGGAAAGGACCGAATTCGCTACAAATTCAAGGTGGATCAGTCCATTAAAATGGTTTTGTTTAAAATTCGAATGTCGCAGGATGATTTCAATAAATTTACCGACATCGCAACAAATATTTACGATTCCAACGGGCGGGCAGTTGTGCAAAACGGACTGACGTACGATCGGCTTACACTGGCTCTAACGAATCCCAAACCGGGAACGTACACATTGGAAGTGTGGGGCGCTTACACGAATCCGGCGTCAAAATCGCCCTGGAAATTCAAACTCACAGAAAAATATTACGTACAAAAACCGATTTCGGTTTCCTGCAAAAAGGTTGGAGCCGGTTTTTTAACCCTTTACCCCGACATGCCTGAAAAAATGAAATTTACATTGAGCAAAAGCCCGGTTCTGCCGCCGGAAGGAATGAATTTGTTCGGCGAGATTGTTTTTAAGGATTCGAAAAATCGATTTCCGGCAGCCGTTCTGCCGATTCAATTGGAAGCTAAATTGAGTAAATAAACAAAATCCCCGGCACTTTTGGAGTGTCGGGGATTTTTTATTTTTCAAAGAATTCACTCTAAAAAGATATTGCCCGCGAATTTGCACTAATTTTAACGAATTGATTTTATAGAAGTTAAACTGATTGTAATTCGTGTAATTTGCGTAATTAGTGGTTTTTAGAATATGCTCTTTAAAGATATTTCAATCCCTTTTTCCCAATATCTTTTCGATAATAGGCGCCCTCGAAATGAATGGACTTAACAGCCTTGTAGGCTCCTTCCATGGCCTCTTTTAGGGAAGAAGCCAGATGGGTAACGCCCAAAACCCTGCCGCCGTGGGTAATCAGTTTCCCGTTTCTGCGCCGGGTTCCCGCGTGGAAGATCAGAGTGTCTTCGCCAAAATCCTGATCCAATCCGGTAATCTCTTTTCCCTTTTCGTAAGATCCCGGGTAGCCTTCGGAAGCCATAATAACACAGACGGCCGACTTATCGAGTAATTTCAACTGGTAATTTTCAAGCGTGCCCTCAATCGTAGTCATCATCACATCCAGAAAATCGGATTGAATCAGCGGCAGAATCACCTGCGTTTCCGGATCGCCAAAGCGACAGTTGAATTCAATAACCTTCGGTCCGTCATCGGTAAGCATCAGTCCGGCGTAGAGAACGCCTCTGTAAGGGTTGCCATCTTTAGCCATTCCATGAACGGTGGGTTCGAGGATTGTTTCCCGAATTTTTCGGATGAGTTCCGGATCGACAAACGGCACCGGGGCATAAGCGCCCATTCCGCCTGTGTTCGGGCCAAGGTCATCGTCGTAGGCAGCCTTGTGATCTTGCGAAGGAACCAGCGGAAGAATATTTTTTCCATCGGTGAGGGCCAGAATTGAGACCTCTTTTCCCTCCAGAAATTCTTCGACAACCACTTTGTGACCGGCTTCGCCAAAAACATTTCGCAGCATCATTTCTTCAAGAGCCTTTTGAGCGTCGGCTTTTGTTTGACAAACCACAGAACCCTTTCCGGCTGCCAGGCCGTCTGCCTTAATCACCACTCTTCCCTCGTGATTCCACAAATATTTTCGCGCATTGTCCAGCTTGGTAAAAACATCGTAATCGGCTGTGGGAATATTGTAACGACTCATAAAATCCTTTGCGAATGATTTGCTGCCTTCGATAAGTGCCGCTTCTTGCGAGGGGCCGAATATTTTGAGTCCCTCGCCCTGGAAAACATCCACAATCCCGTGAACCAGTGGCAGCTCGGGGCCGACTACCGTAAAATCGATTTCTTTGTCGAGAGCGAACCTGAGCAAATCCTGAATGTCATCGGCATGAATGGGAACCAATTCAGCCAGTTTTTCGATGCCGGGGTTTCCGGGAGCACAGTAAATTTTGTCTACTTTCTCGCTTTGAGCCAATTTCCACACAAGGGCATGTTCGCGACCGCCGCTGCCAATGACCAATACTTTCATGTTGTTCACCTGCTTTTTTAGGGTACACAGTGTTAGATTGATGTAAGAGATGTACTTTAAAAATAGCCAACCCAGCGACAAATTGCAATACATTTTTAATCTATTTTTCCAACCCAGGTAGAATTTCCCTCAAACCTGAAAAATTCATGCGCCACGGATTCACTAATTTTATTCGAATTGAATTTGTAAATTCGTGGCTGATTTTTTTGTAAAAAATAAGAAATTTGATTGAAACAAGGCTCTTTTTACAAAGAACCATGAATAACACATCCTGCGGATTTGTAATTTTTTTCAAAAAAATGGCCATGCCCATTTTTTACTTGACAATAGGAGGCTATTTTTGTAATTTTAAAACAATTATTCATCTCCCTCTTAATTTTGCTTTGTTTCGTTTGTCGGGGAACCCTGTTTCGCACGCTTTCACCCCTCTATTTTATTTTGCCCAACACGGTTCCTCCAATTTGGGTTGGATTGGTGGAGTTTCCAATGAAAACAGATTCCAGACAGAGTGCTCAGAAATCTCCATTTCTGAATGAGGTGCGCACTCTACTTGCCACCAAACACTACAGCCCGAAAACCCAAAAATCCTATCTTTACTGGATTAAGTATTTCATTTTA
>CAZMRE010000163.1:1814-5116 GCA_964568545.1 uncultured Deferribacteres bacterium | reverse complement strand
TGGATTACGCCATGAACGCCCATTTTCAGGATCATCCTGCCTTAATTGTGTACAATCCCGACAGCGCCAATGCTTTTGTGAACGTTGGCTGGCTGGGATTCATCGGCGTAGTTTCAGGAATGAACGCGGATCAAATCGCTGTCAGTGAAATCGGTGAGAATTTCGGCCCCGAGCACGAAACCCTTCAGGGTGAACCCATGCCATTTGTCCTGCGAGATGTGCTGGAACAGGCCGGTACAGTGGAACAGGGAATCGACATCATTAAAAATGCCAAACGTACAAGCTCGTACTTGTTTGCCATTGGCAGCGGAAAGCAGAAATACGGCAGGGCGCTGAAAACAGCAAAGGATATTTTTAAGGTGTACAACGACACCAATCTGCCCAAACCCGTGCCGCATTTAGAAGATATTGTTTATTTTTCAATGGGTTGCGATTGGGAACGCACCACTCCCGATAAATACACCGTAAAAACCTACAATTTTCTTAAGGCGCATTGGGGCAAAATCGACGAGAATGTGGCCAAGGAGCTGATGCACACTGTGGGTACGGGTGATCTGCACGCGGTGGTGTACAAACCATCCACGCTGGACTTGTGGGTGGCGAATGCAGGAATTGATCGGACGCCTGCGTACAATCGCGATTATGTACATTTAAATTTGAAAGACGCTCTGGCGAAATTCGGGCCTGAAAAATAATCCGTGAAGATAGCGACACGAAAAAATAACGGGCGATATTGAATCAGGGTATGGCCCGAAATTTACGAATAGGCGGGATATTATTCGCGAATTGGCGACTATTTACCTGGGAAAAATCCTGGTGGAAATCCGGAAATATTTTTCTTCCAAATGACCTGAAAGGGAGGTCCGCGTGAATTTCCAAATTGACATGGATTATCTTCACCACTACATGCAAAAGGTGGACGACAGACTGATTTTTGACATCGAAAAAGCTGATTACCACTATTTCATGAAAATTCTGACCTGGAGTGTCGAAGAGAACCGGATTCACCTCGTCATCTCCACGCAAACGGAAAAGCGCGTGGAAGTTCAGGTGGATTTTTTGTCACCCACGGTTTTTCGCTTTCGCGCCACGGAAGAGCTGGACATTCCCGAGCACACCACAGAAATGCTCGTTCCCGCTGAATGGGAGGGAGCGGTACCCGTGGAATCCGATTCGGGCGATGTTCTGGAGTTTGCCACGGATGCGTTGATTTTGCAATTTCAAAAAACTCCCTGGTCTTTGAAGATTTTTGACAGGACGCGAAATTGCCTTTTTGACAACTTTGCGGAGGGTGTTGATCGGTTTATTCATCCCGTCTTTCCTCTGGGGATTCGAGACGAAAACGGCGAAAAGAGCTTCTTTTTCAGCGGGGCACTGGATCCGGACGAGCAGTTCTACGGCTTTGGAGAGAAATTCGGGCCCCTTTCCAAGAGGCACCAGAAGATGCTGTCCTGGAATTCCGATACGGCTTCCACTGCCACGGATCGAACTTACAAGAATATCCCGATCTTATTGAGCAGCAAGGGATACGGTATTTTTATTAATTCGGCTCATCGGATTCATTACGAAATAGGCAATCCGACCTTCGTTAGCTATTCGTTTGATGTTGAGGACAATCTGCTTGATTTCTATTGGATCTACGGCCCGCAATTCAAGCAAATTCTTAAGAGCTACACCAAACTTACGGGCAAGCCTGCCATTCCACCTTTGTGGAGTTTTGGTCTCTGGATGTCACGGGCGGAGTACCGTTCGCGAAGCCAGGTGGAAGAGGTAGCAAAAGGGCTTCGGGAGAGGAAAATTCCGGCCGACGTACTGCACCTGGACCCGGCCTGGATGCGGCACCGAAAGGTGTGCGATTTTGTGTGGAATGAAAAGGATTTTCCCAATCCGAAGGAAATGATCGACGGCCTGCACGATCAACATTTCAAAGTCTCGCTCTGGGAACAGCCTTACGTTTCCAGGCGGAGCGATCGTTTTGAGGAACTGCACAGAAAGGGCTACTTTTTAAAGCGGGAAGACGGTTCCACGTACACGCTCCCGGTTTTTGACATGGAACAGGCGGGTATTATTGATTTCACAAATCCGGAAGCGGCAGAATGGTACCGGGAGCAGCATCGGAATCTGCTAAAAATGGGTGCCGATGTGTTTAAAACGGACATGGGAGAGGCGGTGCCGGTCAATTCCGTGGCGGCCGACGGGCGAAGCGGCAAAGAGCTTCACAATGTGTATTCGCTTCTTTACAATCGGCTTGTGTACGAAACCTCGAAGGAGTTTTCGGCCGAACACGCCCTGGTGTGGGGACGCTCGGGGTATGCCGGGAGCCAGCGCTACCCTGTTGGATGGAACGGCGATTCCCACAGCACCTGGGACGATATGGCAGCCGTTTTGCGGGGCGGATTGAGCGCCTCGCTGTCCGGTTTGGCGTTTTGGAGTCACGATATTGGGGGGTTCCAGGGAGAGCCGCCTTCGCCGGAGTTGTACATTCGCTGGGCCCAGTGGGGACTTCTTTCGTCCCATGCGCGCTGCCACGGCATTAACCCGCGCGAACCGTGGGAGTTTGGCGAAGAGGCCGTGAAAATCTTTAAAAAATTTGATGAACTCCGCTATTCACTTTTGCCTTATTTGTATTCTCTGGCGCATGAGGCGGCTGAAACCGGCTGGCCGGTGGTGCGGCCGTTGGTGCTGGAATTTCAAAATGTGCCCGCAATTCATGCCTGGGAGCATGAATTTTTATTGGGTCGCGATTTGTTGGTCGTACCAGTCTTAAATCCAGCAGGGAAAGCGACCTATTTTGTACCGCCCGGCGAATGGCTCAATTTCTGGACGCACAAACCCGTGGAGGGAAATCGCGTGTACCAGGAAACCCTTCCCCTAGACACAATCCCGATTTTCATTCGGCAGGATGCGGTAATCCCCACCGTTGAGCCTGCTCAGTACGTGGGAGAAAAGCCCTGGGATCCGCTGGAAATTACCTTTTTTGTGAGAAATCGACGGTTTTTTATTTTAATGGACGAAGATCGTGAATTGATTTCCGTTCTTGCCAAAGTTGAAAATGGAGAAAAGAAGGTTTCCCTTGGAGCAAGTGGCAAAACCTTTCATCTGAAATTTTTGGCGGAAAAACGGCCGATACACGTCATCATTGACGGCCAGAGCATTGCGTTTTCAACTGAGAAATCTTCTCAAAAGCAAGCTCGGGCGGCCTGGTACGAGCGATCCAAAAAAATATTGCATCTCTGGATTGAAGGTAACCGGCAAACGCACGAAGTGAGTTTTGACTGAAATTTGTTTTCGCGAATTCGTAA
>CAZMRE010000163.1:0-1714 GCA_964568545.1 uncultured Deferribacteres bacterium | reverse complement strand
GGCGTGATTGCCGGGCCAATTCCGACGCCAGGTTCCCCGGCTCCCGATATTACACCCCAGCTTCAGGATATTGGTGTGACCAGCATTCGAAACAACGGCTATTGGGACGATCGCCTGGACATCGAATCCATTTTCCGTTGCCCTGACGCCACCACCTACCCATCCTGGGAGTGTGATCCCTACGACACGTCACACTACTTCTGGGGGCCCAGCGACAGTCTTTTTCAGATCTATCTGGACGGCGGTTTTGAGCCTTTCCTGCGATTAGGCGGTGAGAGCCAATGCGACTTTCGCCACCACGATTTTCACGGCCCCCAAAATGAAATCCAGGAAAACAACTGGATTGTGGCGGCAATTAAAATAGCAGACCGCTACACGCACTGGCAGGGAAGAGACCACTTTTTCGATTATTTGGACATCATCACCGAGTGGCCGAATAGGGTCTTCTGGGATCGGTCTAACCACGATTTTATCCTCTTTTGGGCCAGGGCATTCAAGGCGATTAAGGAGGCCTTCCCGGATTACAAAGTCGGTGGCCCGGGCTTTTTGGGTCCAACACCGAAAGTCATTGCCGGGCAGATCAGACAAAACCCGGCCGTGGAATTTTTAAAATATCTCTACGAGCAGAATTTACGCCCCGATTGGATCGGCTGGCACCTGTGGCAAAATGATCCCACGCAATATTACAAAGCGGCGCACCAGTACCGGGATTTGCTGGACGGTGTGGGGGACTTTTCCTCGGTTCCCTGGGCTGGAACGGATTTTTTTAAGGGGGTGGAGCTCATTTGCGGCGCTTACGGTGTGGATCAATACGGGGACGATGAAAGTGGAAATCCCCAGCCTCTTTCGCCCGAAAAAATCTACAAGCTGATGAACAAAAAAGAAGGGGCGGCTGTGCTAACCGGCCAGTGGATTGCCATGCAGCTCTCCGACGTGGAACGCGCCTATTACTACAGAGCAGGGGACGAAAAAAGCGACCCGAGCGCAGGGCCCAATGATGAAAATGTGGGATGGTCCGGCCTTTTTTACGGAGATGCGACGGCCACCTACAAGCCCAAAGCCCATGCCTTTCGATTGTGGTCGCAAATGGTAAAAAACTACCCCAGAATGCTGGCCACGGATTTTCCCTCCGTGGGTGCGGACAGCACTAAATTGTGGGTTTTGGCCGGAAAAGGAATCGGCGGGTATGGCGTTCTTCTCTCGAACACAGAAGAAAAGAATGCGACGTATTCGCTCGTGATCGAGGGAGTTCGCGTCCGTTCTACCACATTTCAGGTGGATGTGTACCAGGTGGATGACAGCAACGACGGACGTACGGCGGTGCGATGGAATGGCGGGCCGTTTGAAATTCCGGCCAACACCGTGCAGATGCTGGTTCTCACACCCAAAAGCACCGCGGTGGAAGAAGCCTCCCCGGAAGTTCCCAGAACGCCTGTGCTTCTGGCCAACTACCCGAATCCCTTCAACGGAACGACGAGCATTCGTTTTTTTGCTCCAATGGGGTCACGCGTCCGACTGGAAATTTACAATCTGGCCGGGCAGAAAATCAAAACACTTTTTGAGGGTTTTGCAGCGGCCGGAGAAAAATCCGTTTTTTGGAATGGAACGGACGCCTGGAACCAAACGGTTTCGTCGGGCACGTATCTGTGCAGCCTGGAGGTGGATGGGAAAATCGAATCCATTCAGAAATTGATCTATTTAAAGTAGGAAAAAA
>CAZMRE010000162.1:0-5265 GCA_964568545.1 uncultured Deferribacteres bacterium | reverse complement strand
ACTCCATTTTCTGAATTAGTTTCCAGGCTCTGCGAAAAAGTGCAGAAGATGGAAGAACCCTGTTTCTATTTTTAAAAGCCAAATCACATTCTAAGAGCTATGGTGGAAATCCGCTGTGCGAAGTCCAATTGACATTTTGTGGAAATAAATCAAAACTATCCTGTCAATCCTGTCAAAAATTCTTTTTGGTTAATGCCAATACCCGAAGCCCATTGAATCGGTTACGGGTGATATTCATACCCCGGCGTCGGGTGCGGAATAATTCTAAAATCAACACTGGAATCATCGGTATCCAGTCCGGCATATTTCCTTTCAAGCGACATTCCCGAATATTTTACCAGTCCCACGCCGGTAAAGCCGCGGTCAATGCGAGGATCCAGCGTTTTTAATGACGTGGGAGAGCTTTGATATTCTACGCCGTCAATAACGGTGTCAAAATCAATCCCGTCCTGATAATTGACGTCCTCCCCGGTGGCAATAATAATTTCATCGCTGGTGAGAGAGATCAGAAAATCGATTCGCTCCCCCACTTTTATGTTGACAATATTTGGCACGTTCGGATTGTCAGGATCCGATGGACTGTTCGGATTGTAAAATTCCCAATCGGCGTGGGACAAATCGATGCTGCCCGGAATTATTTTGGAATGATCGATGGCGTCCTGCGCCAACACCACAAAGGTGTGAGGCGGAACTGGATGCTCGCGGCCGACCACTGGGGTGCCAGGGAACTGAAAAATGTACGTCACCTTTGTAATGTCCCGAGAAAGACGGCACACAATCATGCCATCCAGGTAAACGGTATCGTCCGCCGAGTTGTACAATTCAATGAACTGATCATAAAAGTAGAATTCATCATTTGGCGGGCCAACGGTGTACAACTCATTAATTTTCAGTCCCGGTTTGCTCGGAAAAAGATGAATGGTGTCGATGGCTGTGGAATTCGAGCGGATATCTGAGGATGTGGAACCGACCAGAATCTTCAACGAGTCCCACCGGTATGTGGCGCTCGCAATGTAGGTTCCGGAAATGAGGTTCTGAAATTGAGCCATTCCCTGGTCATTCGTAAAAAGAGGAGCAATCGTTGCCGTGTGTCGGGGAGTTAGCTCCACTTTGGCATTTTCCACTGGGATACCTGGCAATTCCGGTGATTCCTTGAAATCAACGTAAACATCTGCTCTTCCGTTTCCTTCCACACAGAGCGGTTTTTTCTGGGTACAGCCGAAAAAAAATAGAACACCGGCCAGCGTTAAAAGGATGATGAAACCAAAACTTTCCTTCTTTAAAAACACAATTTCCTTCTTTAAGAATAAATCAACGAATGGCCTTAGGAAGTTTTTTACTGCCTTCGAAAGGTTCCTTTTTGCCAATTAGATTCTATTAATAAAAAAATACTAAACCGCAGAGGACTCAAAGGAGGCGCAGAGCGCACAAAGCAATCGTCGTGATAAACAAAAATATAGCGATCTTTGCGATTTTCATGAATGTTTGTGCTTTAGCCTTTTTTTAATTAAATTTAATTAAAATTCGAGAAACGCGTGGTTAAATAATTTTCAAAACGAGCCCAGAAAAATTCCCTCATTTTACCTTCCTCCTTGGTACTGGTAGCCGGGCGTCGGATGGGGAATCACCCGAAAATCAACAGTGGAATTATTCGTATCCATTCCAGGATATTTTCGTTCCATTGACTCCCCACTGTACTTAGTGAGCCCCACGCCGGCAAAACCGCGATCTACACGCGGATCAAGCGTTTTTAAAAGATTTGGAGAACTCTGGTATTCCACTCCATCTAAAATTGTGTCGAAATCAAGACCATCCTGATAGTTCACATCCTCACCCGTGGCAATGGCGACCTCGTCGTTTGTGAGAGCTATCATAAAATCTACACGCTTGCCTGTTTTAATATTGACAATATCCGGCACATCTGGATTGTTTGGATCTGTCGGACTGAGAGGATTGTAGAATTCCCAGTCGGCATGGGACAAATCCACACTGCCAGGAAACAGCTTTTTGTGATTGATAGCATCCCCGGCCAGAACCACAAATGCACGGGGCGGCACTGGATACTTCCGCCCGGTAACCGGCGTTCCCGGAAACTGAAACATGTACGTTACATTGTCAATATTGCCGTAGAGCCGACAAACCACCATCCCGTCAAGGTAGACTGTATCATCCGCCGAATTGTACAATTCCATAAATTGGTCGAAGAAATAAAACTCATCATTGGGCGGCCCCACGGTGTACAATTCGTTGATCTTAAGCCCTGGTTTACTGGCGTACATCGAAATAGAAACATGGGCCGTCTCCGGACTTCGAACCGTCAAATCAGACGAACCGACAAGAACCTTCAAAGAATCGAAATTATACATGGCGCTGACCGCGTATTTCCCCGAAAGGAGACCATCAAATTGAGCCACGCCGTCTTCATTTGTAAATTCGGGCGGAATGACTGCCGTAAACCAGGGTTTGAGTGTCACCTCAGCTTGAGCAACGGGCGTACCAGCCAATTCGGGCGACGTCTTGAACTCTACGTAAACCTGTGCCTTGCCCTTGCCATCGAAACAGACGGGCTTTTTCTGTAAACAGCCCGTCAATAATAGAATTGACAGCACTGTCACCAAAAAGGATTGAAAAATGCGTATTCGCATCGTTTCCATTCCACTTGAATTGCCGTGCTTTTCGCAGACGTTCCAATGCGGAAATCTTTTTGTTCTCCGCGTTCTCTCATTTGCGCATTCGCGGCTGTTAATTCACCAGCATAATGAATTATGGTAATTGTACAAACAAAGCAAAGTACAAAAAAGCTGTTTGTTCTCTTCAATTGCCTTGAACAATTACCACAATTTGTTGTGGTGAAAATGTTTGCAAAACTCACAACGGTAGAGATTTTTATCAAATAATAAGACTAAAAATTGGCAAAATTTTTTTTATTCAAGGGTATATTTCAAAAACCAGCATTTATACAAATTGAACGGATTCCAATCCTATTAATTTCAATAAAATCAATTTGTGACAATTCGTAAAATTAGTGGGAGATAGCCTTTTTAGGATAAATTCATTCAAAGAACAAGTGAATTCCCACCCCGTCGATTATTACAGCCGCGTGCTTAATTTGAAGCCGTAAAATATTTCAGGCGTTCGCTCCGAATAGGAGTGTAAATAGGGGTGTTTGTAAAGATTCCGGTCGTCAAAAAAATTGTTTACGTAAAAGGAAACTTCTGCTCCCTTCCAGAGGCTTTTAGAAACGGTTAAATTGTACACCGTTTTGGGCGGATAGTGCATCCGGTTATTTTCCCACCAATAATAGGGGTGGGCGGTGTAACTCTGATATTTTTCGTACACAACCGACTGCGCCCAAACGGAGACCCAGATTCCAAGAGAACGGGCTTTGTACGAAACCCGAAAATCCAGAATAGCCTTTTTCCTCCAGCCATTTCCTGCAGGTACCCAGGGGCGCTGCCCGTGACTGGTATCCGTGTGGGTGTAGTAAAAAAGCCCGTTTGACCCGTATTTTTCACTGCGATGGGCAAAATTCAATAAAAATGAAACATCTTTGTATGTCACGGTGCGAACGGATAATTCCATCCCGTAGCGGCGTGTCCAGCCCCGATTTTCGTAAATGCTGTAGGTGGCTTCCGTAATGGTGTCCGGATTCACCGAATAGCCAAAGGGGTATGTGACCCCCTTCATTTGGTCGGTACGAATGGTGTAATACCCCTCCAAGGTGGTTCGGGCAAAATTGAGAAGTTTCGAGTCCAGGCCAATGTCCAATTTTTTGAGCTGGTAGCCCTTTAGCTCTGGATTGTTCTGCGAGTGCCGGTAAGTAGAATCACGAAACGCCAGAACCTGCGGGGTACGGTAGACATTTGTAAGAGGAGGAGATTTGGCGGACAGGCCATATCCAAAACGAAGCCGGCTGTTTTTGCTCAGGAAAACAATAAGCCCCACACGAGGACTTAAATAGCTGCCGTGTTGGGATTTAATAAAAGGCTTCGACGTCCACAGGCCAGACAATTTTACCGATTGGGGGTGAAAAAGATCGTACCGCAGCCCTAGTGTCCACGTTAAGTCTGTGAAGTAGTGCAGCGTAATTTTGTCTTCAGCGTAAAGCCCCACAAGCGCCTGCCCGGGAATTTGGTCAAAATTGTACGATCGCTTCCCTGACAACGGGCCGTAATAATTCCGGGTGCTGTCAATAATAACGCCCCTACCAGTGTTTTTATCATACTCGACATTGCTTCCGAAAATAAAATCGTGAAAAATTGCTTCACTCATCAATCGCTTCAGATGAAATTCCCAGCGTCCCCCCACATTCCATTCGTTCCCGATAATCCGCATCGAGCCGATGTAACTGCGGGGATCGGCTTCAACCAGCTTTTGTGCAAATGTGTTCTGCTTCCGGAAATGGACGTACTGGCTGTAGGTGAACTTCGCTAAATTGTTAATGACGTAATCGCCCCAGAGGTCGTTGTTAATCGTGTAGCCGCGGTTGTATCGCTTGTTTTTATGGATGTCGGTCGGCTTTTCCTCATCAATCAGGCGTTGTCCAAAAATTTTATGTTTAACGGTCAATTTGTTGCCGAAGAACCGCTTTAATGTGGTCAGGTTCCCTGTAAAACGATGGTATTCGTCACCCACTTTTCGAAGATTGCGCTCGCTGTAGCCGTAATTCAAATCGTAAGTAAATCCCGTGTTCCAGCGGACAATTCCGTTCCCAAAGTTGATTTCCTTTGTGTCCGGGTTTTGTTTCATGATCAAGCGTGCGGGGCGTCTGCCGATTTTTGTTTCAACCTTGATGATGCCTTCCGTAAAATCTCCGTACCGGACGGAGGGTACACCCTTAATGACTTCCACCTTTTCAATATTATCTGCTGGAATGTTTCGTAGATCAATTCCCTGCCCGCTGGTGAGAGAAATATTTTGCCCGAGCGCCACGTTCGAGAAGCGCTGGAGATTGGCATTGTTGGAAATTGGGGCGTCGTCCAAAATAACCTTGGTTCCGAATGTGGAAAATGAATCGTTGGTCCGTCCGCGGATGCTGGCTTGAATAGAACGGCCTAATCCCAGACGATTGGTTTTTTCCACGCCGGGAATGATTTCCAGAACATCCCCCAAACTGGAAGCCTGTAAGTTCTCGATGTCGCCAGATTTTACCACATCTTTCGACACCGGGTCGTTTGGCAGTTCGGCCTTATCTGCTTCCACCCGAATGCCGCCGATGTAAAAAACATCTTCCTTTTCTCCTTTGGAAAGATTTAATTCGGCAAT
>CAZMRE010000161.1:0-5308 GCA_964568545.1 uncultured Deferribacteres bacterium | reverse complement strand
ATAATTTTGACAGAATTTACAGAATTTTTAGGTTCATCGCAAATATGTATATGCCACCAAGACGAGAAGACACAAGGCCTTGATAAATAAATTGTTATATAACATTACACACAAATAAAGGAAATCACATGAGGCAAAACTAGCAAAAATCTTAATTAAAATATTCCTCGTGTTTTAGTGCCTTGGTGGCAAAAACCCATAAATCCTACAAAATAAGGGATGCCGAAATTCAACGAATCAGTAGCAGTTTTTGAGATAGGAAAAAATTATTCGATTTTAACCGCGCAAAGTAGGTTCCGGAGGGGACATTCCGCCCGAACGAATCCTTTCCGTTCCAGATAACATGGTGCAATCCAGGAGATTCTTTCCGTTGCTCCAGCACTCTCATCAATTGGCCGCGGCTGTTCCAAATCGAAAGCGACACATCCATTTCACTTGGAACGTTAAATTGAAGAATGGTTTCCGGATTAAAGGGATTCGGATAATTTTGAAAAAGAATCAGTACGTTAGGAATATTGGATTGATTTGAATTAAATCTTGCGGCGGCGCTCACTTCATTGGAAAACGAGCTTTCATTGTTCCAGTAGTCATAAGCCGTCAGGGCAATGTAGTAAACCTTTCCCTCTTCCAGATTGCTAATTTTGAAACTTGTGACATTGCCCACATCAATTTGGTGTGAATAGGCGCGGGAACGCTCTCCGTAATACACCCGATAACCGGCCAAATCGGATTCCGTATTGGGATCCCATTCAACAGTCAAACTTCCATGTTTTTTCTGTGCAAAGCTACTGGAACAGGCCACTAAAATCGACAGAAGAAAAATAGCAATGCCGATATGTTTATTTTTCATACCTGCCTATTTTCCGATTTATCTGCTGTACTTTCGCCAATTGGGGTGCTTGATTTCATAATGTGCAATTTTGTAATTGAGGACGCGCGGGGAAATTCCGAGAAGTTCCGCTGCATCCTTTTGCACCCAATTTGACATTTTCAATGCCTTGACGATGACTTCCTTTTCAACATCTTCCAATTTCAAACTATTTAAACTCAAAAGAGTTCCCGACTTTTTTCGCCGATCTTTTCCGCCTGCTGCAAAATAATCCCGTCCTGCCATGGCCAAATCCTTTGGCAGGATCAGCTTTCCCTCTTCGCAGACCAAGACAGCCCGCTCAATCATGTTTCGCAATTCACGAATATTTCCCGGCCAGTAGTGATGAACGAGTAAATCCATTGTTTCCGGATGAAATCCCGGAACATCTTTTCGCAGCTCCTGGCTGAATTTCCGTCGAAAGAATTCCGCAATGAAGGAAACATCTTCCTTCCGATTTCGAAGCGGCGGCAATTGAATATTGACCACATTGATCCGGTAGTACAAGTCCGAGCGAAAATTCCCCCGATCAATTTCCTGAATGAGGTCCTTATTCGTGGCTGCAATGACCCGCACATCCACTTTGATCACCTGATTGCCGCCCACCCGCGTAAATTCCTGATCCTGCAACACGCGAAGAATTTTGGACTGCGTTGTCAGGTGCATGTCCCCAATTTCATCCAGAAAAATTGTCCCGCCATCGGCTTCTTCAAATTTCCCCTTGCGGCGTTGAAAGGCCCCCGTAAACGCCCCTTTTTCGTGGCCGAACAGCTCGCTCTCTAATAAATTTTCAGGTAGAGCGGCACAATTCACTTTTACAAACGGTTTCGACGACCGCGGACTAATAAATTGAATCAGACCCGCAATCAATTCTTTCCCCGTACCCGTTTCTCCCTGAATAAGAACCGTTGCATTGCTTTTGGCAATCTTTTTTATCAATGCAAAAATGTCCTTCATTTCAGGACTGCGGCTTACGAGCGGGTAATTATTGTCGAAACCAAAATTTCCCCAATCCCGCTCCCCAGACTTATTTGACATTTCGGGAATCCTGACAACATCTATTTTTGCTTCCGACATACATCATTCCTTGCTTATTAATATGCACTTACAATATTCCCCGAATGGTGGATTAATCGCAAATTCCATTCCATTGACAGATTTCACTATCAAATTTGTAATTCAGGTTATTTTCAAAGCCCTTATTTGTATCGGTAAAATCCAGTAAAAAATCAAGGGGCAATAACAACAAACTTACATTTTTGTGATTCAAATAGATGTGCAAATCAATTATTTTTATTAAAGTTATTATTTACAAGATGTTCAAGGAATGTCTCCAGCGTTGAAAGATCATAGGTCGGAAAGGGGCTTCGTACGCCCTTATTTCGAAGCAATCGAGCCAAGCGCAAAACCTCCGGTTCTTTTAAATTTGCGGTTTTCAAGAGTTGGGGATTCGTAAAAAACTTTTCTTTTGTCCCATCAAAAATCACCTGTCCGTTTTTTAGACAAATCACACGATCAACCATTTCGGAAATGAAATCCATGTCATGGGAAACCAGGATCACAGTTTTTCCGGTATGTTTTAATTCTTGAACAAAGCTCTTCAGGCTATTTACCCCCTGAAAATCCAGGCCTGCGGTGGGTTCATCAAACACCAGCACATCTGGCCGCATGACCAAAATGCTCGCAATGGCCACACGCCGTTTTTGTCCCTCGCTGAGCTGAAAAGGAGAACGATCCTTAAATGCATCAAAATCAATGCCCAATAAATGAAATGCCTCCCGCATCCAGGTTTGAATAACCTCCTCAGGCACCTTCAAATTGCGCGGCCCGTAGGCTACTTCATCGTAAACCGTGTTCTCAAAAAATTGAAATTCAGGAAATTGAAAAATGATCCCGATTTTCTGACGGATTTCTCCAAGATGTTTTTTTTGTTCAATAATGTTAATGCCATCAATCAGAACGTTTCCGGAAGTTGGGAGAAGCAATCCGTTGAAATGCTGAATTAGCGTCGTTTTCCCTGAACCGCTTGGGCCAACAATGCCCACAAATTCTCCCGTATCAACTTCAAATGAAACATGCTGAATGGCTTCACCCTTTCCCGAAAAAGCCTCAAGTCCCTGAGTGTATCGATATGAAACATTTTCCATGCGAATTTTCAAAGCGCCCCCCACAAATTCATTTTGATCAGGTAGGGTTTTAGCCGAAAAAGCGGGGGCACGGCAACACCGATTCGATCAAACTGCTCTGGATTTTCGAATACCTGGGACGGTTTTCCATCCAGAATAATTTTGCCATTGTCGATAATAATCAGCCGTTGTGTCCACAGTGTTTCCTCGGGAAATTGCGTAATCAGAATGGGCGTAATTCCTTCTTCTAATTTGAGACTGAAGATGGCATCCAGAATTTTTTCACGGGAATAGGGATCCAAAAGAGAAGTTGGTTCATCGAAAATAATATACCGCGGCGCCATTGCAAAAATAGCCGCCAGTGCCAGAAGCTGCTTTTCGCCCCCTGAAAGATAATGCGGCGATTGGCGGCGATACTTTTCCAGATCAAATTGCCGGAGAATTTCATCGACCCGCTTTTGCATTTGAGGCGTGGGTACACCCAAATTTTCCAAACCAAAGGCAATTTCCCGTTCAACTGTTGTGGAAACAATCTGGTTATCGGGATTTTGAAAAACCATTCCCACGAGGGCCCGAATTTTCAGGTTTTCCTCTGCATTCCTGGTGCTGAAACCATCCACAAAAACATCGCCTTCCGTCGGCAACAACAGGCCGTTTAAGCATCTGGAAAGCGTGGTTTTTCCTGAACCATTGGCACCCATAATACTAACGCTTTCGCCATTCTTGATTTGCAGGTTTACATCGTCGAGAATAAGAGAGGTTGTTGAGGGATAGGAAAATTTGAGATGAGACACGGTAATCATGAATCTGTTTTTCCATCCAAAATGCGTTCGATTTTTTGTGCAATTTTTTGAGTTGCACCTGCATTTTCAAGCACAACTGATTTGGCACCTTCCTGAAGAATCTCCAGTGTTTTTCGATTGGAGACAAACTCCCTCAATTTCCCAAGGATGTCTTTCCTATTTTGAACAACGAATCCTACACCGCGGCGCACCATTTCCTGGGCTTCGGGGGAATTCAGAATTCTTGGGCCAAACAACACTACGTTTGCAGAAGCCGCCGGTTCCATCACATTGTGCACACCGGGATCAAAACTCCCGCCCACATAGGCCACGTGGCTAAAGGCGTACAAATTTGCCAGGATTCCGATTTGATCGACCAAAAGCACACGCGTAGAATTCATTCGCCCATTCTTTTTCCATTCCGAGTAAAGCCTTACGCTAATGGCCTCTTTCTGGAACTGCTGCACCAACTGGGCAATGTGTTCATCTGTCGGCTCGTGGGGAACAACAACAAATCGGCTTTCATCGTGCTGGCGATAAAAATCAATGATGGCCGGCACCACGTGTTCCTCGTCCGATGGCCAAGTGCTTCCAGCAATAAAAATGAACGGCGCCGATTTCCATTCTTCAGGAAAAAATTTTCCTTCTTTCGATTCCTCTGCCCGCCTGAGCACCTGATCGAAACGCGTGTCACCCAGTGCTTCCCGCAAAGAGGCTGTCGCGTCTACTTTTTTGAATTGTTCCCGATCGGTTTCGGAGGCAGGGTGAATGGCCGTAATTTTAGAATAGATTTGCCTGTACAAACTCCTGGCAGGGAAACGGGTAATTTTTGAATCCAGGGGCAGGGTACCATTAATGAGCATGGTCGGGATGCGCCACTGATTGGCCGCCCAGATGAAATTTGGCCAAACGTCATGTTTCGTAATTACGATTAGGTTTGGGTGCAAACGCTTGAAAAAACGGTTCACACTTTGAAGAGAATCAAACGGCAAATAAATAGCAAGATCAATATTTTTTGTCTTTTTGAAATACTCAAATCCCGAGGGCGAAAAAAATGTAACCACGATTTTCCACTTCGGGTGTTTCTTTTTGATTTCAGAAAGAATGGGACGAATCTGCTCGTATTCGCCCAAAGAAGCGCTATGAAAGACAATAAGAGGATGGAGATTCTTCTTAGATGCAGCCAAAAATCCCTCGATGGATTTCCAGATGGCCTGACGTCCACGAATACCGTGGCGGATTTTGCGATTAAATAATCCGCCCAGGTGAAAACCCGCCCACATCAGGGGAACAATAATCGAATTGTACAGAACAAACCAGAATAATTCTTCCACGGAACACATCACCTATTTAGGTTCTTCGCGAAAATGCGACCATTTTATTCCATTTTTTTAAAAGCAATTCTAATTACAAACAAAATCAAATCGAAAAAATTAAAAATCAAAGTGTATCCCAAAGTTACGTGATTGAATAAGGACAAAATTCTGGCAACTAATTAGGAATCGGAAATCAAAGTTTTTTGAGTGTCCTTT
>CAZMRE010000160.1:3096-5353 GCA_964568545.1 uncultured Deferribacteres bacterium | reverse complement strand
ACCAGCATGGGAATCTGTAAAATCGGGACAATTGCGGGGGGAATCGCCATCAGCCCCATTCCGGCGGCCATCGCAATGGCCATGGCTGTGCCCTCATTTTTGCCAACGGATGTGAACGTAATCGCCATGTGTTCTTTGTAGCCAATGCCTACCGCTTTGTTGAAAAAAGTGAGGAACAGCAATTCAACAAAATAATAGAGAAAGATCGGCAACAGGGCAATGGCCACCACCACAGGCTTGCTGGCAATCAGCTTTGCCTTTTCCATAAAAATCAGGAAAACAATCGCGTACATGCCGATTAATGAAATCGACGGAAAAAGCGGGCGAATTTTTAAAAATCCCTCAAAGCGCAACTTTTTAATGAGCGCCGAACGGGTAGCCACGCCTAAAATCATGGGCACGATAATCACCTCAATAATGGTGATTACCAGAAGCCAGATGGAAATGTTGACGTGGTAGGCGGCAGCAAAAATCCGCAGCCAAAGCGGAACCACCACAATGGCGAGGAGAAAGCTAATGGCCACAATGATGGTGGCCAGTTCCAGATTGCCATCTGTGAGGCCGGTGTAGGCGATGCTCATGGATGAGCAAGGCACCACAACTGCCAGCAGAAGACCCAGCGCCAGTTTGGGGCCGATGGGGATGAAAAGGTTTATGACAGCGATCAGGGCGTACATCAGCAGCGGCGCCACCACCAGCCCCATCGTCAGAGCCACGCCCATTTGCTTTAATTGCCTTGACGCATATTTCATCTCGGCCAGTTTTAAATTAATCATCATGGGATAAATCATCATAATTACAACGAAAACATTCAACCAGTGGAAGGTCTCTTTGTGCGCCTTTACATTGGTGTGAAGCCCCACGTAAAATCCCAGTGCCATGGCAAGTATCACATACAGCGGCAAGAATTTATCCAAATGCTCTTTTAGTTTAACCAGGTTCATTTTTCCCAACTCCTCTTCAAAGTTCTATTAAATCTTTACAACTATTACCGTTTTTGTCTTTGTCGATTCCAATTGGGCGGAATCGCCAATCAATCCCGTCAATCCTGTCTAAAATAAATAGTACCATCCCACCCAGGGCTCAAACGTATCGCTAAAGGACCGTTTGCTGTTGAGCGTGATCGGCATGGCCAATTGAACCAAAAAGGTGCGCTGGATTCGGTACTGAATGCCGGGAATTAATTGAAAGACGTGCGTCCCCGAGTTGGCGATTTGAGCCCCATTCTTCGTATTATCGCCTGTGCGCTTGTAGAGCAGAGTGCCTTCGGCAATCAGATTCCGGTTGAAATTGTAAGCGCTGCTCCAGGAAACACTCAGCACGTCGCCCAGGTTTACGTTGCTTTTGTTTTCACCCCGGTAAATGTAAAATGCCGACCACCGCAAATCCCATTTGCCAATTTCTTTTTCCGGCAAAGCAGCCACACCCATATCAAAGCTGCCCGTTCCCAGAGGCATTTCTGTGGGACTTAAATTGGTTGATTGCCCCGTGGGGTATTTTGTGAAAAGAAGGGCGGAAAAAAGAAATTTTTGTTGACGATTGTGAATCAGCTTGTACAAAAGGGCACCAATCACATCGCCCGTTCCGGTGGAACTTTTTTTCATCGCGCCCTTTGTGAATTGTTTTTGTGTGTAAGGAACATTCACAATGGCCGTCAGGCGATTCGTCACGCCGTAGCGAAACTTACTTACAACCGTGGTGGCAGACAGTTTCATGCCGGCGGGAATATCCACCATCTCATCTTTGCCCGCGTTGTACATTTTATCAAATTGGGGAAGAATCACATACCCTCGAAAAATCCACTTGCCCTGAGGCAGGGTTTTTGCCGGAATCCCGTAAATAGGCGGTCGGGGTGTCAACCTTTTTGCAGCCTGCGCCGGAAATACCAATGTCAGTATAAATGCCAGACCCAATAAACCCTGCAACCATTT
Organism: uncultured Deferribacteres bacterium; assembly: GCA_964568545.1. Classification (GTDB taxonomy): domain Bacteria; phylum Zhuqueibacterota; class JdFR-76; order JdFR-76; family BMS3Abin05; genus BMS3Abin05. The sequence continues at coordinate 3,422 of CAZMRE010000160.1, read as the reverse complement.
CAACCGTTTCATCTGTTAACCTCCTCTAAAATAATTCTTTATTTAATTGATTATTGGATTTATTTTAAATTATTCGCTGCACGCACTTTTCTGATAATCCGTGTATTTCATTCAAAATCGCACACATCGGATTAAGTAAATGGTGTCTGAACAAGACGCTTGAAAAATGTGGCGCAGGCATTTTTCCTTGCGTTAGTTTGCTATTCGAAACAAAGAACCAGTCAAATCGAAACTCACAAGCTGAGGCTCGTTCTACATTTTTGTTCAGACACCAAATAACCTCCCAAGATATTTAGATGCACAATTATGCATAAATATATCATTGA
>CAZMRE010000160.1:0-2996 GCA_964568545.1 uncultured Deferribacteres bacterium | reverse complement strand
TTTTAAATTTGGGAGAGCGGGAAATCCCGCCCTCCTGTTTTAGTTACTTTGACTCCAATTCCTGAAGACGCTTTTCAACGCCCTTCAACTCGGACTCAATTTCTTTCCGACGCAGTTCCAGCCGTTCTTTGTAAAGGCGCAAAGCCTCCAGTTCGTCGGCCGGGGTCGGGGCAAAGTTTCCGTATCCCGGAAATCCGTAACCCATTCCTTTGCCTAAACCGCGTCCGTAACCGTACATTCCACGCATTTTTTTCACCTCCTTTCAAAGAAGCTATTTTTCTTTTCCATTGCCAATAATGGAAGTATTCTTATCCCTCTGCCGGTCTTTCTGCTACTGGTCTTTTTGCACGGTTGCCCGAGATTTTTTTGCCCAGCCAAAAGGCAAAGAAGGCGGCCAGGCCGATAAGCACCGACATAATACTACCTATGTAAAGGCCGTGAGGAACCGCAGACTTCATTGAGACAATTTTAATCAGGATTTCTGTGAAAGCTACCAGCAGGATCCCCAGCATCGTGTATTTGACGTAGATTGGTTTGACACGATGCATCAAAAAGGCTCCCGTTATTCCGCCCAGAAGGCCTGCCGTGGCCACCGTCACCAATGTCATGGTTTTTAATGGAATGGACGGCAACAGGATTAAATAGGTCACTAACGCGGTTGCGGAAACCCCAAAAGCCGCTGCCCCGGTATTTGCGGAAACCTTTTTCGGATCCGTAAACAGGAATGAAAAAGCAATCAGCGCGATGGGTGCAGCGTCCATACCGATCAGCCCGGCCGTCAAACCTTGAATTGCCCCGAGGATGGCAATGATCGTTAATTCACTGCCGCTGCTGATTTTTCTGGGAAATAGCATTCTGTTAATGGCGAAGATCAAGAATAAATCAAATGCAACCATCACCAGAATGCGCGGAATATGAATGTTGATAAACGCCCCTACAGGTACCAGAACAATGGCGGGCAGCACCACCATGGCCACCTTTTTCCAATCCACCAGGCCTTTCTTTATATTCATTGCTGACACGACTGTTAATTCGGCCGTATTTTGACTCAATCCAAGCACCATCGCTGCATGAACGCTTAAACCGAGAGCGATATAGTTCGGGATTAGTACGCCAGCAGCCCCAAATCCCGCAATCGCAAAAATTGATGCTAAAACATATGTAAGTATAACACTAAACATAACAAACACCTCCTTATATTATTTTCAATTCCAGACTTCTGCAAAATTAGCCTGTGTTGTCATTCTCAGGAGCGAAGCGACGAAGAATCCTTTATTTCTAAATAATTTATGAGATTCTTCACTACGTTCAGAATGACAATCAATACTATTTTGCAGAACTCTAATTTTATTGAATGATAGAATGACCATCGTTGATTCCTCTTGCCTGTTATGCAATGGATTTTATGCTCGCTTCTTTAACGGCACTCATTTGGCTTTCTTCCGAATGATCTCCTTTAAAGTGATCTTTTAATTTTGCCAAAAAACGAACCGAAAGAATCATCATCCACATGTCGGTAAACGGCCCTCCCATGGCTGCGCCGATGGCACCCAAAGGCCCGAAGTTCGCAATGGCGAGCGCCGTTGAAATCGACATATTTTTGCAGGTCGAATAGTACAAGGACACCGTATTTTCGTATTGGAATTTGAACAATTTGGCAATCAAAAGAGCCAGTGAAAAAAGAACCAGATAAAAAACACCCATTACAAGAATGGCCTTAAGTGCTAATGCCGGGTGTTTCAAAACAATCCCGCCTTCAAGTCCAAATACCATTACAACCATCCAGTACATGCCGATCATTGAAATCCCTGACAGCATTTCTTTGTGCGCTTTAAAATGATTTTCGCCTTTGGAATGAATCCACAGCGTCCGGGTTAGTTGTCCAAGAACCAGCGGGACAACCACGTAAATCAAAATGCTGTACAGAAGTTTCATCACCGGAACGTCAATTAATGTACCCACTAAAAGCTTCATATAAAATGGCACACTTACGATCGAAATAAGCAAGGTCAGCGTTACGCCAACCATTGTCAGAGCCACACTTCCTCCGGCCAATCCCGTGAAAGCTGCCGCCGAACCCGCCATTGGTGCCACCGCAATCAGCACCATGCCCGCTACAAAGGCCGGATTGTGAATGGGAATGATCTGAAGCAAGGCATAAATCAGCAGCGGGCTAATCAAAAGATTCAGAAAAAGATTCCCGCCAATGTACTTACCGTTTTCCTTGAATTGTTCGGCTTTTCTGAAATCAGGCCCAATCATCATGGGATACAACATAACAAAAAGGGCCAGCGGCAGTGTTGGTTTCAGCACGGCGTACACCTGATGAAAATACACCCCTAAAATTGTGTTGACGATAATCAACCCAAACGTCAACGAAAACATGTGCGTTTTTAGAAAATTCAGGAACTTCATGATACATCATCTCCTTTTTAAAAATTTTAATTCTTGTTAATATTCCCAAAATTCTTAACCCTCTAAATGATTTCATTTAAAAAATCTGTTCTCATTAAAAAATTTTTACAATTGCCCAAATGACCAGAATAGCAGCGGCCAGCCAGAACCAGAAGCCAAAAGGGCGACAGAACCAGCAGCTTCCGTATTTTTGCCTTCTGCGCCAACCCATTTAAACCACCTCCACATATTTGAAATTTTATCCTTCATTTTATTTGAGAACCGCTCCGGCGAAAAACACGCCGGAGCCGCTCCGTTCTCACTTCAATCCGTTTCAGGCTTCCAGCCAAAGCATGCCAACCACACGCTTGTCGTGAACCAATTCAACCTTGATCCCGAAAGCACCGGACCAGTAGCTTCCCACCGGAAGGTCTGTCAGATTGACGTCTTCCCACAAATTGCCAATAATTTGGTCATCCAACAGAATAGGGAAGTGCGAAACTCCGGCGGGATCTTTCCAGGGTTCGCCTTTTGTTGCATTGGCCAGAGCAGAGGCTACTTTCTTTTCCACATCCTCCCGGCTGACTTCCTTTTCACTGTAA
>CAZMRE010000159.1:0-5363 GCA_964568545.1 uncultured Deferribacteres bacterium | reverse complement strand
GGCAGGTTGTTCTGGGAGGAAATTACGGAACTGACCAGAGCAATATGTATCTTGTACTCCTGAAGGGAAGAAGTGATGGAACGGTACAATACCCCGATCCTCCGCAAAAGCCGGGTGATACGGAACCCAAGATCAACATTCCGGAAACGATTGTGTTAAATCAAAATTATCCAAATCCCTTTAATCCGACCACGATTATTAGCTTTAGTCTTGCAAAGGAAGACACTGTCCAAATTAGCATTTTTAATCTTTCCGGCCAAAAAGTTAAGTCATTTGATTTGGGAGCGCTTCCGGCTGGTACCAGCCGCATTGTCTGGGATGCCACAAATGTCTATGGCGAGCCTGTCAGTAGCGGAGTGTACCTCTACCGCCTTCACACCAATCACGCCATTCAAACGAAAAAAATGGTGCTGGTCCGATAATCTGAAATCGCATAGAGAGGGGCAAAAGGTGATCTCTTGCCCTTTGGTTTCCTTCCTTATCTTATTAAAACTTAAAATATTGATTGATTCACAGGTCTTTTTTTCTTAAATTAAAAATATTTGTGAATGAATCTTCACTCTAATGAATTATGCCTATTGTATAAAAAAACTGATGTGTTTCAATGTCTAATAAATCTGCCGTCTTAAATGATCGAAAAGGTGATTTGGTTTTGGAAAGCAGCCGTGAACATTCCTCACAATTTAGTGTGGTGAAACTGTTCTTTTTTTCTTTGATTTTTGTCCAGCTTTTTCTGATTACAAATCTGAGAGCTCAACCATCTGCTGCGAATTCTGCCCTCCGTTATCAATTACTCTCACGTTCTTTTGAGGGCGCTATTTCGCCTGAAAATTACGTACTTGGGCCGGGTGATGTTTTGGTTTACGCTCTCTGGGGGGAAAAAAGTGTCTCGTTTACGTTGCCGGTAACGCCGCAAGGAAAATTAATTCTCTCCAATATTGGTGAATTTGAAGCCGGCGGAAAAACGTTAAGTGCAGTAAAGACAATTCTGGATAAACGGATTCAAAAGGTGTTTACGCCCCGCTCAACGAGCCTGACGTTGAAATCCGTGCGGACCTTTCGCGTGCATGTTGTTGGAGAAATTAATCGGCCCGGTGATGTCATTGTTTCGGCGATCGATCGGGTTTCGGACGCCATTGCTTTGGCCGGTGGACTCACAAAAAAATCATCCATTCGGCACATTCAAATCATTCCTCAAAATGGAAAAGAAATACGCGTCGATCTGCTGGAATATGGAAGACTTGGAAACCTCTTGGTAAATCCTACACTGCGCGATGGGGATATTTTGCTTGTTCCCGTTGCTTCCCGCCGAATTAGTGTGTCCGGTGCGGTCTTGCGTCCCGGAGATTTTGAGTGGGTTCCCGGCGAGACGGTTGCAGAAGCGATCCGGTTGGCGGGTGGTTTTGCTCCAAATGCTTCACGCGATTCGATTACCGTTGCTCGGTTTCTTTCTGATGGTCAAACAATCCGGAAAATCTATGTCACTGCCGCCGATTCTACCGCCCCGGCATTTTGGAAGCATTTTCGTTTGATTTCTGACGACCGCATTTACGTCCGGGAGACTCAGCTTTGGCACAGAAAACGAAGCGTGAAAATAGTTGGCGAAGTGTTGTACCCGGGGGAGTATGCCATTAATAGAGGTAGTACTCATTTAAAAGATGTGATTGAAAGAGCTGGTGGATTTACATCGGAAGCGTCGCTAATTGAGGCGAAAGTGATCCGGGGGAACAAGGAATCCCGACTGGATCCTGAGTTTGAGCGCCTTAAAAAAATGCAGGTTTCAGAGATGACCGAAATGGAATACGAGTATTTTAAATTGAAATCCCGGGAAATCTCAGGACGAATGTCCGTTGATTTTGTCTGCCTGTTTACAATGGGTGACTCCACTCAAAATATTGTGCTTCGCGACGGCGATCAAATTATTGTTCCCAGGCGAAAGAATTTTGTCCGCGTGTCCGGGCAGGTGCTCTTCCCCGGAAATGTTATCTATCATTCGGCATGGGAAATAAAGGATTACATTCGCTACACAGGGGGATTTAACTGGAATGCGAGAAAAAACAAAATCCGGATTATCCGGGCCCAAACGGGCGAGTGGCTGAAGCCTAAACAGGCAAAACGGTTGGCACCGGGAGACGTCATCTGGATACCGGAAAAACCCGTTCGCGATTACTGGAAACTCTTCCGCGAGATCATGCTGGCTGCCTCACAAGCAGCAACCGTTTATCTTGTTGTGAAAAACGCAATGGGGAAATAATCTTTTTTGGTTCTTCGCGAAAATGCGTACATTTTAATCCATTTTTAAAACTGATTTTAATCACGAATAAAATCAAATTGAAAAAATTAAACATCAAAATAGCAATTTAAAATGCAAAAATACCGGCCAAAAAAATTAGTTACAAAAATGGGCTCACCCCATTCCACGAATCACCGTTTGACATTTCTTGCTCAAGAAAAAAGGGTATGTACCACGTGTTCGAAAAGACGGTTCCCAGATGTGAAAGTTCCTATTTCCAAATCGTCCCTATTTTCCAGAAAACAATTGGTCCTTGCACTATTTAAAGACTATTTGAATTTTGCATTCATTTTGCTTTTTTCATTCGTTTCTACTTGCTTATTCGATTAAATGACGACATACTTACGTATTGGTCGGATGAGGCTCTTTTTTAATTATTTGAGGCAACACTTTTTATTTTAGGTCGTTTTTCCGAAACTGGGCTAATGTATTCCAAAAGGTTGATAATGTTAGTGATAAAACGGTAGACACGGGTAAAAATCCGATGTGCGAAATCCGAAACCACAAACAAATTCGAATGACTAAAATTCAAAACAAAGCAAGATTAAATGGAATTTAATATTTTGGATTATTTCATCGTATTATTTCGACGGAAATGGCTGATTGTCGGCTGGGTAGCGGCCGCAGCGCTCGTTTTCTACGGAATAAGCTTTTTGCTTCCCAAATGGTATCAGGCAAGAACAACCGTTCTTCCACCGGCACAGGATGTTTCTTCCAGTTACGGGCAGGTGTTTTCGCAGATGCCTCTGCAGGGTCTTCTGCCGGCGGCCAGCCCTCAACAATCGAAAATATTTCTGCAAATGCTGCAAAGCAGAACGTTAAAAGAACGCCTGATTCGGCGTTTTGATCTTCAAAAACGCTGGAAACAGAAAAGTCTTGAGAAATCGCTGAAGGTCCTCTCTGCCCGGACCAATATGATGGACACCCGAAACGGAATGATTATTCTTCAGGTAAAAGCCCGTTCGCCGCAAGTGGCGGCTCGTTTGGCCAATGGGTACATTAAAGAATTGGATCGCCTGAATCGGGAAAAGATTGTTTCCAAGGCAAAAAGTGCCCGCATTTATATTGGGCATCAGATTGATTCCGTTCGGGTGGAGCTTCAAAAAGCCTCGGCTGAATTGGCAGATTTTCAGAAAACGCACAAGGCGGTTAGCCTGCCGGATCAGATGAAAGAGGCTATCAAAGAGGCAGGACAGCTAAAAGGGCAGATTGTTGCGAAGAAGGTTGAATACGAGGTTCTTCGCAAAACCATGAAACCGGACAATCCGAAGCTGCAATTCCTTTTGTCTGAAATCCAGGCCTTGCAAAACCAGTATGAAACCATTCAATTTGGGGGAGATCGTCCGCTTGCGCAACGAAAAGAGTTTTTTATTGCTTTTTCTGAAGCACCGGAAGTGGGAATCCATTTGGCCGCGTTAACGAGGCGCACCCGAATTTTGGAAAGTGTTTTTCAGCTCTTGAATCAACAATACTACCGGGCAAAAATCGAAGAAGCCAAAACAACACCCACCGTACAAACCTTGGACAAAGCCCGTGTCCCGGAACACAAATGCTGCCCAAGCCGTTTGCTCATTGCCTTCACGGGTGGATTTGTAACGTTTGTGCTCCTTGTTCTCTTCCTGTGGGCGGAAGAATATTTAAAAGATTTACAGCAGCAAAATCCGGAAGAATTCCGGCGCTGGCAAAAATTGAAGCGATCGTTTCGTCTGTTTTCGGGGTAGTAATCCGCTTCCGACCATCGGTGCCAACCTGAGAAATTTTTTGACAGGATTTACGGGATATTTTTGATTCATTAAGGAGATGCTTATTTTTTTCTATCATAAAGGTGTCATTATTCGATAATTCCAATTTTCATGGCCGTTGGGAAATAAGATTTTAATGCCAAAGCGGATTTGATCCATCGCCACAATTTATTGTGGTGATAGTTTCTGATTAATTCATTCAATAAACGGAAAGGGTTACAAAAATGGGGTTAAAATTTGCACAGATTGGGGTGGGTAATTGGGGAAAAAATATCTTCCGAAATTTTTATAATTTGCCGGATGTCGATATGGTAAAAGCATCCGATTTGAATGACCAGATTTTGCAATGGATTGAAGCCAATTTCCCCGGGGTGGAAACAACAAAAGATGCGGCATCGATTTTAGACGATCCCGGCATCGATGCAGTAGTTGTTGCAACCGTTCCGGAAACACATTTTAAATTTGCAAGTCAGGCCTTGAAAAACGGAAAGCATGTGTTTGTTGAAAAGCCGATGACCCTGGTTTCCAGTGAGAGTGAAATTCTGGTGGAACTTGCTGAAAAAAATCATTTAAAATTAATGGTGGGACATATTTTGGAATACCATCCGGCCTATCTTAAGGTGAAGGATTATCTGGATTCAGGCGAGCTTGGTGACGTCCGCTACCTTTACTCCACGCGCGTCAATCTTGGCGTGGTGCGCAAAAAGGAGAATGCGCTCTGGAGTTTGGCACCTCACGATATTTCCATTGCGCTGATGCTTCTGGGGAAAAATCCCTCGCGGGTAGTTTGCACCGGACAATCCTATCTCCAGCCGGGGATTGAAGATGTGGCGTTTGCCACGGTGCACTTTCCAAATGGCAAGATGGCTCAGCTTCACGTGAGCTGGCTGGATCCCCATAAAATCCGAAAACTCACCGTGGTGGGTTCCAAAAAGATGGTGGTTTTAGACGACATGGAATCCACGGAAAAAATTCGCCTGTACGACAAGGGCGTAGAATTTAAGGAGGATTTTACGGGTTACGAAGAGGCCCTTACATTGCGTGTCGGAGATATTCACATTCCCAAATTGACCATGCAGGAGCCCCTCAAACTGGAGTGCCAGCATTTTGTGGATTCGATTCTGAACAACACTACGCCCCGAAGCGACGGTTTTGACGGGCTTCAGGTCGTAAAAATTCTGGAGGCAGCGGACAAATCGCTGAAAAATCATGGCGAGCCGGTGGAGATTGCGTAAAGAATAGCGAAAAGGAGATTCAAAAATTGAGAAATTTTATAGATCAAACAGCCCAGGTTGGCGAAGGTACAACATTTGGCAAAAATGTAATTG
>CAZMRE010000158.1:0-5388 GCA_964568545.1 uncultured Deferribacteres bacterium | reverse complement strand
GAAACACCCTCGCCTTCCACCCGGCAGGGCAGGCGGGTTTCCTTGTGCCGGAATCCCTCAAATAGCGCCACACCCTGGTTCAAACGGGCGGCTTCAGCCATGACGTTCGACTGCACCAAATCGCCGATGTGAGGTAGCAGACTGTAAGTAAATTCGTGCACATGCTGATCGGCGTCGGGGTCAGGATTGTTTGGCGAGCGCAGGAGATTCAAATCCAGCACATTGTCCACCACTTTGTAGCCGTACTTGCAATCATTGAGAAGAGCCACACCGTAATCGCTTTCGGAAAGGTCAGCGTACCGTTGGCCGGGAGCCTCAAACCGTGCCCGATCCCAGCTCGTATTCCGGTGGTTGCTGCGGCGCACATACCCGTACTGAATATCGAAAGTGGCCTCAGTGGCCTGAACTGCAACCGGAAACGCAACCCGGAGCATCCGGTGTTTTTCTTTCCAATCTACCTTTGTCTTAAAATCGAGACGCTTACTGTTATTTCTGAGAAATACCCACTGTTCGAGGGTCGACCGCCCAATTTTCATTTCAAAATGAAGCCCCTGGCGTACGGGACCGTCTGTCCACCGTTCGCTTTTGACCTCTCGAGGTGATTCCAGCGCTGTTTTTTCATAAAAAATTTCAATTTCCCAGGCATCAAAATCATTGGGATGGTCATCGTAGAGCGTCAGGGCATTCCCCGCCTCACCTGAAGCCAAAATTTCACGCCTCGCTTCCTTGTCGAAGCCTCGAATCAGCTTTCCATCCATGGAAAATTCGTACAGAACCTGATTGTTCTCCAAAACAAGGGAATCTCCGGCAGAGGGTGATTCCAATTTTTCCGTTGTTTTCGTCAGCGTTAAAAAGCTCTGGGGTGGCACCGACACGGCCGCCACCGCCGAATCCGGGTCTTTTTGAACAGTCAGGTGCTGGCCATCCTCATCTTGGGCGCCTATCCAGCCGGTCGGCAATTCAATGGTACCTTCGAAAGGAACCGAAAGACTGTTAAAAAGGACCAGGGCCGCTTCGTCCTTTTGAAACAGACGTGCCGCCGCTTCTTTTTCAAGCGCTTCACACATTTCCAGCATGTTCTGGTATTCGGCGTGTACGGTTTCATAAACAGCATGAATGCTTGAACCCGGAATAATATCGTGAAACTGATTAAGGAGCAGATTTTTCCAGACCTTGTCCAGGGTTTCCTTTGGATAGTCTTTTAGCGGAAGCAAAGCCCACAAAAATTCCACCTCACGCAATTTGTGCTCTATTTTTCGATTCATTTTTTTAACCAGCGCGTGCGTCGTGAGGGTGCCGCGGTGCGCTTCAAGATAGAGTTCCCCCACCCAGACGGGTAGGTCGTTTTCATGTTTTTTCAGATTTTCAAAGAAATCTGCCGCTTTTCCGAAGCGAATTTTCGGCGCGCCTTCAAGATCGGCCATTCGAATGCCGTACTCCAGATTTTCTTCTTTCGGCCCGCCGCCGCCGTCGCCCACGCCGAAAAGCGAAATAAATTCGTCGATAAAATCCCGCTCCTTAAAGTTGTCACGACCAAACACAATGTATTCGGGGGTCAATTGACTGTTGTAATTGTTCTCCGGCGGAAAATGGGCCAGCACCTCAGTGCCGTCAATGCCCCGCCAGCGAAATGTGTGGTAGGGAAAATCATTGACCTGATTCCAGGATATTTTCTGCGTCAGAAAATAGTCAATGCCGCTTTTTTTGAGAATTTGTGGCAGAGCCGCCGAATAGCCAAACACATCCGGAAGCCAAAGATTTTTTACATCTACGCCAAATTCATCTTTGAAAAAATTCTTTCCGTACAAAAATTGGCGCACAAGCGATTCCCCATTGGGAATGTTGCAATCGGCTTCCACCCACATGCCCCCCAGAGGCTCCCAGCGTCCGGCAGCCACTAGCTCCTTAATTTTTTCGTACAGGCCCGGGTAGTGCTCCTTGATAAAGACGTACTGTTGGGGCTGTGAGGCACCAAAAACGTAATGGGGATAGGTTTGAATGAGCCGTACCTGGGACGAAAAGGTCCGGGCGCACTTGCGGATGGTTTCGCGAAGCGGCCAGAGCCAAGCCGTGTCAATGTGGGCGTGGCCGATCGCCAGAGCAGAAAGATCCGAGGGTGCGGCGGGTTTTGCCATTTCTTTGCGAAGCACCTCCCGACTGGCCGCAGCGTTGGCCGGATCGTCGGCAAAAACGTCGATTGCTTCGTTGGCACAGCGAATGAGACGCAACCTCCGGACGCCTTTTTCAGGCAGCGTTTTGGTCAGGCCAATTAGAACACGGAGATCAAGCCACAAATGCCACAATTCCTTGTCAAAAATGCTCAGCCGCATGTGCTTGACATGGCTTTCGAAATGACCAAAACGGGCGGGGTCACCCGGCTTTGGGTCAAGCTCAAGAATGACGCCAAACAAGCTGTTGGCTGCTGTTTCCACCCAAAGTTCCACCTCCTCGCCCCCCTTGGCGGGATCAAAAAGCCGAACCACATCACGAGTGAATTCCCCGTCAAAAATGGAGCCGCTGGCAATTCCCTGGAGAAGCGTGCCGTCGGGCAAAACGACCAAGCCCTCCCCTGTAAAGTCGAGATGCGCGACCACGGTTTGGCCAGCCCAGGCTTTTGGCACTTTGCCGCGCAGGTGAAACCAGGCGCTTTCCCAGGTTTGACCCCACAATTGGCCTTCCTTTATCGGTTTGAATTGACCTTCCTTTCGTCTTTCCACCGGCACAGGCTCTTTTGACCAGGCGTACTCTGCCTCAAAAGGAATGGATTCACCCAAAATCTGCTGGCCAATGCGTTTGTAAAAGCGATCGATTCGCTTAACGAAAATGTCTTCTTCTTTTTTCAACATTGGCATTCACCTCTTTTAATGATAAATTTTTATTTTTCTCACTAAAAAGCGAAGAAGTCAGAATAAAAAACAATCCAAAACGCCTTTTGCGATTTAAAAGAACGACCATCAACCACGATATTTTTTGAACGCAGATTTGAAAAATCTGGATTTTTGTCCAAAATACAGTCCCAAATGGGATCCATTTTCTCTTAATCCCATGGTAAACCACAGGGTTAATGGGCATGAACAGCGCTAAAACCCCCTAATTTCAGCACTGGTTACGGTGCTTCCCGTTTTAGACCCGTCGTTCACAGCGAGCTAAAGGAATTTGAATGCCCACCGCTTCATTTTCTGAATCCCGATCAAACGTTCCTAATAGTAGCGGTCGATAACCAATGTGATATTTCATTTGCTCAAATTTGCGGTCATTTCGATTAATAAGCACGTTTCCCTGAAACCGCCCGCCAAACAAATTAATTTATTTCCGGCACATTGACCAAAAATGCCAACGATTTTTGCCGAGCCAATAGACGAAATTCCGCAAGTGTGGACGGAATTAGAAGACTCTCCCCGCGCCGAACCATTAGCTTGTTTTCAGTCGAGCTGCTTTTCCAAAGAAATTCAACAGCTCCTTCAATCACCAAGAAAATATGCACACTGTCCCGCGTGTTAAATGATTTTGATTTCCCCTCCGTCCACTTGATTCGAACCACCCGAAATTCCCTAATTGGCGCGCTGTACACCACTTCTTCAGCATTCGGCTCCGGATGATAAATGGGAACTGGCTGTGGATTTTGTGCGATGATTTCAGCCATCGCATCCAAATCTTTGAACTTAGGTGTTAATCCAGCCCGAACCACATTGTCGGAATTGGCCATGCACTCAATAATATTTCCCCGCAGGTAAGCGTGGGGAATGCCTGCCCTGGTCAAAAGACCTTCGCCCGGCCGCAGATCCACAAATCGGAGCAAAAAGAGGGAAAGCAGCCCAACATCAGTCCCGTACTTATCCCGCAATTCGGGATACAACTCCCGCAAAAAAATCGGCAAGTTGGATTTGCCAAGGAGACAATTATCCAATTTTTCTAGGGCTTCGCGCAATTTCTGCGGATTTTTCTCACTGCGTTGCATGAGGAGAAGATAAATTGTTCTTATCCAATGTGCCTTCTCCTCGTCAGGAACGGTTTCTTGTCCACGGACAACTGACACCGCCTGTTTGCCTGCCAGCTCGGCAACCTCGGGAAACTCCCGAAGTATTTTGATTATTTCATCAAAATTCCTAAATCCGGCTAAAGCCTTAAGGCCGTCCAGGGCAATGGCGATTTCTGGCTTGTGGTTGGCGTCCGGGTAGTGCACCGGGTCAACCGCGTGCAGCCGCTGCGCCTGCGCTTTGTTCGGATGCACCTGAATGGACAGCGCTTCCGCCGCAGAAAGTACCTTCAGCAAAAAAGGCAATTGTGGCCCAAATTTTTGAACCACCCGCCTGCCCAAAATGGCTTCGGGATGCTCCGAAATCCATTCGTTCAGGGGGATTTCCTTATCTCCCAAAACAACCCGGGATGGCGCCTTCAGATGTGCTCCAATCCACAACTCGGCATAGGGAGTGTCGGCTTCAGACCGAATCCCAAGCAGGCGGGGAATGAAGGCTCCCGGCCCCCGCTCTCCCCAACTGTAATGCTGAATCGGATTGCGCAGGAAAACAGGCTGCCAAAGATTGAACTCTGTCCGGTTTTCTTTCATAAATTCCCTTTAAAAATTCGAAGCACAAAACCCGAAATCCGAAACAAATTTAAAATTGAAAAAAGAAATTTCAAAACGCAGAACAAAATGTTTTGTTTGTTTTGAATTTTAGCATTCGAAATTATTTCGCATTTCGAAATTCGAATTTCGGATTTACTTTTTCTTCACCGGCAATTTCCGGTAAACTGCCATTTTTTCCTGCGCTTCTTTTTTGAACGCCTCCAGGCTCTTACCATTAGCCGGCTGATTTTCAGACAGGGCTTCAAAACAAACGGCCATGCCACCGCCAGGAGCCAAAGCAATCGGGAACGAATCACCGGATTTCACCGGGACATCGTTAATTTCCAACGCCGTCGGATTCGTTACCCAATCCGCGTCTTTTGCGTCGGCGTAAATGTGGGCAACGTACGCTTTTTTTGCATCCAGGAAGGACAGAGGCACATTGAACAATCGCGGATGCTCATCCGTGATGCTCCCCATAAACCAATTGGCTCCATTGCGGCGTGCGATCGTAATATAGTCGCCAATACGCCCGTTTAGTACGTGGGTTTCATTCCAATTGGTCGGAACAGCTTCAATAAAACGGAAAGCCGGATTATGGTCGTAATTTTCCACCAGGTCGGCTGCCATCTGGAGCGGACTATAAAGCACAACATACAACGCCAGTTGTTTTGCCAGCGTTGTGTGTACACGGTGTTTGCCCGTGGGATCAAAGAGAATCTTGAAAATGCCAGGCGTGTAGTCCACCGGCCCGGCCAGCACCCGTGTGAAGGGCAAAATCGTGGTGTGTTCCGGGGGATTCCCGTCGCTCCAGGCGTTGT
>CAZMRE010000157.1:0-5400 GCA_964568545.1 uncultured Deferribacteres bacterium | reverse complement strand
GTAAACTTTTCATTTGCTCCTGAATTTGTGATATTTGTTCAGCCGTAAGCACAGGAAATGTCTTTGCCTTCTCTTTTTTACCACAAGAAGCCATGACCACGCCTATTGCCAACGCCAAAAGAATCGGATATGTTACTTTCATTTGCTACCCTCACATTTTTAATTGCACACCTATTCACTCAATAATCCAAATATTAATAGCCAAAAAGCCACAAAACCACAAAGAAACCACAAAGATTCAATTTAATAAGAATTATCTTACTTACGAATTCTCAAATTTAAACAATATCACATTCAAACAGGAATCTTTTTTCGACTTCCAGGCTTTGAAATCGGAATACCCTTTTTGCACAAGGGGCACTCCTCGGGACGATAAGTCACAACCGGCATTTTCAGAACCGCGTATTTGGGTACACCAAATTTTGTCCGGTTATCACTCCGATCGACAATAAAACCGGTTCCAACAAGGTGGACATTTTCCCTTTGCAGCAGTTTTATCACTTCTCGAACCGACCGGCCGGTAGTGAGAACGTCCTCAACAATGAGACCCTTTTCGCCCTCTTCAATATCAAATCCCCTGCGAAGCGTCATTTCATCGGTTTCTCTTGACCGTTCCGTAAAAATAAACCGGGTTTTGAGTGCCCGGGCTACCTCGTGTCCGATAATAATTCCCCCCATGGCGGGCGAAATGACAAAATCAATATCGTAATCGTTAAAATATTCGGCAATATCTTCACCCAATTCCTCTGCATATTGGGGATATTGCAAAACCCTGGCACATTGAAAATATTGAGAACTGTGCAAGCCCGACGACAACAGAAAATGTCCCTCCAAAAGCGCCCCCGTATCTGTAAAAATTTTAATAATTTCGCTCTCGTTCATTTTTGCACCCAATGGATCTTTTCCTATTTAAATTCTATTTTCTAACAGAGTCATTAATCTCATCTCGCAGTTTTTCAGCGGTGGCACGGGATTTCTGCGCAAAATCAAAATCATCGGAGTGATACAGAATTCCGCGGCTGGAATTGATCAGGAATCCGCCATTCTGCGAATCTTTGGCATTTTCAACTGACGCCTTCAAATCCCCGCCCTGTGTACCCACACCTGGAATTAGCAGCGGCAAATCCGGGGCAATTTCGCGAATTCTCTTCAGGTGTTCGGCTTTTGTGGCACCAACCACCAATCCGCAATTCCCATTTGTATTCCACTCAACCGCTTTTTCAGCCACTTTTTCAAACAAATATTTCTGGCCGTCTGAAAAAAATTGAAAGTCCCCGGCGCTTTCATTGGACGTGAGACAAAGGATAAACGCACCCTTTGCTTCGTCTTCCAAAAACGGGGCCACTGCATCGTAGCCCATGTACGGGTTGACCGTAACGGCATCAAACGAAAGTTCCTTAAAAAAGGCATCCCGGTATTTCTGGGAGGAATGGGTTACATCCCCGCGTTTACCGTCGGCAATTTTGATAGCGGAATCAGGCATCACCTCCAGCGTTTTCTTCAAAGATCGCCATCCTTGAACCCCGTAGGCTTCATAAAAAGCCATATTAAACTTGTACGCGGCTGCAACATCCGATGTCGCATGAATAATTGATTTATTAAACTCCAAAATCGGTGCTTCAAAATCCAACAAAAACCCTGGAATTTTGTCCATATCCACATCCAGGCCAATGGACAGAAAGCTCTTTTTCTGTTCTGAAAGGACCCTCAATCGCTCGTTAAAAGTCATTGGGCCTCCTTTTTTTCTAAAAGTTAAAATAAATTGGGGTAAGAATCAATAAAAATTTATTTTTTTATCTTTGATTATTTCTTAATTTTTATTATAATTAACAAGATTTGGAATAGGTTCTGGCGTTGTTTTTCTCCTGACTTCAATTTTTAGGAACAGGAATTCTAATGGCTTCAGAAAAATCAATCCGTTTACCCTACATTCTTCTGTCCGTTCTTTTTGGAGGAATGGCCTACATTCTTTTCATTCTTCCGGCGACATCGTTCTCTTCCACTGTTTTTACCGTCCTTCAGCTTCTTCGAAATACCATTTTGTTGATTTTTCTGTATTTTCTCTTCGAAAAATCGGTTCCAATGGAACTCTACACAAAGATTCTTCTGGGACTAATCCTGGGAACGATTGCAGGACTTTTGCTCCACCAATCGATCGTGGAATTTAAGCCGGTTGGCACTGCTTTTATTCGATTGATTCAGATGGTGGTGATGCCCCTGGTCTTTGCCTCTCTTTTTATTGGAACCGCCAGCCTCGGAGATATTGGCAAGATGGGACGAATCGGCGGCAAAACCCTGCTTTTTTACCTTCTCTACACAGCATTTGCCGTGGGGGTCGGACTTGTTCTGGCCAATCTCTTTCAGCCGGGCAGTGGGCTTCCCGAACACATTAAAACGGCCCTCATGCAAAACTACAGCGCTCAGGCGGGATCAAAAGTGGCCGGAGCCGCGAAGCCCAGCATCGTGGACACATTTCTCAACATCATTCCCACCAATCCATTTGCGGCACTGAGTCAGGGTGTGCTGTTGCAGATTATTTTCTTTGCAATTTTCGGGGGCGCTGTTGCTACCATGATTCCTCCCGAAAAGGGAAAACTACTGGTCAGTTTCATGGATGCCGTGAACGATCTCATGATTCAAACCGTTCACATCGTGATTAAGGTTGCACCCTATGGCGTTTTTGCTCTCATCGCCAGCGTAATTGGCAGCTTTGGAATGGAAATTCTGGTGTCTCTGCTGAAATATTCCCTTTTGACCATCGCGGGACTTCTCCTGCTTAATTTTACCTACCCATTTGTTGTCAGTATTCTGGGAGGAATGAAACCCATGCAATTTTTAAAGGGAATTTTGCCCGCCCAACTGGTCGCGTTCAGCACCAGTTCCAGCTCGGCAACGCTTCCCGTAACCATTGAGGTCAGTGAAACAAATCTTGGCGTGCCCAACGACATTGCCAGTTTTGTGCTCCCTCTGGGCGCAACTATCAACATGAACGGGACGGCTCTTTATCAGGGAATATCCGCCCTGTTTATTGCCCAGGTTTACGGCATGCACCTGACGATGGGAGATCAGCTCATTATTGTTCTTACGGCTACGCTGGCGTCGGTAGGAACAGCCGGGGCTCCCGGGGTGGGTATGCTGATGCTGGTGATCGTTCTCAAACAAATTGGCATCCCATTGGAAGGAATTGCCCTGATTCTGGGGGTGGAGCGGATTCTGGACATGTTTCGCACAACCATCAACATTACCGGCGACACGGCAGCAGCTGTGGTGGTAGCGGCTTCCGAGGGAGAATTGAAAATCCCGGGTGGAGAAAAACAATAAATTCACCACTTGAATGGTAGCATAATAAATTTTGGCGGCCCGAACTTCTCCCTCGCTTTTAAAAGTGAGGAGGAAAGGTGAGTTTTAAAAAAACAACTTCGCAATTGATTTACGTGATAAATAAAATATCCTGTAAATCCCGTCAATTTTTTTGAGCAAACGCCAATTGTTGATGCCGGATTGAATCGGCAAAAATAAGGAAATTTGGATGTCCAAAAATGCAAAGTGGATCACAGTAATATTCATTTTGATCGGTTTTATCTTTTTGCGTGAGCAAACCTCTCTCATTCATCTTAATGCAACTGCCAAAGATTTCGGGTGGTGGTCGCTTCTGCCCGCTTTTCTCACCATTGTGCTTTGTTTTCTCACCCGCGAGGTGATTTCCTCTCTCTTTCTGGGTATTTTTTTGGGCGGAATTATCAGCGGCCATTACAACATTGTGCAGGATTTTCTGATTCCTTCCATCGGAAGCAAAAAATACGGCGAAATTCTCCTCGTTTACCTGTGGAGTTTGGGGGGCCTCATCGGCATCTGGACACGAACCGGCGGGGCGCAATATTTCGCCGAATTGGCCGGAAGAAAAATCGTGCGCGGTCGCAAATCCGCCAAATTCTTCGCCTTCCTTCTCGGACTGCTGTTTCACCAGGGCGGAACCATCAGCACCATTCTGGCAGGCTCCACAGCCAAGCCCATCACAGACGCCCAGGGGGTGAGCCACGAAGAAGTTTCGTACATCATCGATTCCACGGCCTCGCCCGTGGCCACGATTTTACCGTTCAACGTGTGGCCTATTTATATTGGCGGACTGGTTGTGGGAACATCACCGATTTTTGCCAATCTGGATGTGAGCAAAACATTCCTTTTTAAGGCCATTCCTTTTAATTTCTACGCTATTTTCGCCATTCTTTTCACTTTCTTGTTTTCCATTGAAAAACTGCCCTGGTACGGAAAAAAAATGAAGGCCGCTATGGAGCGAGTCAAAACCACGGGAAAATTGGATCGTGACGGCGCCCAACCTTTGATTGCACGCGAACTTACTTCGATGAAAATTCCGGAGGACTACAACCCAAGCGCGTGGGATTTTTTACTGCCCATCGGCGTGCTTCTTGCCGTTTCCATCGGCCCGTATGTTCTGTACGGACAGCTTCACGTGTCCGAGGCCTTTGTTTTGGCCGTATTGACCAGCATTTTTCTGGCGCTCTACAAGGGCATGCCTCTGAAAACAATCATGGAGGGATTTGTCGACGGCTGCAAGGGCGTCACCATCGGTGCCATTATTCTGGGACTGGCCGTTACGCTGGGCGCGGTTTCAAAAGAGGTGGGAACAGCCAATTTTCTCATCCGAACAACAAGCGCCCTCATTAATCCGGTATTTCTGCCGGCCATTTTGTTGTTCGCCACAATGGTCATCGCCTTTTCAACGGGAACATCCTGGGGCACGTACGCGGTGGTTTTCCCCATTGCCATGCCGTTGGCCTACGCCGTGAATCCCGACCCTTTTTACAACCTGCTGTGCTTTGCAGCCGTGACGGGCGGTTCCGTTTACGGGGATCAATGTTCCCCAATTTCAGATACGACGATTTTGTCGTCCCTGGCTACCGGCACCGATTTAATGGATCACGTCACCACGCAGTTACCGCTAGCCACAATTGCCGCCGGAATTGGTGCGGTATTGTACACCTTGCTAGCGCTTTTTGCGGTTTAGAAAGGCAGCCACAAAGAAATAGCCGAAACAATTATTTTTGATCCCTTCGTGTCTTTGTGGCAGATCAAACTTATTTTAGCAGGAGGATCCACAAATGTTCAAAAAGATGATGTTCCTTTTCATTTTTTTGGCTTTTTTTTCGACAGCAGGATTTCCTCAATCCCTTCAAACCGTTGCCGAAAAAAGCCAGTACACGGCAACCTCAACATCAGAAGAGGTTTTAGGTTTTCTTCACGATCTTCAAAAACAAAGCCCGGAAATCCGACTCACCACTCTTGCCACCAGCGCAGAAGGAAAACCGATTGTCATGGTTATTCTGGGAACCCCGCCGCCGGAATCACCTCTTCAGGCCAATGCTTTTGAAAAGCCCGTCG